>JBJMJD010000019.1:0-35620 GCA_045806525.1 Gaiellales bacterium | reverse complement strand
TCACGTTCAAAGCGTTCCTGGTGTTCCTTGTCGTGTGTCAGCCGTTCGTCTACTACCCGTTCGTGCACATGATCTGGGGGAACGGCCTGCTCGCCCAGTGGGGCGTCCGCGACTTCGCCGGCGGCATCGTGGTTCACGCCTCGGCGGGCTGGGCGGCGCTGGCATCGGTGCTGTACGTTGGCAAGCGCAAATTCGTCGATGCGCCGCACAACATCCCGTTCATCGCACTGGGCACCGGCCTGCTCTGGTTCGGGTGGTACGGGTTCAACGCGGGCAGCGAGCTGAATGTCGACGACATCACCGCGACCGCGTTCCTGAACACCGACCTCGCGGCGTCGTTCGCGGCCACCACCTGGTTGTTCATCGAGTGGCGACATGCCCGCAAACCGCACTTCGTCGGCCTGCTGACCGGCGCGGTTGCAGGATTGGCAACGATCACGCCTGCCGCGGGGTTTGTCCCGATCTACGCCTCGGTGATCATCGGCATCGTGTCCGGGTTCGTGTGCTATTACGCCGTGCAGCTCAAGAACCGCCTGCGCTGGGACGACGCGCTCGATGTGTGGGGTGTGCACGGCGCCGGCGGGATGCTCGGAATCGTCCTGCTGGGCGTGTTTGCCAGCACCGCGATCAATCCGGCCGGCGGGGTGGGGCTGATCCACGGTAGCTCCTCGTTCTTCGTCAAGCACGTCGTTGCCGCGTTCGCCTGCTCGGCCTACGCATTCGCGTTCACGTTCGTGATGCTGAAGGTGATCGACCGCTTCACGGTGGTGCGCGTGGGCGAGGAGGCCGAGCAAGGGCTCGACGAAGCCATGCACGGCGAGAGCGCGTACGAGGACGGGCCGCTGGTGACCGGCAGCGCCGCGCCGGCCCTGTGATGGCTTCCCAATCTGCGGAATCGGTGCGCCCGTAGGTCCAGTAGCGGTCGGGCTCGGGCCGCACGTTCCCCCTCGAGGTCCGGGCCCGACGGCTCCCTCTGCCGTCGCTCGGTGCTGGCCTATCCGCTCAACGCCTCGCGGATGGCGCGCTTGGGCTCAGCGGTGACCGGAGCGCCGTGGTCGAGGCAGAGCACGTCGAATGGCACATCCAGCAGGCGCTCGACGCTGCGCCGTGTCTCGGCCGGGTCGTCGTGAAACCGCGCGGGGACGAACTCGAGCCCGCCATGCTCGCCTCCCATCAGCAGGTCGGAACAGAAGAGCACGCGCGGCGCCGCCTCGCGCACGAGGCAGTAGTGCGCCCGCTCCGGGCCCGGCGTCCGGATCGCGCGAAGACCGCCGGGGAGGGAGTCCCCCTCCGCGTAGCGCCGGTCCGGTTGTTCGTCGGCTTCGGGTGCGTCCGTCGGCGCCCACACCTCGACTCCCAGCTGCGTGCGGTACCGCCACGCCGATCGCTGGTGGCACCTGGCGGTCAGCACGATCGCCGTCGGCCGCGGCAGCTGCTCGAACGCGCGGTCGGCCAGGCGCAGCGGGTCGATCATCACCACCTCGCCGTCGGCGGCCATGGTCTGGCAGCTGGATGTGGCGCCGCCGATATTGCTGTTCGACACCGCCCACGACCAGACGCCATCGACCACCAGGTCGGCCCGGTCCGCCACCTCCGCCGGCTCGGTCATCCGCACCTCATCGACCAAGGGTACCGCGCGAAGCGGAACCGGCCAGGGATCTAAGCGCCCAGCCGCGCCTCGACGCTGACCGCGACCTCGTCGACTACCTTCAGCGCCCCGAACAGCGTCGAGTAGGGCTTCATGCCCCAGTCGGACTGCTTGATCACCGCAGTGGCGCCGAGCGTTCCCTCGCCCGTCATGGCGACACCGAAGCTCAGCGGTCGGGTGGTCCCGTGGAGCGTCAGATCGCCCTCGACCCGTAGGCTGTCGCCGTCGGCGTGCACCGACTTCGACTCGAAGCTGATCAGCTCACCCTTCAGCACATCGTTGTCGACCGTCTGCTCGATCTCAGTCTTCTGCGCATCGCTCAGCGCCTGGACGCCGCCGCTGCCTTCCTCCACGCGCAGCGACCCGCCGTCGGCGCTGATCTCGATCACCGCGTTGGCCGGGTCATCGCCCACGACCAGCACGGCTTCCCAGGAGGTCACGTGGAACAGCAGGTTGTGGCCCGCCATGGCGGCCGCCCCGGTCCTCTGTGTGCGGACGGAGAGCGTGCCGTCATCAGGCCCGAGCGCGTATCTGCCAGCCGGAATTGCCACTGCCAAAGGCTATCTGCCGGGCTTGACGGCGTGCCCGCTAGAGCCGTGCCTTGAGCGCCACGATGCGGGCGTATGACCTGTTGAGGCCGCCCATCGGCAGCGTTCCGTTCCTGGCCGCCGCGAGCAGCGCGCTGAACACGGCCTGGCTGGTGATCCGCGAGCCGGTGATCAGGATCAGGTCGGAGCCGGCCGCTGCGCTCTTCAGCGCCAGCGGGGGATCCGTCGTGTGGCGGACGTGCGCGGCCGCGTCCAGCGAGTCGGTGATGGTGACACCCGTGAACCCCAGCCGCCGTCGCAGGATGCCCTTGATGACCGCCGGCGACCAGGCCGCCGCCCGCCTGTCGAGCGCAGGGTAGACGGCGGTTGACAGCATTACCAGCGGGTCGAGGTTCTGCCGGAACGCGACCCTATAGGGCAGCCACGCCCTCCCCAGCTGCTGGGCGGTGGCGGTGATGTGCACGAGCGCGTCGTCGGTGGACACGGTCGCGCGTCCGAGGCCGGGGAAGTGCTTTAGCGTCGGCCATACCCTGTGGCCCTCGAGCCCGTCCGCGAACGCCGACGCATCCTTGGCGACGATGAAGCGGCTGGTCGAGAACGCGCGGTGCTGCTGCTGGATGAAGTCGGACGGCCCGGTGGGCACGTCGGCGACCGGCGCCAGGTCGATGTTGACGCCGTCCGCTCGCAAGGCCGCCCCGGTCAGCGAGCCGGCGGTGTGTGACTGGGTGGTGGGCAGCTGTCCCAGCTGCTGTGCCGAGTGGTTCGGCGGCGCCCATGGGATCCGCTTGACGAGGCCGCCCTCCTGATCGGTCATGATCAGCAGGGGCGGCTGGCCGCCGGTGTGCGCGGCCAGCTGCAGCTTGGCGGTGAGCGCCTTCAGCTGCGACGGCGAGGCGATGTTCGACCCGAACACGATCACGCCGCCGATCTGGCCGGCCCTGATCCGGGCTCGCAGGCTGCGGCTGGCAGTCGTGCCCTTGAACGCGACCACGAGCCGCTGGCCGACCAGCTGCGACAGGGTGGGCGTCGCGGCGGGGACCGTCGCGTGGGGCGTGCCGCCGGCACGCGCCTGGGCCGCGCCCGCGGCGATCAACGCGCAGCACAGGGCGGTCGCGGCTGCGGCCCGTCGTGCGGTGATGCCGGGTAGGTGCATACCACGAAGGGTACGCGCTGAACGTGTCCGCGGCTGGTCGGGCGGGTTGCGATCCGGTAACGGCGGCTCACGAGATCGTGGCCGGCAGGCTCGCCTCCCAGGCATACAGCGTCAGGAATCCGAGCGGGTCGCGCGCCATCGCGTGCGCGTACGCCTGCACCGCCCGCACGTACAGGCCGGAGTGGTTATAGGCGAGCAGCGCACGCCGTTCGTCGGCCGGCGCCCCCGACTGGTGCAGGTAGTTGCCCGCGCCCAGTACCGCATCGCGGGGCGAGTGGATATCGCCGCCCAGGCCGTAGGCCTTCCAGGTGGCGGGCAGGAACTGCATCGGCCCCTGGGCGCCGGCGCTGCTGGTGTTGCCGACGCGCCCGAACGCCGACTCGACCAGGTTCACGGCCGCCAGCGTCTGCCAGCGCACCCCGAACCGGCTCTGCGCCAGGTGGTAGTCGGCCAGCAGATCCCCCGCGGGCGGCGCCGGATCGAGGTGCAGCGTGACGGGCTTGCCCGACGGCTTCCCGGCCAGCTGCCGAAGCGCCAGTGCGGCGCGCAGCTGCGACCGGACGGCGGCTGCCAGCGGGGGCGGGAGCGTCGCCAGCGTGGCGCGGATGAGCGATGGCGTCTCGGCCAGCTGATGCACCAGCTGCCGCTCCCGGCCGGCGGCGGTCAGCACGCCGGCTGGAGGTGTGCTCGCCAGCTTCGGGTCGGACGCTTGCCACCTGTCCAGCGCCGGCCGCAGCGCGGCGTCGGCCGAGGTGAGCTGTTGGGCGATGGTCGCGGGCGTGGACGGGGACGGCGTTGACGCGGTACCCGACGAGCCGCAACCCACGGTCAGGACGACCATCGCCAGGGCCGCCAGCGCAAGGCCGGTGGGGCACAGCTGCGTCGGTCCGTCCACGCCCGGCAAGGTAGCAGTGGGCGCTTCCAGGGCCAGGCTAGGATGGCTCGACACCATGACTGAGGGGTGGATGCGATGTCGACGATTGCAACGCACGAGCAGCAGGACGTGGACAAGGTCAATGCGACTGGCCGGGTTCCCGCGGTATTCGTACACGGGCTGTGGCTGCTTCCGAGCAGCTGGGACCGCTGGGCTGAGGTGTTCGACGCGGCGGGCTACGCCGCGCTCGCGCCGGGCTGGCCCGACGACCCCGAGACCGTCGCCGAGGCCAATGCGAACCCCGACACGTTTGCCAACAAGACCGTCGGCGACGTCGCCGACCACCTCGCAGAGGTAATCGGCAAGCTGGACCGCAAGCCGGTCGTGATCGGCCACTCGTTCGGCGGCCTGCTGGCCCAGATCCTGGCGGGGCGGGGACTGTCGACCGCCACGGTGGCGATCGATCCGGCGCCGTTCCGCGGCGTGCTGCCGCTGCCGGTGTCGGCGCTGCGCTCGGCCAGCCCGGTGCTGACCAACCCGGCCAACCGCCACCGCGCGGTTCCGCTCACCTACGAGCAGTTCCGTTACGCATTCGCGAACGCGGTCGACGAGAGCGAGGCCCGGCAGCTCTACGACGCGTTTGCCGTGCCCGCCCCCGGCGCTCCGCTGTTCCAGGCCGCAACCGCCAACTTCAACCCGTGGACGGAGGTGAAGGTCGACCATAAGAACGCCGAGCGGGGACCGCTGCTCATCATCTCCGGCGAGAAGGATCACACCGTGCCCTGGGCGATCGCGAACGCCTCCTTCAAGAAGCAGAAGAAGAACAAGCAGGCTGTCACCGAGATCGTCGAGATGAGCGGACGTGGCCACGCGCTCACGATCGACAGCGGCTGGCGAGAGGTGGCCGACACGGCCCTGGAGTTCGTCAGGAGGTTCACGTGAAGCTGAGCGTCGTGAAACCAACCACCTAGAGGTGCTCCTCCGCCAGATCGTCGAGACGTCCGCCGCCGTGGCCGCCACCCGGTCGCGCAGTGAGAAGGTCGAGCTGCTCGCCGCCTGCATCGCCGGAATGGATCGCGACGAGGTCGCGATCGGCGCCGGGTTCCTCGCCGGCGAGCCGCGCCAGCGGCGGCTGGGCGTCGGCTGGGCGGCGCTCCGCGAGCTGCCGCCGCCGGCCGCGGATGCGATGCTGACGTTGGTGGCGGTGGACGCTTCGCTGGCGCGGATCGCGGGCATCTCCGGGGCCGGATCGCAGGCGGAGCGGGCCGGCGCCCTCCAAGAGCTGTTCGCAGCGGCCACTGAGCCGGAGCAGGATTTCCTGCGGCGCCTGGTCCTGAGCGACCTGCGCCAGGGGGCCCTGCAGTCGGCCGTCACCGATGCCGTGGCGCGTGCCGCCTCCGTGCCGCCGAGCGAGGCGCGGCGGGCGCTGATGCTGCTGGGAGATGCGGGGGAGCTGGCCCGGATCGCGGTGTTCGACGGGATCGACGGCCTGCGCGCGGTGCGGCTCGAGGTGGGGCGGCCGGTGCAGCCGATGCTGGCGGGGACGGCTCCCGATCTCGCCACGGCGCTGGCGAAGATCGATCCGGCTGCGCTCGAGTGGAAGCTCGACGGCGCTCGCATCCAGGTGCACCGAAGCGGCGATCAGGTGAGCGTGTTCACGCGCTCCCTCGACGAGGTCACCGACCGCGTGCCCGAAGTGGTCGAGGCGGTACGCGCGCTCGACGCCGGCTCGCTGGTGCTGGACGGCGAGGTGATCGCCCTGCGACAGGATGGACGGCCGCACCCGTTCCAGGTGACCGGGTCGCGTTTCGGAAGCCGCTCGTCGGTCGACACCCTGCGCCGCGAGATCCCGCTGACGCCGTTCCTGTTTGACATTCTGCACGCCGACGGCGATGACCTGCTCGATCAACCGGCCAGGCAGCGGGTGCTGCGGCTGGCGGCGATCGTTCCCGAGTCGATGCGGGTGCCGCGGATCGTGGTGGGTTCGGCCGACCAGGCGGCGGCCTTCCAGGCGGGCACCCTCGCGCGGGGCCACGAGGGCGTGCTCGTCAAGTCGCTGGACGCTCCGTACGCCGCAGGGCGCCGCGGTGCCGGCTGGATCAAGGTCAAGCCGCGGCTGACGCTCGACCTGGTGGTGTTGGCGGCGGAGTGGGGGCACGGCCGCCGCCAGGGCTGGCTCAGCAACCTGCACCTTGGTGCCCGCGCGGACGACGGCAGCGGCTTCGTGATGCTGGGCAAGACCTTCAAGGGGCTGACCGACGCGACCCTTACCTGGCAGACGAAACGGCTGCTCGAGCTCGAGACGGCGCGGCACGGGATCACCGTCGAGGTGCACCCGGAGCTGGTGGTGGAGATCGCGTTCGATGGCCTGCAGCGCAGCACGCGCTACCCGGGCGGCGTCGCGTTGCGGTTCGCTCGGGTGCTGCGATACCGTGACGACAAGCGAGCCGACGAGGCCGACACGCTGTCCACGGTGCTGGCGATGGGCGGGTTCTAGGGAGATCAGACGAGGAGGCGGCATGGCGGGAGAGATCGTTCACATCGAGTTCGTCGCGGAGGACGCGGACCGCGCGCAGCGGTTCTGGAACGGCGTCTTCGGCTGGGAGTTCGGAGACTCGGGGATGCCCGAGATGGACTACCGGATGGCGCAGACCGGTGAGGGCTCGGGGGCGGCCATCTACGCCGGCGAGAACCCGGGTCATCCCAAGTACTACTTCGACACCGGCGACATCGACGCGACCAGCGCACGTGTACGGGAGCTGGGTGGCGAGGCGGAGGCCAAGTCGCCGGTCCCGGGCCACGGCTGGTTCGCCGCCTGCAAGGACAGCGAGGGCAACGAGTTCCACCTGTGGCAGGCCGACACGGCCGCCGCTCCGCCGGCGTAGCGGTCCGGCGTCGTTGCTAGCGTGACCACGTTCCCTCGTGGGAGGAGCGTGCATGGCCTATTGCCCAAACTGCGGGGCGCCGGTACCACCCGGTGCCGCGTTCTGCCCCAACTGCGGCCACCAGCTCGGTGCCGCGGGCGCCCCGCCGGATCCGGGCGGCGCCTGGGTGCCGCCGCCCGTCGCGCCGGTTGACCCGTACCCGCTGCAGCTCGAGGTTGACTATCCCGACCGCCAGCTGAGCCGGCTGTCCACCTTCTTCCGCATCTTCGCGGCGATACCGATCCTGATCGTCGCCGCGCTCATGCAGCCGGACGTGTTCGACAACTCCCGCGGGGGCGGTGGCTACGCCTCGGTCGCGACCGGCATCCTGTTCCTGCCGGTGTTGGTGATGCTGCTGTTCCGCGGCAAGTACCCGGGCTGGTGGTTTGACTGGAACCTCGAGCTGACACGGTTCACGACCCGGATCTCGGCCTACCTGCTGCTGCTGGACGACCGCTATCCGTCGACCGATGACCACCAGTCGGTGCACCTCGATCTGGAGCGGCCGGACGGAGCCGCGCTGTCGCGGTGGCTGCCGCTGATCAAGTGGCTGCTCGCGTTCCCGCACTACATCGTGCTGTTCGCGCTGTCGATCGGCGCGTTCTTCGTCGTCGTCTGTGCGTGGTTTGCGATCCTCTTCACCGGCCGCTATCCGCGCTGGGCGTTCGACTACAACGTGGGGGTGATGCGCTGGGCGCTGCGAGTCGAGGCCTACGCCCTGCTGCTGACGACGGATCGGTATCCGCCGTTCAGTCTCTGACGCGATGCGCGTCGCTCAGCCGGCCGTCCCCTGCAGCGCCTGTGCCGGCCGCTCCTTGCGCGGATCGACGAATGGGATGGTGGCGGTGCGCCCGGTCATCGAGCCGAACTCGGACTCGACGTCGATGGCGTTCCCGGGCTCCGACAGCTGGGTCGGCACCCACACGTAGCCGATGTTCTTCTGCAGGCCAGGCGACCAGACGGCGTCGGTGACGCGCCCGATCGGCCTGGCGTCGACGTGCGCCGGCCAGGGCCGGGTGATGCCCTCGATCGGCTCGGTCTCGTCGAACTCGATACCCACCAGCCGGCGGTCGACGCCCTCGCGGCGCACCCGCTCCAGCGCCTGCTTGCCGATGTAGTCCTGTGGCTGTTCCTCGACCAGACGCTCCAGCCCCATCACGTGGAACGGCGTATCGCCGAGCGAGATGTCGGATCCCCAGTTGAAGATCCCGGCCTCGACGCGCCGCGCCTCGTTGGGGGCGATCGGCCGGATCGCGAACTCCTCGCCCGCGTCCATGATCGCCTGCCAGAGCGCGTCGCCGAGGGTGCCGTCGAGCAGGTTCACCTCGAAGCCCGGCACCGCCGACCAGCCGGTGCGGCTGATCACGACCGGGATGTCGCCGATCGTGAAGCGATCGCACCAGTAGTACTTGATGTCGTAGATGGCCGGCCCGACCAGCTTCTCCAGCGTCTTTGCGGACAGCGGCCCCTGCACCTGCACGGGGTGCACGTCGGGATAGCTGACCTCCGCGTCCAGATCGAGCTGTGACAGGACGCCGATCGCGTACAGGCCGGCGTCGCTGTCGGCCAGCTGCATCCACCACACGTTCTCCTCGACATGCAGCAGCACCGGATCGTTGACGATGCCGCCCTGCGGCGACATGACCAGCATGTACTTGCCCTGCTTGACCGCGCACTTGGTGAGGTCACGGCAGGTCAGCATGTCGATCAGCCTGTCGGCGTCGGGCCCGCTCACCTGCACCGTCCGCTCGACCCCGACGTCCCACAGCGTGACACCCTCCTGCAGCGCCTTGTACTCGACGGAAACGTCGTCGTACTCGGCCGGCAGGTACATCTTGTTGTAGATGTCATAGGCCTTGCAGCCGGCGCGGCGAGTCGCTTCGAAGTAGGGGGACCGCCTGTACCAGGGGCCGAAGTAGAGCTTCGTGGTGAGGTCCGACATTCGTTGTCCCTTCATCGTGAGCAGGTAGCCGGATAGCCGCGGCTTCCTGTAGGATTTTGTCGCCTTGACTGATTAGTCAATCAAAACCCCGGGCGGCTGGCAAGCCGCCTGCCCACGTGCCCCGAGATCCCCGCTACGACATCCTGTTCGAACCGGTGCCGATCGGCCCCGTGGTCGCGCGAAACCGGTTCTACCAGGTGCCGCACTGCAACGGCATGGGCCACCGCGACCCCACCGCCCTGGCCGAGATGCGCGGCGTCAAGGCGGAGGGTGGCTGGGCGGTGGTCTGCACCGAGGAGGTCGAGATCCACCCCACCTCGGAGGTGTCGCCCTACGCCGAGGGGAGACTGTGGAACGACGACGACATCCCGGCCCTGGCAAGGATGACCGAGCGCGTGCACGCCCACGGCGCGCTGGCCGGGATCGAGCCGGTCCACAACGGGATCCACGGCGCCAACCTGTGGAGCCGCGAGGCGCCGATGGCGGCGGGCCACATGCCCGTCACCGGCATCGACCCGACTCAGGTGCGGCGGATGAGCGCCCAGGACATCGCCGACCTGCGCGGCTGGCACCGCCGAGCCGTGTCGCGCTCGATCGAGGCCGGTTTCGACATCGTGTACGTGTACGCCTCTCACGGGCTGAACACGTTCGGGCAGTTCCTGTCGCCGCTCTACAACTTCCGCACCGATGGCTACGGCGGCAGCCTCGAGAACCGCGCCCGGCTGCTGCGAGAGGTGCTCGAAGACACGCTCGAGGAGGTCGACGGCCGCGTCGCGGTGGCCTGCCGGATCACGGTCACCGAGCTGATGGGCGAGAAGGGCCTGGGACGGGAGGACATCGAGCAGGTGCTGCGCTGGATGGGCGAGCTGCCCGACGTTTGGGACTTCGTGGCCGGCCCCTGGGAGGACGATTCGGCCACCGCCCGGTTCGAGGATGAGGGCCACCAGGAGCAGCACGTCCGCGGGCTGAAGGCGCTCACCTCAAAGCCGGTGGTCGGCGTCGGCCGTTTCACGTCTCCCGACACGATGGTGCGGATGATCCGCGACGGGGTGCTCGACTTCATCGGCGCCGCGCGGCCGTCGATCGCCGACCCGTTCCTGCCCGAGAAGATCGAGCAGGGCCGCCTGGAGGACATCCGCGAGTGCATCGGCTGCAACATCTGCGTCGCCGGTGATGCCACCATGACGCCGATCCGCTGCACGCAGAACCCGAGCATGGGCGAGGAGTGGCGGCGCGGATGGCATCCTGAGCGGATCCGGCCCAGCCAGAGCGACGCCAAGGTGCTGATCGCGGGCGCCGGGCCGGCCGGGCTGGAGGCGGCGATGTCGCTGGGCCGGCGCGGCTATGACGTGGTGCTGGCCGAGGCAGGGGGCCACCTGGGCGGCCGGGTGGCGAGCGAGGCGCGTCTGCCCGGGCTGGCCACCTGGATCCGGGTGGTCGACTACCGCGAGGGCCAGCTGCGCAAGCTGCCCAACGTGGAGCTGGCGTTCAACAGCGAGCTGACGGCCGAGGAGATCGTCTCCTATGGATTCGACCACGTGGCGATCGCGACCGGCGCCAGCTGGCGGCGCGACGGCACCGGGCGCTGGCACACAGCCCCGGTCGACTTCGGCGACCTGCCACTGCTGACGCCCGACGACCTGATGGACGGCGTCCGCCCGGACGGCGAGCGCGTTGTCATCTACGACGACGATCACTACTACATGGGCGGGGTGCTGGCCGAGCTGCTGGTGCGGGAGGGCCGCCGGGTGACGCTGGTTACCCCGGGCGCGCGCGTGTCGGAGTGGACGGTGAACACGATGGAGCAGGATCGCATCCAGCGCCGGCTGCTGGAGCTCGACGTCGAAATCGAAACGACGCACACGGTCACGGGCGGCGGCGCCGGAGAGGCGCTGCTGAGCTGTGCATACACCGAGCGCGAGCGTGCGATCGGCTGCGACGCGCTGGTGCTGGTGACGGCGCGCGACCCTCGCGACAGCCTGGTCACCGAGCTGCAGCAGGCCGAGGCGGGCACCGTTCGCGCCATCGGCGACGCGTGGTGTCCCGCCACGATCGCCGCGGCGGTATGGGACGGCCACCGCTACGCGGAGCAGCTCGAGCAGCCGGACGACCGCGAGGTGCCGCTGTTGCGCGAGGTGGTCAGGCTGGCCGACGAGCCCGCCGAGACCTCGGCCTGATCAGCTGGGCTTGGTCGTCATCGCCCAGATGGCGACGAGGTAGAGCGCCATCAGCAGCAGCGGCAGGGCGCCGCCGACCTTGGCCAGCTTGCCGAGGCCGCCGCCTCGCCGTGAACGGCGAAGCGCGATGCCGGTCAGGATCAGCGTGATGATCAGGATCAGGCCGCTCAGGTCGGACGTTCCAAAGCCGATGCCGATCCAGCTCGCGTTGGAGTTCTCGAGATGTTCTTTCGAGACGATCCATTGGGCGGCGCCCCGCATCACGAGGAACGAGGGCAGCGCGGCGAAGAACATCGTCAGCGCGCCGAACCGGAACAGCCGGGCCGCGCCGTCGGGATCCGCCTCGCGCCACGATTGCACGAACGCCACGATCGCGACGGTCAGCGACGCGACCAGCACCATCGCTCCGCCGACGTGCAGGAGCAGCGGGAAGTTCCAGCTGTCGGGGCGGATCAGAAGGATCATCCGGCACCCGGCTTGTAGATCATGTCGAGCAGGATCAGCAGCACCGACAACATCAGCAGGGTGTGCATCACGAGCGCCTGGCTTCCGGCGAGCGTCCCGTCAGCCAGGTTCTTGTAGCCCGCGGAGATGCGCCCGCCGATGGCCGACGCCACCACCCACAGCACGATCGCGCCGATGATCCAGCCGTCGGTCAGCGAGTACTGGCTGTCATGGATCGCCAGCCAGATGCCGAACACCAGCGCCGACAGGCCGCCGACCGCCCACATCACGCGCGCGGCCGGGAGCATCCGCTGCGCCACCAGCGTGTCGGGCTGCCGTCGCACCGCCAGCAGGATGGCGAGGAACAGGCCGACCGACGCGATCAGGGTGAAGGCGCCGAGCACATGCAAGAACAGGAGCGTGCTGTAACCCACGAGGGCTACGCTACCCGATCTCGGACCTCTCGTGTCCTTCGTGGGGCGGGGATTGACCTGTCACTTCCCGCGTTCTACTGTCAGCCGACACCTGCAAGACCCCACGAGGAGACGAGATCATGGACGAGTCCCACCCCAGCGACGGGCGGCGGCTGAATCGTCGCGAGGTGCTCGGTCTGGGAGCCCTGGCCCTGGCCGGCGCGGCATGCGGGGGCTCCACGTCCAGCGGCGGCACCGCGTCGGCGCTCTCCGTCTCCAGCGGAGCGCCGATCGAGAGCACGCTGCAGATCTATACCTGGTCGCAGTACATCGATCCGAACAACGAGAAGGCGTTCGGCAGCAAGTACGGCGTCGCGGTCAAGGAGACCAACTACGGCTCCAACGAGGAGCTGTTCACGAAGCTGACGGCGACCAAGGGCCAGAAGCTGTACGACATCATCGTCCCGGACGCCGATCACGTTCGCATCGAGAAGAGCCTGGGACTGCTCGCCAAGCTGGATCACAGCCTGATCCCGAATCTCAAGAACCTGGCGCCGCACTGGACCGAGCTCGTATACGACCCAGGCAACGTCTACTCCGTGATGAAGGACGTCGGCATCACGGCGATCGGCTACGACCCGAAGATCGTCAAGACCGACCTGGCGTCGTGGAAGGACTTCTTCGACTATCTGCCGCGCAAGGACCCCGGCGTGAAGGTCAACTTCATCGAGTCGCCGGCTGAGGTGATCGGCGTGGCGCTGAACTCGTTGGGCTACTCGATGAACTCCGAGAGCGACAACGAGCTGAACCAGGCCGAGCAGTTGCTGCTGAAGGTGCGTCCCTACGTCAACCGCATCAACACCGACGAGGTCGACCCGTTCAGCAAGGGCGACGTCAACCTGGGCATCATCTACTCGGGCGACGGGCTGCGGGTCAAGGCTGCGCGAAAGGGCGACTTCACCGTGGTGGCGCCCGAGGGCAAGTCGGAGATCTGGATCGACAACTGGGCGATCAGCGCCTACGCGCCCGACCCGGTGGCGGCACACGCGTGGATCAACTACATCCTCGAGCCGGCGGTGAACGCGAAGGAGATGGAGTACCACCAGTACGAGGTCGGCACGCCGGCCAGCTATCCGCTGGTGGGCTCGCTCGCACAGAATCCGCTGGTCGTGTTCCCCCAGCGCATCCTCGATGACTACGAGATCCTGCAGACGACGCCGGACGGCCTCAACAAGCGCGTCGCCATCTGGAACAAGTTCACGAGCGCTTAGCCGGGGTTGCTCCAGAGCAGGGGGAACAGCGGCGTGCACATCGGCGCGCCCTCCGCAAGCTGCTCGGTCAGACCCGGGAACTCGGGCGACGTGCGCCAGGCCCGGGGCGCGTGCACGACGTCGTCGCCCATGAAGCGCACCGAGAATGCGCGGCGGCCGCGGTCGCCTGCGACGCCGCCGGCGGCGTGCAGCGCCAGCATGTGGAAGAACACGCCGTCGCCCGGCTCGAGCTCCCAGCCGACGATCGGGAAGGCGTCGCGGTCGGCCTCGATGTCGGGCAGATCCTGCAGGCTGCCCTCCGGGAACCACCGTGCCTGGCTGTCCATGAACGTGCGCGGCATCAGCCACGGCCCGAGGTGCGACCCGGCGACGAACTCGAGCGTCGAGGAGCGGCTGACAGGGTCGACGGGCATCCACAGCGAGCAGGTCTGCGAGCCGGAGATGTTGTAGTACGGCTGGTCCTGGTGCCAGGGGGTGCGCTGCCGGGTGCCGGGCTCCTTCACCAGCATGTGGTCGTGGTAGAGGCGCACCTGCCCGGTGCCCATCAGCCGCCCGGCGATCGAGGCGGCCTGAGAGCCCCGGATGAACTGCTCGTACTCGGGTATCCGCTGCCAGTTGCAGAAGTCCTCGACGAAGCGGCCGGCGTCGTCGTCGCGGCTGGCGACGAGCGCCCGCTCGCTGGGCTCGGCCAGGTTTCGCTCGATGCCGCGCTCGACCAGCGCCACCTCGTTGGGCGTGAAGGCGCCGCGCACACGCACGGCGCCGTCGCGGCGGAAATCCTCGATCAGATCCGGGGTCAGCACCGTCCCAGTCTACGGAGTCAGCGGGGATCGACGCAGAATCGGCCGTGGCGCCGGTTCAGGCACAGCAGGCCGGTCAGCCGGCCGTCGTCATCGATCACCGCCAGGCGCTCGCCGCCCAGCTGCTCGAGACGCTCCATGGCCTGGCCCATGCTGGCGTACGGGGAGATGGTGGGCGGGCGGTCGCCGGCATAGCCGCGGGCCGGTGCGGCGGCGTCGGCGGACTCCGGGATGAGGTCGCGCGTCAGCTCGCCGACCAGGCGCCCGTCGTCCTCGACGAGCGGGCAGACCTGCACGCGCGGGTTCTCGAACACCCGCCGCGCGTCCGAGACGGTGGCGCCCGCGGCGAGGGTCTTGGGTCGCTTGATCATCACCTCGGCGACGCTCTGTGACGCTGCCATCTCCAGGTCGAGCTCGTCCATCGACCGAAGTCTATCTCTCAGTCTTCGCCCTGAGCCTTGCTGTAGGCCTGGACGCCGTCGAACTCGTGCAGCTTCTCGATGTGCGTGAAGCGGTGCTGCTCGGCCAGGCGCGAGAGCAGGGTCAGGAGCTCGGCGTCGGACAGGCCGGCAGCCGAGTCGCGCATGATGAAGCGGCAGCGCCAGGCGTCCACGCAATCGGTGGGAGTGCCGGTGGCGGGGAACACGCGGGTGCCGCGGTTGTCGACGATCTTCAGCTCGACCGGGCTGCTCTCGACCAGCCGCTGCATCGAGGTGCCGAGCTCGTCGGGCGTCCCGCCGAACTCGACGAACACGTCCAGGCCCGCCACGCGGCGCACGGCCGGGCGCACCATCACGGGGTCGCGCGTGATCTCGGGCATCTTCAGCGGCCGGTACTCTCGGGCCGGCCAGGACGCCGACTCGTTGCCCAGGTTGGCGATGATCGCGTCGGTGAACGCGGTGGTGGAGGAGGCACCGGCATCGCCGACGACGTCACGGGTGAGCGTGCCCTGCTCGAGCGTGCAGAGCAGCGCGTTCTCGATCGCGGCGGCCTGGTCGAACAGGTGCAGGTGACGGAGCATCATCACCGCCGCGCCGATCATGGCGGTCGGGTTGATGGTGTTCTTGCCCGCGTACTTGGGCGCCGATCCGTGCACGGCCTCGAAGATCGCGACGTCGCTGCCGAGGTTCGCCGAGGGCGCGAAGCCGAGGCCGCCGACCAGAGCGGAGGTGAGGTCGCTGAGGATGTCGCCATTCATGTTCGTGGTCACGATCACGTCGAACTGCTCCGGTCGCTTGACCAGCTGGTGGGCGCAGTTGTCGACGATCACGTGCCAGGACTCGATCTCGGGGTACTCGGGCGCGATCTCCTCGAACGTGCGCTTGAGCAGGCCCTCGGTCAGCTTCATGATGTTCGACTTGGTGGCGCAGGCGACGCTGGAGCGGCCCTCGGCCCGCGCGAACTCGAATGCAAGGCGCACGATCTTCTCGCAGCCCTTGCGGGAGATCACCTTCAGGCACTGTGCCACGCCCGGGGTCTGCATGTGCTCGATCCCGGCGTACAGGTCCTCGACGTTCTCACGGACAACGACCAGGTCGATGCCGCGGCCGGAGTAGGGCGTGACGACGCCGGGAAACTCACGTGCCGGGCGGATGTTGGCGTAGGTCTCGAACAGCTTGCGCAGGGTGACGTTGGCGCTTTTCTCGCCGAAGCCGACCGGCGTCTCGAGCGGGCCCTTGAGCACCACCCGCGAGCGGCTGATCGAGTCGATCGTGTCCTGGGGGACGCCCGACGGCAGGCCCTGCTTGAACACCTCGGCGCCGGCCTGGCGCGGCTCCCAGTCGATCGGGGCGCCGCTGGCGTCAACGACCCGGCGGGCCGAATCGACCACCTCCGGGCCGATGCCGTCGCCCGGTATGAGAGTCACCAGCGTCATCGGCGGGCAGCCTACCGAAAGCTTCGCCGTGCACGATCCGGTCTGCGGCCGCCGCCATGCACGTGACCCCCCGTCGGAGTGATGGAGGAAGCCCTCGCACCGGTCGATATCCGAATCGAGTGACCACTGCCTGCCTAGGGCTCCCCGGCCCGATCGGTCGCTGCTCGCTCTTCCTGTCCTGTTTGTCGACGTCTTCGGAGGAAGCATGAAGATCAAACGCACGGTATTCGCTGTCGTGCTCGGCATTGCCCTGGGCACTGCTGGGGTCGCTGGCGCAGCCACCGTCACATCCGTACACTGGCCCGCAACCTGCGCGAAGTTCACGTGCGTAGACAAGCATCTCAACGTGCTGCACCGCGGTGTCAAACAAGCTCTGCATCGCCCGATGACACCGGGGCCGGTGGGTGCAACCGGGGCAACCGGACTCGCCGGCACCAACGGCACGGACGGTACCAACGGCACCAACGGAACCAACGGCATTGACGGAATCAACGGCATTGACGGAATCAACGGCATCGACGGAACCAACGGCACGAATGGTGTTGACGGTGCTCAGGGTGACATTGGACCGGCCGGTCCTGCGGGTCCGCAGGGCACCAACGGTGTCGACGGCACGAACGGCGTTGACGGCACGAACGGTGTCGACGGCGCCAACGGCACGGACGGCGCCAACGGCACGGACGGCGCCAACGGCGCGGATGGCGCCAATGGCACCGACGGCACGAACGGTCAAAGCGTCACGGTGACGGCTGAGGCAGCGGGTGCGAACTGCGCCAGTGCAGGCCAGAAGCTCGTCTCTGTCAGCGGCACCTCCTATGTTTGCAACGGTGCCAACGGTGTGACGACGGTGACGATCGTCACCGGTACTGCCGGCAACTTTCCCGGCAACGCCGCTGTAGGCGCAACGGTGAGCTCAACCGCCACCTGCTCCAGTGGGAAGCTGGTCGGCGGCGGCGCCAACATCACGGGCAACTCCGCGGCGAACACCATCGCAGCGGTCACCTCGTCGTATCCGAGCGCAGCAGCCACCTGGACGGCTACCGCAACGGCGTTCGTCCACACGGCAAACGGCTCTCCTCCCAGCGTCAACGCGTATGCACTCTGCGCGAGCTAGCAGGACAGTTCGCCGGTAGGTCAGAGGGGCCCCGCAAGGGGCCCCTCGTCGTTCACCCAGCTCGGCCGCCATCAGGCGCCGCAGCGTGGCATCCGGCACGGCCGGAAGCGACGAATCCCCCAAACGGGGGGTGACCTGGTACCCCGTTGGGGACGATACATCGGCTCAGCATGACCTTGACCACCTCCAACACCGCTGGCACGCCCGACCCGAGCCGCGCTCTCGGCCGTTCCCCCTGGGTGTGGTTCCTCGCCCTGGTGCTACTGGGAGCGGTGGTAGGAGCCGCCGCCGGGCTGTACCTGCGAGACGGCGGAGTTTCGACCGCGAGACACCCTCGGGTAACCGGCCTTTCCGCCAGCGCTCTCAGCTCGTGGGCTGCCACGGCGGGTCATCCCATCTACTGGGCCGGGCCCGAGCAGGGGTACCGGTACGAGCTGACGCACACGACCGACGGGCGGACCTACATTCGCTACCTTCCCGCCGGCGTGGCGCTTGGCTCTGCTGCGCCCGACTACCTGACGGTGGGCACGTATCCGGTCAAGGGCGCACTCTCCACCGTCCGCGCGATCGGATCGAAGAGTGGTGGGTCGCTGATCAAGCTTCCGGCCGGCGGTTGGGCCGCCGTGGACCCGGACCATCCGCTCAGCACCTACATGGCCTATCCCAGCCTCGGCTACGAGATCGAGGTGTACGCCCCCTCGCCGGGAGCGGCCCGCCGGCTGGTCAGCTCGGGCGGCGTCGGGCCGGTCAGCTAGCGACCGAGGTGCCGAATGCGGGCGGCGCGGCGGCGTATGTCCCGTGCGATCCGCTGGCGGCGCGTCAGCCGCCTGCGCGCAAACGCCACATCGAGGTCGACCAGTTCCTTGACGACCTTGCGGCGGATCTCATCGATCGAGGAGGCGGGGGACGGAGCCATTGCGCTTCGTGGAGTATGACACCCCGCCCAGTCGAGAGGTTCGTCGCCGGGCAGTTGTATGCTCGGAGGCGAATGGCTTCGTTCCGCTCGCTGCTGGCACACGCTCCCCACGGGCGCACCCGGCCACCCGCTCAGCAGGCCCCGGCACGATCGATACTGCGGCGGCTGCTGGCCTGGCTTCGCCCGCGGCGACCGTAGAGCGGAAGAAAGTCGTCGGGTGGCGCGTCTCTCTAAGTACCCGATAACCGCGCGTGGCTTCCGCGCGACCGAAACCGCAGGGAGCGTGGTGCACGTGTTTACGGTCAGCATCAAGTACAACGGCCAGCCCGAGCGTGACGCTGGGGACTATCCGACCCGGCAGCAGGCGGCCCGTGCGGCAGCGCTTGCCGCCGGGATCGTCGGCGAGCATGGGGCGCCGCCCGTCAAGGTGGGCGTCCACGAGTCCGGCAAGCATCGGGACCGCGTGCGCGACCGCTGAGCCCCGGCGCCTCGGGTGCGCGGGTTAAGGCCAGGTGTAGCTGACAGTCGGCGGCCGCGGACGAGGCTAGTATCAAGCACGTCGTGTTGGGCATCTGCCGACCCGCGAGGTTCCGTCTAAAGCGTATCGCCGGAAATGGCCGATAAGCCCATTGACCCGTCCGCGCTCCCCACACGAGGACCTCGCCTGAACCGATGAGTACGCCCGCACGAAACATCTCCGCCGTCCCCGAGCCCGCCCCCGCGCCGCGCATCTCAGACGAGGAGGCGCTGAACCTCTACTACTGGATGGTGCTGACACGCGCCACCGAGGAGCGCGCGCTGAACCTGTATCGGCAGGGCAAGCTGCCCGGCAGCTACTACACGGGCCGCGGGCAGGAGGCGATCTCCGTCGGCATGGCGGCGCCGCTCCGCCGAGGGCCTGACGGCGACTGGCTGTCGCCGTGGATCCGCGATCTCGGCTCCTACCTCGTGCACGGCGTACCCGTGTGGCGCATGTTCGCGCAGTTCATGGGCAAGGCCGGTTCCACCACGCGCGGCAAGGACGGCAACCTGCACATCGGCGGCTACGAGTGGAACATCCCCTGCCAGGTGTCGCACATGGCCGACATGATCCCGCTCACCGTGGGTGCGGCGCTGGCGTACAAGCAGCGCGGTGAGGATCGCGTGGCCGTCACCTCCTTCGGCGACGGCGCCACCTCCCGCGGCGACTTCCACGAGGGCCTGAACATCGCGGCCGTGCTCGAGGTGCCCGCGGTGTTCGTGGCCGAGAATAACCGCTGGGCCTACACGACGCCGATCAGCAAGCAGACGAAGGTCACGGACCTGTACAAGAAGGCGCTCGGATACGGCATTCCTGCGATCGAGGTCGACGGCAACGACGTGCTGGCGGTCTACTCGGCCATGAGGGAGGCCGTGGCGCACTGCCGCGCCGGCCGCGGGCCGCGCTTCATCGAGTGCAAGACCTACCGCATGGCCGGCCACGCGGCCCACGACAAGTACGAGAGCTACATGCCGATGGAGCTCCTGGCCGAGTGGTCGGACAAGGATCCGCTGAAGCGCCTGGAGCAGGCGCTGCGTGAGGAACGGACGATCGACGAGGCCAAGCTCAAGGGCATCCGCGCGACGGTCAAGGACGAAGTGCACGAAGCGGTCGAGCGGGCCGACGACGACGGGTTCGCGGACCCCTCGGAGGCGCATCTGGGCGTCTTCGCGGAGGCTGACACCGATGCCTGAGATGACCTACCTCGAGGCGATCCGGGCAGCGATGCACGACGAGATGGAGATCGACGAGCGGGTGTTCGTGATGGGCGAGGACGTCGGCCGCCAGGGCGGCGCGTTCGGCGCCACCAAGGAGCTGCAGCAGCGCTTCGGCGAGCTGCGCTCGATCGACACCCCCGTGGCCGAATCGGGCATCGTCGGAGTTGCCGTGGGTGCGGCCATGGCCGGACAGCGGCCGATCGCCGAGATGCAGTTCGCCGACTTCGTGTCGTGCGCGTACGACCAGCTGATCACGTGCGCTGCGAAGATGCACTACCGCATCGGCTGGGCGGTGCCGCTGGTCGTTCGCTGCCCCAACGGCGGCGGGGTTGGCGGCGGGCCGTACCACTCAGAGAACGTGGAGGCGTGGTTCCACCATCACGCCGGGCTCAAGATCGTGTGCCCGGCGACCGCGACCGATGCCTACGGGCTGCTGCGGTCCGCGATCCGCGACCCCAATCCGGTCGTGTTCTGCGAGCACAAGTTCCTCTACCGCCGCGTCAAGCAGCAGGTCGCCACCGGCGCGCGGGACGGCGTTTTGGTGCCTCTGGGCAAGGCGGACATCGTGCGTGAGGGCAGCGACCTGTCGATCATCACCTACGCCTCCACCGTGCAGCTGGCGCTGGCAGTGGCCGACACGCTGGAGCAGGAGGACGTCTCGGTCGAGGTGATCGACCTGCGGACGCTGGTCCCGTTCGATCGCGACACGGTGCTGGACTCGGTGCGAAAGACGGGCAAGACGCTGATCGTGCACGAGGACAACCTGACCGGGGGATTCGGCGGCGAGGTGGCGGCCGTGATCGCGCAGGACGCGTTCGAGTATCTGGATGCACCGGTACGGCGGGTCGCAGCGCTGGACACGCCGATCCCGTTCGCGCCCCCGCTGGAGCGCGAATACCTGCCGCTCGAAGAGGACATCCTCTCGGCCGCGCGGGACCTGGCCGCCTACTGAGAATTGGCGGCCCGTGTCCCCCTTTTGGGGTGCTCGCGGCGGGCCGCGCGCTCATATAATCCGAGACTGGGTCTGGGAAGGGGTCACTGAAAGCGTGCGCTTTCGCCACAAGCTGTCCATCGTCCTGGTCGGGCTGGCGTTGGTGCCGCTGATCGGCGCGGGTCTGATCGTTCAGGCGCTGCTGACGCGCGACACGGTCCGCAGCGTCGACGCGAAGCTCTCGATCGGCGCAGCCGGCGCGGCCGCGGCCTACCGCTCCCAGCAGGTCGTCGCCCAGACGGTGGCGGTGCAGCTGGCATCGCGCCCGGATGTGGCCGCGGCCTTCCGCAACCGCGACGCGTCGCAGCTCGACCTGTCGTCCGTCCCGCCGGGCTACTCCGTGGCCCTCGTCGACGACAAGGGCACGTTCGCCGGGTCGGTGCCCGCGGGGCCGGTGTGGAAGGCCAGCGCGGAGCTGGTGCCGCACGTGGACGGCCGCCAGGTGGTCGTCTCGATGCCGCTCAACGACGAGCTGCTGCTACGCGTTGCGGCGCAGAGCCCGCTTCCCGATGGGGTCGACCTGGCGCTCGCCAGCGGTGGCCGCGTGATCGCCAGCCCCGATGGCCTCAGCGGCGATCTCAGGGGCTTCACACCCGGGCAGGCGGCCAGCGACGGCACGATCGGCGGCTCCGATGTGCGCGCCCAGTCCGTGCGCGTCGGAGGGCCGGGCAACGCGCTGACGGAGATGGTCGCGAACTACCCGACTGCTCGCATCAGCGACCGCATCGACGCGCTGCGGCTGAAGCTGCTGGTGCCGCTGGCGCTGCTGGCGGGGCTGGTGGCTGCGCTGGCGCTGCTGGCCGCCGACCGCATCTCGCGCGCGCTCAGCCAGCTCTCGCAACGGGCGCTGGCGCTGGTGCGCCTGCAGACGCCGCTTCCGCCCAGCCACGGCGACGAGCTCGAGGAGCTGAACGTGGCGCTGGACACCATGTCCAGCGAGCTGACGCACCGCATGACCGAGCTGGAGGGCGAGCGCGCGCGCCTGAAGACGACAGTTGCCAGGTACGGTGAGACGCTGGCCGCCACGCACGACCTGCGGGTGCTGCTGGGCGGGGTGCTGGAGCTGGCGGTGCAGGCCACCAAGGCCCGCGGCGGGCGCCTCTTGCTGTACGACACGCAGAACGGCGAGGCCACCGAGCAGGTGCGGCTGGGTACCGCCCGCGGCTCGCGCACCGACCTGCCGATGGTGGTGCAGGTCGGCCGCGGCATCGAGGGCGAGGCGCTGCAGGCGCAGGAGCCGCGATCCTCAGCGTCCCCGCGGGCGCTGCTGGCGGTGCCGATCGTGCGCGAGCGCGCGCTGCTCGGCTGCTTCACGGTGGTGGATGCCGAGGGCGGCGTGTTCGGTTCCGACGACGTCGAGACGCTGTCCGGCCTGGCCGTGCAGGCGGGCGTGGCGATCGAGAACGCGCGGCTGCACCGCGCGGTCGAGCAGCAGGCGATCACCGACGACCTGACCGGGCTCGCGAACCGTCGCCAGTTCTACGAGGTGCTGGGCCGCGAGTTCGAGCGCGCCCACCGGTTCGGCACCCCGTTGTCGCTGGTGATGCTCGACATCGACGACTTCAAGCGGGTGAACGACACGCATCCCATGAAGCACCTCGCCGGCGACGCGGTGCTGCGGTCGGTGGCGATGGCCATCTCAGGCCATATCCGCGACATCGACCTGGCCGCGCGCTATGGTGGCGAGGAGTTCGCCGTGCTGCTGCCACAGACAGATCATGAGGGTGCCGTCAACCTGGCGGAGCGCCTGCGCACCGCCATCGCCGAGCGGCTGGTCAGCTTCGGCGGTGAGGACGAGATCGCAGTCACGGCCAGCTTCGGCGTAGCGTCCGGCCCGGACCTGGACCAGACCCAGCTCGACCTGATCGCGGCCGCCGACAACGCCCTCTACGCGAGCAAGCGGGAAGGCAAGAACCGGGTAACCTGATGCCAGGATTCCCGAACCAGATGTTAACGACTGGATTACAGGCGGCTGCTATATTCACGCCCGCAGTTTGGGTTCCACGTTCACTGACATGCGTCCGGAGAGGTGTCCATGACCGGTAGTAGCTCGCTGTTTTCCTCGGTGATCGAGGATCATCTCGCCCTCAAGCGCCAGAACAGCCATCTGGACGACGACATGCCGATCGACGAGTTCGCGGTGCATGATCCGTTCCAGAATCACCCGCTCTTCAAGACCGAGGCCGAGGCTCGCGCCGAGGAGGAGGAGACGGGAGAGCATCCCGCCGTCTCGCTGGAGATGCCCACAGATACGCTGACAATGCCCGTGATGGAGGAGCCCGAGGACGGGCAGCCGGTTGCGTGGATCGAAACGACCACGGACCAGGACTTCCGCTGGGAATAGCTGCTGACGGCTGCAAACCGTCGTCTCGCGGCGTCGCTGCGGTCGGCCCGTGCCACGCACTGTGCCTTCCTCGCTCCTAGCGACACTCGGTTTTCGCACGTCAGCCTGACGGCTGCAAACCGTCGCTTCGCGGCGTCGCTGCGGTCGGCCCGTGCCAATCCTCAGCCCGTCAGAGCGTCGCCACGCCCGCCCGCAGCCCACTCAGCCGCGATGAGATGACCGCGTCCGCCGCCTCGCGGCTGGGCGCGTGCCCGGTCACCGCCGCGATGAACTCGTCGCGTTCGAGTGCCAGCAGCGCCAGCTGGCTGGTCGCCCGTACCGTCGCCGTGCGCGGGATGTCCTGCACCAGCGCGATCTCGCCGAAGTAGCCGCCCGCACCGAGCCGGGTCACCTCCGTTCCGTCCTGCACGACCGAAGCCTCGCCCGACTCGATCAGGTAGAAGCGGTCGCCGGCATCGCCCTGGTCGAACACTGCCTCGCCGGCGGCCACCGTCACCGGCTCCAGCAGGCCGCTGATCCGTTCCAGCGTGGGCTCCGCCAGCGGCTCCAGGAAGGGTACGCCGCGCATCAGCGCGACCCGCTCTGGCAGCAGCACGCCCACGTCGAGGCGCATCAGCATCGGCCACGTGATCAGCACCAGCACGGGCAGCAGCGCCCCGGTCGCGACCAGCGCGCCGCGGATCCCGATCAGGTCGATCATCAGCGGCGCCGCCGCTCCGCCCAGGCCGACCGCCAGCGAGAACACGGTCTCCAGCACCCCGAACACCCTGCCCAGCACATCGTCGGGGGCGACCCGCTGCAGCAGCGTCAGCCCGGCCACGTCGACGAGCACGTTGCCGACCCCGACCACGACCAGCATCGCCAGCGCGAAGCCGGAGCTCGTGAACAGCGCGACCAGCGCGATCGGAACGCCCCAAAGCACCAGCCCGCCCGCGAAGTTGAGGGACTGTCGGCCGCGGCCAACCAGCGCGGCGGCGACCACGCTTCCGAGCACCCCGCCCACGCCGATGGCGGCGTTCAGCAAGCCGACGCCGGACTGCCCCATGTGCAACAGCTGCAGGGCCATCACCACGATCAGCACGCTGATCGCGCCGGACACGAACACCTGCGCGCCGAATAGGCCCATGATCAGCCGCATGCGGGGGTTGCTGCCGACCGCGGCGAACCCTTCGGCCACCTCAGCCAGGACGCCATCCGCCTCCGTCTCCCTGATCGGGCGCTCGCCGCGGGGGATCCCGGACAGCATCACCAGCGACCAGGCAAACGTCAGCGAGTCGATCGCCATCACGGTGCCGGTGCCGGCCCAGACCAGCATCAGGCCGCCCAGAGCCGGGCCCAGGAACGTACCGACGCTCTCGATCGTGCTGGTGACGACGTTGGCCGCCGTCAGCTGCTCGGGCGACGACGTCAGCGACGGCAAGAGTGCCGTCTGGGCCGGCTGGAACGCGGTGGACACCGCGGTCACGATCAGCGCCGCGGCGTACACGATCAGTGCCGGGGCCGACGTCCACACGGCCACCGCTGCGCCGGCGGTTGCCAGCAGGCGGATCGAGTCGGAGGCCAGCATCACCGAGCGACGACGGTAGCGGTCGGCCAGCACCGACAGGAACGGCGCTGCGAACGCCGCCAGCGTCCAGCGCGCCAGCGCGAGCAGCCCGACCGCCTTCGCGCCGCCGGCGTCGTACGCGTAGACCGCCAGCGCGATGCTGAACGCCCAGTCGCCGATCACGGATCCGGCCAGCGCCAGCTGCAGCCTGCGCAGACCCTTGCTGGAGAAGGCCTCGCGGAACGCGCGGGTGGAGTCGGTCAGGCGGCCGGGCACGACGCCATTTCATCACGTTCTTGCATTTGTGAAGGCATGTGGGAAGATTTCTGTGCGCTGATCCGTCATGTGTTCAGTTTTCGTGTTCGCCCAACAAGCAGGAGGACCCCGAATGTCGGAGTACGAGCACCATCGCAAGGCGCAGGACGAGGACGCGTCCAAGGACGACGTCGAAGCTCATCGCCATCGCCACGCTGTTGAAGAGGGCAAGGACGACTCGAAGGAGTCGACGGAGCCGGACGTCGAGGCGCATCGCCATCGCCATCGCCATCGCCACGCCAGCGACGAGGGCACCCAGGATTCGACCGAGCCCGACGTCGAGGCTCACCGCCACCGCCACTAATCACTCCTGCGGAAGGGGGTCCGGCCAGGCGCCGGGCCCCCTTTTTCATGGTCCCGTGGAGCGTCGCCCCCGCCGGGTCAGGAGCGGCGCCGGCGGCGCATCGGCCGCTCGGCGGCTGACTCCGCATCGCCGTGCGCCGGTCCGAGCACGTCGGCCAGGGCTTCCAGCAACCGCCGCACCGCCGCCGAGTCGGCGCCCATCTCGTCGAGCCGCCGGGCCACCTGGGCCACCGCCGCGTAGGCCGGGTCGCCGCCTTCGAGCGCTTCTCTGGCACGGCGTGAGCGCTGGGTCAGGTCGAGCGCGATCGCAGCCTGGTTCGCGAACAGGCCCAGCAGATCCATCTCGGCCAGGGTGAACTTGGCGTTGGCCGGCCGGTCGAGCACCTCCAGCACCCCCAGCGAACGCTCCTGGTGCAGCAGTGGCACCGCCATGATGCCCTTGGGCACATAGCCCGTGTCCTCGGCCACGTCCTGCGCGAACCTGGGGTCGGCGCGAACGTCCTCGATCACGAGCGGCTGGCGGGTGACCAGCACCCAGCCTGCGATGCCCGCGCTTGACGGCAGCCGCCGCCCGATCAGGGTATCGGCTCCCGACCCGGCCACCGCCTCGAACACCAGCTCGTCGGTGCGCTCGTCGTAGAGGAAGATCGAGGCCGCCTTGGCGCCGAAGATCGCGCGCGCGGTCTCGGCGACGGAGTTCAACAGCGCGCGATGGGCATCGTCGGCCGAGAGCACGCCGGCCGCCACCGCCACCATCATGGGGTCGTCGCTCATGGTGCCGCCTCCTCCACGTTCGTTGCGGTCCCGTGCAGCACGCTCTTCAGCTGGAACGGGGTCAGCTCGGGGTGCTTGCCCAGGATCAGGGCGCAGATGCCGGTCATGTGCGGCGTCGCGAAGCTGTTGCCGCTGCAGCGCAGCGTGGAGCCGCCGATCCAGGGAACGTCCAGGTCGAGGCCGGGAGCGAAGAACTCGACCGGCGGGTCCGGGTTGTAGAAGAAGGTGAGCGGGCCCTTCTGGTCGTGGCTGCCCACGGACAGCACCGACGAGAACCGCCACGGGTAGCTCTCGACCGGCATGTTGTGGGCCGATGCCACAATCATGGTGTTGTTGAAGTAGGCGTCGTCGGCCAGCTCATGCAGGAACTCCGAGAACTGCCGCTTTGTCGTGGACAGGCTCATGTTGATCAGATCGAACTTCTCGTCGACGGCCCACTCCAGCCCGGCCATCAGCACCGGGCCGCTGCCGGTGTAGCCGGCGCCCAGCACGCGCACGCTCACGATCTCACAGTCGGGTGCGATCGACCGCACGATCCCGGCGCAGGCGGTGCCGTGACCGCAGAGGTCGCCTTCGTTGTCGGGCAGCACCTCGACCTTGTCGGGGTCGCCGATGGTGACCGCCTGCTGCACCTTGCCGACCAGCGGATGGTCGGGGTCGACGCCGCTGTCCACGATCGCCACGCGCACGCCCTTACCGGTGGAGCCGCCCCAGGCCCACTCGCGCGTGAACCGCGACGGCCAGGCGGGATCGCGCAGCTTGGCGGCCTGGTCGGCCGTCAGGCTCCAGGCAGGCAGCTCCTCGGGGGCATCGTCTGCGGCGTCGCTCACAGGCGATCGCGAAGGTGTTCGACGAGCGCCGGGCTGGCCTCGAGACCCGCCCGCGCGAGCGCTCCCTCGAGATCCTCGAGGGTCTGCGACCGGAACGTCGCGTCGGCTCCCGCCAGCGCCGCGATCTGCTCGATCGCGCGGCGTGTGGCGGGAAGCCTTGCGGCCGTCAGCACCCAGGCCTCCGGGGCCTGGGGCATCGCCCGCAGCAGTTCTCCTATGCGCTCTTCGTCGTACATCTCATACTCATGACGGGGGACGGGCATGTTCTCTTCCCTCGAGTTGGTCACGAAGTTTGCCAAGGCAGCGCGAGATGCGGCTGGCGATCGTCCCGGACGGCAGTCCCAGCGCGGTTCCGATCACGGCGTAGCTCTCGTCGCGGCGGAAGAACCGGTCGAGGATGTCGCGGCAGTTGTCCGGCATCGCCAGCATCGCCTCCTGCACCGAGAGCGCCTCGTCCAGCCGGTCGAGGCTGTCGTCGACACCGCCTTCGAGCGCTTCGGGGTCGGCCGCCTCCCGCGTGGCTGCGCGAATCCGGTCGATGCAGAGCCGGCGCGTCAGCTGGGCGATCCAGGGCCGTACGGCTTCGTCGTTGCGGAGGTCGCCCAGCCGCTCGTACGTGCGCGCGAACACCTCCTGGAACACGTCCTCGGCGTCGGCCGGCGAAAGCCGGTAGGCCTGCTGGGCGATCGCGAGCACGTAGCGCGAGAACCGGCGCACCAGCTCCTCCCATGCGTCGTCATCGCCGTTGCGGCAACGGGCGACAAGGCCGGCATCCGTTGCCGTGCTGAGCGCCGTCATACGTTGATGAAACTCCATTTACCTCTCGCTGGCAAGGGTTTCGGCCGCACTCTCCGCCCGCGCGACGAGCAGCCGCGCCTCGGATGAGCGGCGGTCATCGCTGCGGCTGAGCAGGTTCACCGCCACCAGCAGCGCGCCGGCTCGGGCCGCCGCCTCGGCCAGCACGGCCGCCACCGTCATGTCGGCGTGGTGGGCCTGGTCGCAACGGTGGCCGGTCTCGAGCGCCAGTTCGGCCAGATCGGCGGCGATCCGGGCCAGCTCCAGCGCGTCCTCGGCGGCCTGGGGCAGCGTCTCGGCGATCCGCGGCTGATTGCTCGTCTCCAGCGCATCGGTGGCCGCCTCGTACGACATCTCCAGCGCTGCCGCGTTGACCCACAGGCGGGACTCGAGCGCCGCCGCCTGGGCGATGGCACCGCCGGCCTCGGGCCACACCTCTCGGGAGCGCCGGGCGACCTTCGTGACGAGCGCCGCGGAAAGCGCCGCCGCCGCGGTCGCGGCAGAGCCGGCGGCCGGGGTGCGTTCTGCCGAGCTGACCCGTGTCAGCAACCGCTCCATTGGCGCCAGTCTAGAACGATCAAGGGCGCGAAGATGCTGAAACCAGGTGATCGCCAGGATCCGGCACCACGAGTACGATTGCTGGATGAGCCGCAACGACGCCACCGCCACCGCTCCCGACCTGTCGTTGCCCGAGGAGCGGATGCTAAACCGTGAGCTGTCGCGGCTCGACTTCAACGCGCGGGTGCTGGCTCAGGCGGCCGATCCCGAGGTGCCGCTGCTGGAGCGGGTGCGCTTCTGCTCGATCGTCTCCTCGAACCTCGACGAGTTCTTCATGGTGCGGGTGGCAGGGCTGCTGCGCCAGGCCGGCGCCGGCGTCACCACTCGCTCCGCCGACGGCCGCACGCCGCTGGCGGCGCTTTCCGACATTCAGGCTCGCGTCACGGATATCTACGACCAGCAGGCGCGGCTATGGCACGAGCAGCTGACGCCGATGCTGGCCGAGCAGGGCATCCTGGTCGGCAGCATCGATGACTGCACCGAGGATGAGCTGACCGAGCTGACCAGCCGCTTTGACCAGGAGGTGTTCCCGGTGCTGACGCCGCTGGCCGTCGGCCCGGGCCAGCCGTTCCCCTACATCTCGGGCCTGTCGATGAGCCTGGGCGTGTTCGTCCGCGAGCCGGAGAGCGGGGAGGACCGGTTCGCCCGGGTGAAGGTGCCGGAGGTGCTGCCGCGGTTCCTGCCGGTGGGCTCGCGCGGTCTGCTGCTGCCGCTCGAGGAGACGATCGCGCACTTCCTGTCGTGGCTCTTCCCGGGCATGGAGGTGGTCGAGCACGTGGTGTTCCGCGTCACCCGCGATGCCGACTTCGAGGTCTCCGACGAGGCCGACGACCTGCTGGAGGCGGTGGAGCTGGAGCTGCGGCGGCGCCGGTTCGGCGATGCCGTCCGGCTCGAGGTGGCCAGCACCGCCAGCCCCGCCATGGTGCAGCGTCTGCGCGACGGCATGGGCGTGTCGGCGGACCAGGTGTATGCCATCGACGGCATGCTCGATCTGGCCGATGTCGCCCAGATCGCCGACCTTGACCGGCCCGACCTGCGGTACGACCCGTGGATGCCGGTCACGCGGCCGCGGCTGGCCGCCACCACCGGCCGCTCCGACCTGTTCGCGGAGGTGCGGCGCGGTGACCTGCTGGTGCACCTGCCCTACGACTCGTTTGCGACCTCGGTCGAGCTGTTCGTACGGGCCGCCGCCAAGGACCGGGATGTGGTCGGGATCAAGACCACCGTGTACCGCACCAGCGACGACTCGGCGATGCTGCCGGCGCTGATCGACGCGGCCGAGCAGGGCAAGCAGACCGTATGCCTGGTCGAGCTGAAGGCCCGCTTCGACGAGCGCCGCAACATCGAGTGGTCGCGCGCGATGGAGCAGGCGGGTGTGCACGTCGTTTACGGCTACGCGAACCTCAAGATCCACGCCAAGATGACCCTGATCGTGCGCCGCGACGGCGAGCGGCTGCACCGCTACGCGCACATCGGCACCGGCAACTACAACTCGAATACCGCCCGCTCGTACGAGGACGTCGGCCTGTTCACCGACGACGAGGCGATCACCGCCGACCTGGCCGACCTGTTCAACCATCTGACCGGGTTCGGGAGGCCGCAGCGATTCCGCAAGATCCTGGCGGCGCCGTTCAACCTGCGCAGCGGGCTGATCGAGCGGATCAGGGCGGTGGCCCGCGCCGCCGCCGAGGGTGAGCGCGCACGCATCCGGATCAAGGTGAACGCAATCGCCGATCCGGGGATCGTGGAGGAGTTGTACCGAGCCTCGCAGGCCGGTGCCGAGATCGACATCATCGCGCGCAGCATCTGCACGCTGCGGCCCGGCGTGCCCGGGCTGTCGGAGACGATCCGGGTGCGCAGCGTGGTCGGCCGGTTCCTCGAGCACAGCCGCGTGTTCGCGTTCGAGGCGGGCGACACCGAGACCTACCTGCTGGGCAGCGCCGACCTGATGCCGCGCAACCTCGACCATCGCATCGAGGTGGTGGCGCCGATCGATGACGCCCGCGCGCGCGAGGAGGTCTCGACGGTGCTGGACTCGCTGCTGGCCGACAACACCGCCTGGCAGCTGTCGGCCGACGGCAGCTGGCACCGGCTGTCACCGGATCCAGGCACCCCGGGGCGCGGCACCCACCAGGTGCTGATGCGGCGCGCGCGGCTGCGTGCGCGCCGTCGCTCCCGCGCCTGACTGCCGCCGGTCTAACCGGAGGTTCACCACAGGTTCACCGAGTCGTCACCGTCCGCCCTCCCCAGCGTCCGAGGGGGTTGTGACAATGCAGACAGATGAAGATCGGCATCATCGATGTGGGCTCGAACACCGTGCGGTTGCTGGCGGCAGAGCGCGGCGCCGGCGGTCTCGTGTATCCGTTGCACGAGGCGCGACGCCAGGTCGGATTGGGCGAGACGATCGAGCGGCGCGGCCGGATCACCGACGCGAAGCTGGCCGAGACCGCTCGCGCGGCGCGCGATTACGCGAAGCTGGCCCGCCGGCTGGACTGCGAGCGGCTGGAGGTCGTGGTGACGGCGCCGGGCCGTCAGAGTGCGAACGTCGATGACCTGCTGGGCGTGCTGCACGACGCGGTGGGCGTGGAGCCGCGCGTGCTATCGGCCCGGAGCGAGGGCCGCTTCGCCTACCTGGGCGCCGTGGCCGCGGCCGGACCGCTGCCAGGGCTGATCGCCGTCTGCGACGTCGGCGGGGGGTCGACCGAGGTCGCATTCGGCGGTCGCTGGATCGAGCCGGACTGGGTCGACTCGATCGACCTCGGATCGCTGCGACTGTCCAGCCGCTTCTTCTCCGACGGCACCGGCCAGCGGTCGAGCGTGCGCGCCGCCTGCGCCGAGGTGCGGATGCACCTGGAGCAGATCGGCGATGCCACGCCCGACGTGGCGCTGGCGGCGGGCGGTAGCGCCCGCGCCCTGCGCAAGCTGGTGGGCCGCACGCTCGGGCGCGACGAGCTGCAGGCGGCGATCGAGATGCTGGTGGGCCGGTCGCCGGCCAAGCTCGCCCGCAAGCACGCCATCGACCTGCGCCGCGCCCGCACGCTGCTCGCCGGCGCGGTGATCCTGGCCGAGGTTCAGGCGCGGCTGGGCGTTCCCTTCGAGGTGGCGCGAGGCGGCCTGCGCGAGGGCCTGGCCGGCCAGCTGCTGGGCGAGCTGCAGGCCGCCTAGCCCGCTGACCGGTCAGCGCTAGGGTCGCAGGTACTGCACAGGTCTGCGATGCGCGGCCTCGATCACCCACACCGACCCCTTCTCGGCCTTGCGCTCCGGGCCGATCAGGCTGGCGATCACGTCGCCGTGGGTGCATAGCGCGACCGTGGTGCGGGCGACGTCGTTCAGCAGGCGACCGACGTCCCCGGCGCCGGCGCCCTCTGCCAGCTCTGCGCGCTGCTCGATATCGAGATGGAGCTGGGCCGCCAGCGGCTCGACCGTCTCCACACAGCGCCGGTAGGGGCTGCTGAGGATGCGCTCGATACCGAAGCCGGCCAGCAGCCCGGGGAGCGCGGCCGCCTGCCGGCGGCCCTTGGCGTCCAGCGGCCGCAGCCTGTCGTCGCCGGCCCAGGCACTGCGCTTGCCGGCTCGGCCGTGCCGGATCAGCAGGATCACGACCAGGCGGCCCGACCGCGCTTGCGCACCGCCTTCCACGCCCGCGGATAGGCGGCGCGCGCGACGCGCCGCCGCTCGCGCTGCCGCTCGGCCAGCATGCCGGCGGCAAAGGCAGCTTCGGACGAGGCGCCCTCGGCCAGCTCGCGGATCGTGCGCTCCGCAACCGCGGCGTCCTGATGGTCGCCGAGCACGTCCTGGAGCTGCTTGGTGGCGGCGATGAACCGCTTTGCCTTGCGCCCCCGTGCCCGCTCGGCCAGCTCTGCCGCGTAGCGGGCGCGCTTGGCTGTCTTTCGGGCTTCGTGCAGGGCAGCGTCCGCGGGATCGGGGCCCAGCTCGGCCATCTCGCGTTGCAGACGATCAAACTGGTCGCCGGCGATCCGCTCCAGCGACGGCTGCTCGTCACCTGTGGCGGGCGCGACCAGCTCGTGCTCGAGGCGATCGAGCAGGCGAATGTAGCGCTGCGCGCGGAGCGTGTTCAACATCCGCTTGCGCGCCTCCTCGCGCCGCGACGTGATGGCTACGGTCAGCGCGTCGAACGCGTGCCGCTGCTCGACCGGAAGGTGCTGAGCATCCTGATCGAGGTGCCCCAGCAGCACGTCCAGATCTCGTACCTCGCCGAGCGCACGGCCCGCCCAGGCGAGCTCCCGGCGCACGTCCTTCACCCACTCCGCATCGAGCATCGGCTTCGCCGCCTGCAGTAGGGCGCGCAGCCGGCGGATGGCGACGCGATGCTGGTGCAGCTCCTCCGGGTCGCTGCCGAGCCGGGTGCCCGGGTCGTGCTGCAGGATCGCCCGGTACTGCGCCTCAAGCATCGCGATGAGATGCTCCATCGGCTTCGCCTTGCGACGCGGCGGCTTGCCCTCGGGACGGACCAGCCCGAGCGCCCGGAACAGCTTCGGGCGCTCATCGGCGTCGAGGGCGCCGGCGGCACGCAGCGCCCGCTCGATCCGCTGCAGCGACGCGTCGTCGCCGTCCACCAGCTCCACCTCGAGCTCATCGATACGCGATACGCGCCGGCCGCTGCGGGACACCACCACCTCGTCGATCACCACCTCGGCCAGATCGCGGCCGTTGTCGCGCACGATTATCCCCTGCCGGGTCGTGTCGAGCGTCGCCACCGGGGCCAGCGGCCGCCCGCGCGTGGTCGCCGCCAGCAGGTCGCCGAACGGCGGCGGCACCGACTCCGGCGACCCCGGCAGCTCCAGCTCCAGCCGGTTCCCGTTGCGTGGCAGCTTCAGCTGCCAGGCGCCGGCGCCGTGCTCGGCCCGGTAGCGAAGGGTGAAACCCGACGCCGCCAGTCGATGGTCGGAGGTGTCGTGATAGATCGAGGAGAAGCTCCGCGGGGCCAGCGCGTCGCCCAGCTCGCGGGGCAGCGAGAATCCGGCGCCCGCGCGCAGCTTGATCTCGCGTTCGATGGTGCGCTTCACGGTTCTCTCAGTTTACGGGTCGATGCGATACTGACGCGCATGTCCGTGACACGACAGGCCCAGCCGCCGGCACCCGTGTCCGACCTCGACTGGGACTCGGCCCGCATGCGCTCGCTGGCCGATCGGGCGGTGGGACTCTATGCAGAGTTCCTCGACGGCCTCGACGACATGCCGATCTCCCGGTACGCGCCGGCCGCTGAGGTGCGGGCCGCGGTGGTACGCCCGGTGCCGGAGCAGGGCATGAGCGACGACGAGCTGATCGCCCACCTGCGTCACGTGCTGATCGAGTGGGGTGTGCAGTGCGGTCACCCGCGGTTCCTGGCCTACGTGACCGGCAGCGGCACGGTCCCCGGCGCAGTGGTCGACATGTTGGCCTCCGGCGTGAACATGAACGTGGGTGGCTGGCAGCTCTCGCCCTCGGCCAGCGAGATCGAGCAGAGCCTCGTGCGGTGGTTCGCCGGCCGGTTCGGGATGGGCGATGAGGCGGCCGGCCTGCTGGTCTCCGGGGGCGCGATGGCCAACATGGTCGGGCTGAAGGCCGCGCGCGATCACATGGCGGGGTGGGACGCCCGCCGTGATGGCATGGCCGCTGGGCCGCCGCTGGTGATCTACGCAACCGATGAGACGCACGTCGTCACCGACCGGGCGGCGGACGCGCTGGGGCTGGGCACCGCCGCCGTGCGGAGGCTGCCGGTCGACGACCGGCTGCGGATGGTGACCGGCGCGCTGCGCGAGCAGATGCGCGCCGACCGCGCGGCCGGTCTGCGGCCGATGGCGGTGGTCGCCACGGCGGGCACGACGTCGACCGGCACGATCGACCCGCTGGCCGAGGTGGCCGAGGTCTGCGCCGAGGAGCAGGTCTGGATGCACGTCGACGCCGCGTACGGCGGCCCGGCCGTGCTGGCCGACGACCTGCGGCCGCTGCTGGCAGGGATCGAGCGCGCCGACTCGATCGCATTCGACCCTCACAAGTGGCTCTACATCGCCCAGTCGGCGGGCTGCGTGCTGGTGCGCGATCCCCAGCACCTGGTGGACTCCTACCAGGTGCACGCGTCGTACGTGTGGCAGGATCGTGAGCGCACGGGCGCCGGGGTCAGCCTGGGCGAGCTGGGACCACAGTACAGCCGCGGCTTCCAGGCTCTCAAGCTGTGGGTGTCGCTGCTCGCGCACGGACACAGGGCCTACGGCGCGCGCATCTCGCACGACGCCGCGCTGGCGCGCTACATGGCGGCACGTGTGCAGGAGCGCGACCGGTTCGAGCTGGCCGCTCCCGTGGGGCTCTCGATCTGCTGCTTCGCGTACGTGCCAGAGCCCGGCCTCGACGCCGGGTACCTGTCACGCCTGAACGAGCGGATCATGACCGAGCTGCAGCTGGATGGCCGCGTCTACATCTCGAACGCGCTTCTGGGCGAGCGGTTCGTGCTGCGCGCGTGCATCGTCAACCACCGCACCGAGGCCGACGACATCGACGCCGTGCTCGACGTGGTGGCCGAGCTGGGCGCGCGCCTCGACTCCGAGCTGCGCGGCGGCTAGCCGAAGCGACTAGATCCAGCGACGCTTGTCCCGGGTGTCGGTGGGCCGTGAGTCGACGCCGTACAGCAGCGCCAGCGGGCCAACCGCCAGGATGAAGATGATCATGAGAGTAGCCATGACCCAAGTATCGGACGTAGCGACGATTCGCTCAAATCCACTATTCGGTGTATATGATTAGCTATGCTTATGGAAGATTTCGTTCAGAACCGCTTGTGCATGCGCACGGCAATCTCACGTACATCCATCAGAGGGAACGTTGATCATGGAACCTGATAGTTGGCTCGGGGTGGAACTACGGCACCTGGCGGCCCTGCAGGCGGTGGCGGAGGAGGGCAGCTTCGGCCGCGCCGCGATCCGGCTGGGCTATACCCAGTCCGCCGTCAGCCAGCAGATCGCGACGCTCGAGCGCCTGGTCGGGGATCGTCTGGTCGAGCGGCCGGGCGGCCCGCGCCCCGTGTCCATCACCGAGGCAGGGACGGTGCTGCTGCGCCACGCCGACGGGATCGTGGCGCGCCTGCGAGCGGCCCAGGCCGACCTTGCGGCGCTGCACGAGGGAAACGCGGGATCGCTGCGCGTCGGTACGTACCAGAGCGTGGGCGCGCGCGTGCTGCCCGAGGTGATGCTGCGGTTCTCGTTCGCGCATCCCCACGTCGACGTGCAGCTGTCCGAGAGCGAGGACGGCGCGCTCGTGCGGCAGGTCGAGACCGGCGACCTCGACCTCACGTTCATCCAGCTGCCGCTGCCGGACGGCCCGTTCGAGGCGATCG
>JBJMJD010000018.1:0-17824 GCA_045806525.1 Gaiellales bacterium | reverse complement strand
CGGTTGTGGCGTGCGCCCTGGTCGGGCTGGCAGCCAGCCTCGTCGGCTGATGGCGCTAGGCCGCCGGCGGCGTGTTCTGGACGTCGTGCTCGGTGGCGTAGCTGTCCACCAGACCGTTGATCGTGTCGCCGTCGGGATAGGCGTAGTTGATCTTCACGAACGGCTCCCACTTGTCGGGCAGCGCGTCCTCGGGGAAGATCGCCTCGACCGGGCACTCCGGCTCGCAGGCGCCGCAGTCGATGCACTCCTCGGGGTCGATCACCAGCATCCGGCCCGCCTCGTGGATGCAGTCCACAGGGCAGACGTCGATGCAGGACTTGTCCTTCACGTCGATGCAGGGCTCGGCGATGATGTAGGTCACGGTCAGGTACCTCCCGGTATCTGTGTCAGATTCGGCAACGGCCGGCCGGAGCTCGGCGGCCTGCGCGGCGTCGGGCTGGACGTGGCGAACGGCCTCGTCCAGCAGGGTGCGGACGTGGTTGTCGTGCAGCGCGTAGATCACTCGCCGGCCGCGCCGGCGGCCGACCACCACCCCCAGCTCGCGCAACGTGCGCAGGTGGTGTGAGACGGCCGACTGCTCGAGCTCCACGGCCGTCACCAGGTCGCCGACCGAGCAGGGGGACGCCGCCAGGCACGCCAGCAGCCGCACCCGGCTGGGCGAGGACAGCGCCTGCATGGTGACGGCCACCCGTTCGGCCAGCTCGGCGTCGAGCAGGCGGTCGGGGCAGCGGGAGGGGTGGACGCGCACCGCCCGATGCTAGCATGAGCGATGGCTCATATGACATGTGCGAGTGCTAGTCTCCGGTGCATGATCAGCCTCACCGAAGCAGCCGCACAGAAGGTCAAGACGCTGGCCGCCGAGGAGCCTGGCAGCGTGCTGCGCCTGGCCGTGGAGGGCGGGGGTTGCTCCGGCTTCCAGTATGCGATTGGATTCGACAGCGGCTCCGACCCCGACGACCTGACGCTCGAGAGCCACGGCGTGCGGGTGGTGGTCGATCCCGTCAGCCTGCCCTACCTGGAGGGCTCGGTGGTCGACTACAAGGATGGCCTGATCGGCGCCGGGTTCTCGTTCGACAACCCCAACGTTGCTGCCACCTGCGGCTGCAACTCCTCGTTCCAGGCCAAGGACGGGATCGAGGGGCCCTACAGCCCCAAGCCGGGCAACGGCTGCTCCTAGCGGGTGACGATGCTGACCGGCGGCTGTCGCTGCGGTGAGGTGCGGTTCAGGGTGGTCGACGAGTTCCGCTACGCGGCCAACTGCCACTGCTCGGGCTGTCGCGCCGCCACCGGCTCGGCGTTCAAGGCGTTCGCCGGCATCGAGCGCAGCAAGCTCGAGATCACCGAGGGGCACAACAGCCTGGCGGTGTTCGGCGACCCAGATGCCAACGACACCCGCTGCCGGTCGTGCGGCTGCTTTCTGTTCTCGGTCGTACGGGACGGGCAGTACGTGCACGTGGCGATGGGCTCGCTGATCGACGCGCCCAGCATCCGGCCCGACCACCACATATTCGTGGGGTCGAAGGCGCCCTGGTATGCGATCACCGACGACCTGCCCCAGTTCCAGGAGTACGCCGTCTAGCGACCGTTCGTGAGCAGCCGCGCGCCCGGCAGCCGATGGCTGCGGGCCGGCTCGGGACCGGCACCCATCCGCACCGCCATCCACACGCTGCCCTGCCGATCCGGGTTCAGCCGGTCGTGCAGCACGTGCTCGTCGATGACCGAGCCCAGCGGCTGCAGATAGATGCCTTCGGCGGTGATCTCGAGCCATACCCGGCACAGCGCGCGGCCGGCTGATAGCCAGTCCTCCGCGGTGTCGAACGGCCCGGCGAGCCAGGCGACGGTGGCCGTTCCGCGCACGCTGTTGCGGTGCAGCTTGCGCACCAGCGCCTCCACCGGCCGCAGCCCGAACAGCGGGCCGGCTCGCGTCAGCAGGCGCAGCATCCAGCCCGGGGTGTCCATCGCCGCCGGCGAGAACCCGTCACCGGCGGCCGCCGCGGCGTGGTCGGAGTATCGCAGCCAGTTCGCCAGCTCCTCCCGGGCCGGCGCCAGGCGCAGGTCGCGCAGCAGGTACGTGGCGTCCAGGTCGAGCAGCCAGCGCACCAGCTCCGGCTCGCTGCTGGTCTCGATGCGGTGGGCGAAGGTTGCGCACGCCGCCTCGAGCCGCTCGATCACCGGCCGGCCGACCGGCCGGCCGTCGAACCGGATCCGAGACGTGCGCCGGCGGTGCACGAGGTCGATCGAGAGCTGGTCGCGGCCGCCGTCTCGCAGCCACAGATCGGCAACTGCGGCCGGCGCGCGAGCCCCGGCGCTTGGCGGCGGCTGGATACCTGTCAGCTCGATGTCCTGCCCGCCGGCGCGCGCGACCACGGCCAGCGTCTCCACGAACGCCCCCATCCCCACCATCGAGAAGGCGCCGGACGGGTCGATCGCCGGCACCATCCGCGCCGGGTCGCACAGCAGCCGGACATGGTCCGCCGAGACGACCTCGAGCAGCCATTGCTGCCCGTTGTGCGGGGACGGCGCCCAGCGGGCGTGCTCCACCAGCTCCTGCCAGCGCCCTGTCACGCTGCAACCGGCGAGAGGACGCGTGTCTGCTTGATGCGCCCGCGGTCAAGTCCGAACGGCCCCTGGCCGGCGCCGAACAACCGCACCTCTGGCTGCACGCCATCGCGGTGCTCGCCCATTGCCACGCGGAAGTCGGCGTTGATCGACGCCACCTCGGACACGATGTCACGCTGGAACCGCTCTGCCAGGCCGGCCGTGATCGGGCCACGCATCTCGAACGCGAAGTACGGCCGCACCGTGCCCTCGGCCTGCTCCTCCAGTCCCAGGCAGAACGAGCTGGTCATCGCGGCCAGCTCGGGGTGGCGATAGAGCGCCTGCTCGACGTCCTCGGGGTAGATGTTCGCCCCCATCACGCTGACGGTGGAGTCCTTGCGGCCGTACACCCAGAGAAACGGCAGCCGTGGCGCGGGCTCGCCGGCTGTCAGTGCCGCGATGTCAACCCCGGCCGCCCGCAGCCGCTCGGCCACGGCGGCGTGGGTCGCGACCCCGCCCTCGTCGTGGATGTTGTAGGCGATCCGCGGGCACAGCACGCCCGACCGGTTGACCGTGAAGGCCAGCTCGCCGTCGTCGGTGACCGTGACGTGGTGGCTGAGCGGGTTGTACTGGAACAGCATGGGCAGGCGCGGGTCGTCGCCGAACAGCGCACGGCGGACGTCCGGGTCGGCCAGCGCCTGCCGGCGCAGCGCCACGGTCAGCGGCGTCTCGCCGGCCAGCCCCAGCTCGACGTCGGTCGCTCCGTATCCGCTGTACACGGGTGCGAAGGTGGTGGAGAGGTAGTCACGCAGCCCCTCGGACATGCCCTCGCCGCCGACGGCCCCGGCCAGGTCGTAGTCGTCCAGCCTGAATCCCCGCTCGCGGGCGACGTCCATCAGGTGCTTGAGGAACGGCGGGTAGCCGCACACCAGATAGCGGTGCCCCGTCCCCAGGAACGCGAGCGTGGCGAGGATCTTGTCTGCGTCGGGCCCGGTGTTCTTGACGATGCCGTTGCGCTGCATGGCCATGCCCATGCTGGTTCCCGTCGCCCAGGCGCCCATCGAGAAGGCGTTGATCGTGACCAGTGCGCCGTTGCCGTACAGGTAGCGGGTGAAGTGGCTGACGGAGGTCTCGATCGTGTCGCGCTCGCGGCGCGACCGCACCCAGTTGTACGGGGTGCCGGTGGAGCCCGACGACTCGTCGATGGCGCAGCCCGCCGCCGGTAGGCGGCCGTCCAGGCATCGAGCGACCACGTCGTAGCGATCGATGTAGCCGCGCTTGTCGGTGAACGGCAGGCGCAGCCGGGAGATATCGCGGTCCGTCACGCCGTGCTCGTCCGCGAACAGCCGGTAGGCGGGGACGCGGCGGCGGGCGCTGTCTGCGGCGTAGACCGCGCGCCAGCTGCCGAGCCGGGCCAGCAGCGCGGGGGAGGCGCTTGTGAGAGCGCGGCGGAACAGGCTGTAGCGGCTCTCTGCCAGCCGCAGGATCAGCTCGAGCGGGGGAACCAGGATGCGAATCGCGCGGACCTTCATGTCAGGGCCTCTCGTGTCGGGTGATCCCACGGTACGGATCACCGCCGGCCCCGGCGTCGGGGGAACCCCTACCGCATTGCCGGCGCTAGCTCAACCACCAGCCGCTGCACGCGCGATGAGATCTCGTCACGGATCCCGCGCACGGCCGCGGGCGGCTGCCCGGCCGGGTCGGGGAGCTCCCAGTCGATGTAGCGCTTGCCCGGCACGTACGGGCACTCGTCACCGCAGCCCATCGTCACCACCAGGTCGGCCCACCGCATGTCGTCCATGTCCAGCTCGTGCGGCACCCTGCCGGAGAGGTCGATGCCGGCCTCGGCCATCACCTCGACCACCTCAGGGTGGACGGCGGCGGCGGGCCGGCTGCCGGCCGAGCGCGCCTCGTGCCGCCCTGCCGCAGCCTGCTCGAACAGCGCCTGCGCGATCTGTGAGCGCCCCGCGTTCTGGATGCAGACGAACAGCACGTGGCTCACGTCGCGTCCCTTGTTGCCGGGCTCTGCTCGGCCGCGTGCGGTCGCGCCTCGGCGCGCAGGAACTGGTAGACGGCGGCGGCCACGGCGGCTCCCAGCAGCGGCGCCGCGATGTACACCCAGATCGCCGTGTGGTCACCGCCGACGACGGCCGGCCCCAGCGACCGGGCCGGGTTCATCGACGCGCCCGTGACGGGGCCGCCGAACATCGCATCCAGCCCGACCGTGGCGCCGATCGCGATCGCGGCCGCCTCTCCCACCGCACGCGTGTCCGTGGCCACCGCCATGATCACGAACATCAGGAAGAACGTGAGCACGCTCTCCCACAGGAATGCCTGCCCGTCGGAGCCGCTGGGCAGGGTTGCTCCCACGTGCGCCACGTTCCCGAGCGAACCGCGCAGCACCAGCGCCGCCGCCAGCGCGCCCGTCAGCTGCGCCGGCCAGTAGACCGCCACCCGCCGCCACGGGAAGTGGCGGGTCAGCGCGAACGCAAACGTGACCGCCGGGTTGAAGTGCGCGCCCGAGATATGACCGACCGCATAGATCATGACCATGATCACCAGGCCGAAGCTGATCGCCACGCCGACGTGGCCGAGCGCATGCGTCGTCGTGTCGACCATGATCGCCCCGCAGCCGGCGAACACCAGCGCGAACGTGCCGATTAGCTCGGCCAGGGCCTGTCGCGCCAGCCCGATCGTCATCGGGCGCTCCCACGCCGCTCCAGCAGCAGCACATCTCGCCAGACGCCGTCGCGTTGCCCCAGCCGCTCGCGCAGCCCGACGGTGCGAAATCCGCAGGCCTGGTGCAGCGCGACGCTGGCCGTGTTCTCGGGGAAGATGCCGGCCTGCACCGTCCAGATGCCGGTCGACTCGGCCCGGCCGGTCAGCTGCGTGAGCAGCGCCCGTCCGACGCCGCGGCCGCGCGCCGCTGCGGCGACATACACACTGTCCTCGGCGACGCCCCGGTAGGCGCAACGGTCGGAAACCGGCGACAGGGCGGCCCACCCGGCCACGCCGTCTGCGTCCAGCGCGACCAGCCGGTGCCCGGGCAGGTGGCAGGCCTGGAACCCCTCCCAGTTCGGCGTCTCGGTCTCGAACGACGCATGGCCGGTTTCCAGCCCCTCCGCGTAGATCCGCTCCACCGCCGGCCAGTGCTCCGCCCGCATCTGCTCGACCGACAAGGTGGCCGGTGCCGGCGCGCGGTCGGAAGGAGTTGCGCCCACTACACCGCTTTGGCCAGCGCCGCGGGCTCCACCAGCGAGTGCAGCCGCTCCATCGCCTCGGGCCGCACCCGGAAGTAGGCGAACGTGCCGCGCTTCTCGCGATCCAGCAGACCTGCCTCGCGCAGCAGCTTCAGGTGGTAGCTGACCGTCGGCTGGGCGAGGTCGAGCTGGTCGGTGAACTCGCAGACGCAGACGGCCTGGCCGCGGGCGCGGAGCAGGATGTTCAGGATCTTCACGCGGGTGCGATCGGCCAGCACCTTGAACAGCTGCTCGAGCTCGATGGCGTCCTGGTCGGACAGCGACGAGCCGGCAAGCGGCGTGCAGCATGCGATCACGGGCAGGTGCTTCCTCATCGATGGTGGACTATATCGAGACTTCCAAATATTTGTGGCCACTCCTGAGTGCTGGTAGAACATCGATGAACTTCGATGAAAGGACACCATGTCCAACACGTTCGCCTGGACGTACCCGACCTCGATCGCGCCGTCGCCTTCTACCGCGAGCTGTTCGGGCAGCAGCCCGCCAAGCGGAAACCGGGGTACGCCAAGTTCGAGCTGACAGATCCGCCGGTCGCACTGGCCCTGCAGCAGGCCGACCGGGCGGCGCTCTCCCACCTCGGCATCCGCGTCGGCACCACCGATGAGGTCGACGGCGCGAGCACACGGCTCAGACAGAGCGGCCTGGTCACCCTCGACGAACGAGACACCGCGTGCTGCCACGCCCGCCAGGACAAGGTCTGGGTGGCCGACCCGGCCGGCAACCGCTGGGAGGTCTACACGGTGCTGGGCGACATCGAGCACCACGAAGATCGCGAGCATGGCGCGGAGCCAGCAGCAGCTGCGTGCTGCACGCCCGCGGTGGGCGAGCCGTCCGCATGCTGCGCCTAGGATCGGCGTGTTCCCTCCCGGGCTCGACCGGGGACCGTACGGCGGAGTCGGTTAGGCCGGCGTCGCCTCCGCCCGTGGGTGGGTGACCATCGCGACGCCGGCGATCACGATCGCGAGGCCGGCCGTGGCGACTGCGCCCGGCAGGTTCCCCTGCAGCGCCTCGATCACGACCGCCACCACCGGCACCAGGAACGTCCAGGAGAACACGCGGGCACTCGACCATTGCGCCAGCGCCAGGTAGAAGCCGACGTAGGTGACGATCTGCGCCCCCAGCACCAGGAACACCAGGCTCGCCCAGAGCTTCGCCGACGACCAGTCGGTGCCGCCGAAGCCGCCGGTCGCAGCCAGGTAGGGGAGCAGCAGGACGCCGCCGCAGAAGAACTGCGCCGTGCTCGCGCCCCACACGTCGAAGCCGGCGTCACGCACGCTCAGGTAGCGCATCCCGAGACCCGCGCCGGCCCAGCCGAGCGCTCCCAGCAGGCACACGACGGCGCCCTCGACCACGTGCGAGCCGCCGCTGGACGGCTGCGACGCGACGATCACCAGGATGCCGGCAAACCCCGTGATCAGGCCGGTCACGCGCAGCCGGGTCAACCCCTCGCGCAGGAATACGCGCGCCAGCACTGCGGCGAAGAACGGGGCGCTGTTCAGGAGCACCGACGCCACCGCGGCGCCCGCCAGCCGCGTGCCCTCGGCGATCCCGGCCAGCGTCACGGTCACGTTCCCGAAGCCGATCAGGAGCGCCCAGCCCCAGCCGGCCCACGTCGATGGCAGCCGCGCGCCGACCAGGCGCAGCACCGGCAGCATCACCAGTCCGCCGACAAGGGCCCGGCAGACCGAGATCACGGCCGGGCTGGTCAGGCCGAGCGCCGCACCGGTCACCGGGTAGGCCGCCCCGGCGCAGATCACCGAGACGCCGAGCACGGACGGAACCGGCACCCGCGGCGCGCGCGGGGCCCGGGCGACGGCGTCGTGCCGGGACATGCTCAAGGCAGCAGCGTACACATCCGTGCCGCGAGCGTCATAGTCTCGGGAACCATGCTTCAGTCGCCTCATCTGCGGGCCGGCCGGGTGGTGCTGGTGCGACTGCCGGTCGCGCTGGCCGCGTGCGCGGCCGCTGCCGCGATCAGGCCGGCGTCGGCCGACGCCCACGCCAGCTCCGGGCGGATCTCGACCAGCTTCGAGGCGCGCATCGACGGGATCCGGCCGCCCGTCCCCGGCGTCACCGCCACGGTGCTGGACGGCGACCTGAAGCTGCGCATCGACGCCGATCCGCCGCACGTGGTGACCGTGCTGGGCGTGCTCCACGAGCCGTTCATCCGGATCGGTCCCGGCGGTGTCTTCGTGAGCTCGCGATCGCCGACGGCCGAGAGCGCCGGCCTGGTCACCCTGCCGCAGATGCGGGACGCGCGCTGGATCCGCCTGAGCGGTGGACACTCGTTCGCATGGCACGAGAGCCGCCTTCGACCGGTGCCGTTTGTGACGGGGGTCAATCGCAGGGTGGCCGCATGGTCGATACCGCTGCTGGTCGACGGCCGCCCGGTCACCGTTCGCGGATCGGAGTGGTACGCGGCCCAGCCGCGGCGGCTGCTGTGGGCGCTGCCGGCCGTCGCCGCCGTCATCCTCGCCGCGATCGTGCTCGCCACGCGGCGCGAGCGGCTGATCTGGATGGCGGCGGCCGTCGGGCTGGTGCTGGCGCTGGTCACCTGGATGACGGGATGGATCGGGGTGCTGCTCGACCAGCGGCTGTCGACCTGGCCGCTCGCGGTCAGCGTGCTCTACGCGATCTCGGTTGTGCTGGTGGTGGCGGCGGCCGTGACCGCGCCCAGGCGCGCACCGGAGCGGATGGTGACGGTGGGGGCGGTGGGGTTCCTGGTCGCGACGTTCACGCTGCCGGCTCTGGGCGTGTTCCAGCGAGGGTTCGTCCTTTCGGCACTGCCGGCCACGGCGGCTCGAGCCTGCGTCACGCTTGCGCTCGGCTGCGGCACGGGGGTGGCATTGCTGGCGCTGCCTTCGCTGATGAGCAGCTTGCGACGCTCACATCCGCCCGCGTCCGGGCGCGAGCGGAATGAGCAGCTCGAGCGGTTGGGCGATCAGCTCTGACGGGCCGCGCCGCGAACGCCGTCCCGGTGCTCGCGTCGATTGCGTGCGGCAGCGCTAGCCGACCGGGGCGGTCGGGCCCGGGTCGACCGGCGCCCCCACCGGCCGAACGAGTCCGCCCCCGATCACGTGACACACCTCGACCGGGCGCTGGTAGAACCCGGCCAGCTTCGCGGCACGCCGGAACGCATCCTCCGCATCGTCGATGTCATCGCCATAGATGCGCTCGGGGTGGCCGGGATCGCGTAGCCGATACCAGGTGAGGCGGTTCTTCAGTCCGTGCATGACGCGGGAACCTTCCTACACAGGAGTTGGAAGCTTCCTGTGATTCTTGATCCGCGCCAATCCTCCTGCGCCGGCGAACGATGACCTAACCGGTGGTGGTGAAGGAGTAGACGTGCTTGTTGTTATCGCTCACGTAGAGCGTGCCGTCCGGCCCGAAGTTGAGGAAGTCGGGGCCGCCCAGCGCACCCTCCGGCGTGTCGGCACCGGTGGTGACCACGTCGCACTCGTGCGTCGACGGGTTCCAGCGAACGACCCGCTTGTTGCCCTTGTCGCCGATGTAGATCCAGGTGTGGGTGGGATCCCACGCGGCGCCCCAGGGCCCGGACATGGTCTTCCCGCCGCAGCTCGGCTTGAAGGTCGCCGTCTCGGTCTTGGTCTGCCAGTTCCAGACGGCGATGCTGCTGTTGCTAGTTTGGACGACATAGGCGGTGGACCCGTCGGCGACCACACCGCGGGGAGCGCTCATCTGGCCGGAGCCGGTGCCGCAACTGCCCATGGCATCGAGCGGAACGCCTGATGTCTCGCCGAGCAGTGAGGACTCGCTCCAGACCTTAGCCGCCGTCGGCCGGCGGGCTCGGGGTCGAGGTGAAGCCGGACAGCGGCGCCAGGCTCTGGTTGAAGGCCCAGACACGGTAGCCCCAGGTGTCACCGACGTAGACGTTGCCGGTCGCGGAGTCGACCGCAGGGAACCTGATCGAGTTGAACTTGGGGTCGGTCTTGACGCCGAAGCTGCCGGTCGGCGAGTCGATCTCCTTCAGCATGGTTCCGGCGTAGTTGAACTTGAAGAGGCGCTGCTTGAGCGCCCCCACCGCGTACAGCAGGTCGTGGGTGGTGTCGATCGCCAGCCCACGGCCGTCGTTCATGTCCGTCTGGGCGGGGAAGTCGCGCAGCCACTGGCCCTGGCTGTTGAAGACCACGATCCTGCGGCTGCTGAACTCCAGCACGTAGACGTTGCCGCGCGACGGCATCCCAGACATCTACGCAGTGCAGGGCAACGGCGCACCTGGGTGCCTGACGTGCACCACCAACTATCCGGACTACCTGTACCTGGGCGGGACCGTGGGGGAGACGTACACGTCCGGGGCGGGCGTCTCCGGCACGTATCAGACCGATGCCGGTGGCTCGGGCGACACCGTCAACGCCATCTCGGTGAACGGGCACAACGAGCTGATCGTCGGGAACGGCGCGAACCTGATCAAGGGGCCGCTGCAGCTGTGGGGCTGGACGCCCTGAGCCGCGAGCGAAACCGGTCTTGCGTTGCTGGGGTGGCTTCGCAAGAGTACTGGTCGTGGCCACCGATGAAGCCCCACTACGCATGACCAGGAACGGGCTGGTCGCAGACGTTAACGGCTGGTTCGTCGTGAACGCCCGCGAATCGCGTTGGCGTGATGAGGGACCGCTCGGGGTGTACTGCACCTTCGAGGGTAAACGGCGGTTTCGCCAGCTCGGCATGAACATCAACGTGCTTGAGCCCGGCCAGGCCTTGGGGCTGTACCACCGCGAAGCTGGTCAGGAGGGGTTCCTTGTCGTCGCCGGCGAATGTCTGCTGGTGGTTGAAGACCGGGAGCGACGATTGAAAACCTGGGATTTCTTCCACTGCCCTCCCGGTACCGGTCACGTGATAATTGGCAGTGGAGACGGGAAGGCGGTCGTTGTCGCAGTCGGCGCTCGCGGCCGTGGCGGCGTCGTGTATCCCGTATCGGATGCGGCAGCACGGTTCGGTGCGAGTGTGGAGCGCGAAACCCGCAAACCCGCCGAGGCGTATGCCAAAGCACACGCCGATCTTCCGAGATCGCGTTGGGTCGCGTACCGAGAGGGATGGCTGCCGGACGGCTGAGGCTCGTACCGCTGCGCGCTGGCTGCCCGGGGAGCTTCGGTCGTCCCCGGGCGCCAGACGCTTGCCGCAATTCGCGCCTCAACCCCCTCAGACTGAGCTGCCTAGGCTCAGTAGGATTGTGCGCGCAACTATTATCGACACACGTGAGAGCTACATGAGTTCAAACCCATGCTGGGCTATACCGGTGACCCTCATGACCGGGTAACTGCCCGGACCTCCTAGCTGCCTACCGCCGGCTTTCGCTCCACGTCCAGGACGCCGTTGATCCGGACCCAGCGACTGGCCTGGGTCCGGTTTGACACCCCGAGCTTTCGATAGACGTTCGAGAGATGGAACTTCACCGTTTGCTCGGTCACCCAAAGCCGGTGTGCAATCTCTCCGTTCGACATTCCTTCGGACACGAGCGTGAGGATCTGCCATTCCCTTCGAGTCAGCGTGTTGGTTGGCTGAGCCTGCGGCCTCCCGATCGTGGATCGGCGTGGCTCAACGGGGGCGAAGAAGATGGATTGATCGAACACCTGCTTGACCACCAGGGTCAGCTCGCTCGAATCCATGGTGTTCTCCACGTAGGCGTGCGCGCCCGCGGCGAGCACCTCGCTGACCAGCCCACTGTCCGATCGAGGGCCCACAACGATCAGCTTCGCTCCGCCCGAACTGCTCAGGGCCGACTCGATCCATCGCAGCCTCGTGTGTTCTCCCAACAGCTCGACGTCGGCAACGACGAGGTCTGGGTGATGCTCATCCAGCAATCCAAGCGCCGACTGCGGAGACGCGGTTTTGCCCACAGTCGTAACGCCGATCTCGGCCAGCAGTCGCTGGACGGCTTCGAGCCAGAGCGGATAGCTGTCGAGGATTACCGCGGTCGGCGTTCCGGCACGGCCGGATGCCACGACCACATCGCCAGCATTGCGGTTGGCGTTACCCGGAGCCACCGGTCCATGATCAATCGTCGAGCCCACGTATTGAGCTCACCTCATTCCCCCAAAGAGCCTAGCGTTACCGCTCCCACCTCGTTGCCCGCGAGGTCGTATGTCACTGTCAAGAGAGCCTACCGAGGCGGCTCTTCCCTCTGTCCCACCCAAAGAGCCTACCCCGCGAGTACACTAGACCCGACCATGGAGAATGTCAAAGCGGTGTAAGGCCGGCGTTACCAAACCGCTGACGAGACTGGTTATCTGCCGTTGCCCGAAGCAGGCGCCCTGGGGCGATCGGGCCGGCGCCGGTCCCGCCAACCGAGCTCGTGCGACCGGCGGCGCCACAACACCATCGGGAGGCCCCGGACGATGCGAGGGGAAGGCGAAATCCATCGCGGCGGAGTCCGTGCACCAATCGCCGCCCGCCTCACGGCGTACCGCGTCGCGGTCGGGCTGGGGGTCGCCTTTCTGGCGCTCACGGTGGCCGTGCAGATCGGAGTCACCGCTCCGTTCGATCGGCGCCTCGAACACCACACCGGGACCCTGGCGAGCGGCAACTGGTCGCTGCTTGCGCTGGCCGCCGACCCGCGTGTCCTGACGGTGGTGTTCGCAGCGGCCCTGCTCGCACTCTGGCGCCGATCAGCGACAGTGCACCCGGTCGCGTGGGCTGTAGCCTTCCTGGTCGGCCAGCTGATCGAACTGGCACTGAAATGGCAGGTTGGGCAGATTCCCTTCAACGAGCCGGAACGGGTGCTCGGTGTCTGGGTACTGGCGGGCAGCTACCCGAGCGGCCACGCGATGCGAGCCGTGCTGCTCGCCGGGTTGGCCTCAGCTGTGGCGCCTCGGTGGAGGTGGCTGTGGATTGCGTATGCGGCCGGCATGAGTGCCTGGGTGGTGGTGTCCGGCATGCACCTCCCCACCGATGCGCTGGGCGGAGCTCTCCTCGGCGCGACGTTGGTGGCGGCGGTCAATCGGTGGTCGGCTCTCCACCCTCTTACGGTTGCAAGGCAGACGCGTCGTCGTGAAGCCGGCGCGATCGTCGAGCGCCGCCGTTCTCTCCGCCAGCCGACGGCGGTTCACACGTCACGCTCCGGCGGCGGCCGGAACGCCGATCGCGCGGCGACCGACAGCGGGCAGTGAGGATCCCCTGAGCAGCGCCGGTCGGCTCACGATAGGGTGCCACGGGATGTCAGCCTGCGCTCTCCAACCGCCAGGAGTTTCGGGCTGGGCCGCGTCTTGGTCGCCGATCGGGCCAGCCACGGGCCGATGACGTCCGAGTGGCAGGGAAAGCGCGTGCTGGTCACCGGTGCCGGCGGGTTCATCGGCTCACACCTGACCGAAGCGATGGTTCACGCCGGCGCCGAGGTGCGAGCTCTCGTCCACTACAACGGACGGCTCGACCGGGGGATGCTGGCATTCGCAGATCCGGACATCGATTGCGATGTCCAGTTTGGCGACATCACCGACCCGTGGAGTGTCGATCAGGCCGCACGAGGCATCGACGTGGTGTTCCACCTCGCCGCGTTGATTGGCATTCCCTACTCGTATGTCGCCCCCGCGTCGTACACGGCGGTCAACGTCAACGGGACGCTGAACGTGCTGCAGGCGGTGCGCTCGCACGAGATCGGCCGCCTCGTCCACACGTCCACGAGCGAGGTGTACGGCACCGCCAGATACATCCCCATCGACGAGCAGCACCCTCTGCAACCGCAATCCCCGTACTCGGCATCGAAGATCGCAGCCGACAGCTTGGCGGAGTCGTTCTACCGCTCATTCGAACTGCCTGTGGCGATCATTCGGCCGTTCAACACCTACGGCCCGCGCCAGTCGGCCCGCGCCGTGATCCCGACGATCGCAAGTCAGCTTCTGGCGGGTCGTCCCGAGCTTCGACTGGGATCTCTCGCTCCCGAGCGCGACCTCACGTTCGTGCTCGATACCGTCGCGGGCTTCATGACGGTGGGCGCAAGCGACGCGTGCATCGGAACCGTCACCAACGTAGGAAACGGGCGAGCGATCTCGATCGGAGACCTGGCTCGAACGATGGCGGCGCTGGCCGGGAAGCCGGACATTCCCATCGTCGGAGACGTGGACCGGGTACGGCCCGACATGTCCGAAGTCATGCAGCTCGTGTGTGACCACTCCCGGGCCGCCGAGCGCGCGGGTTGGCACCCGCGCACGCCCCTGAAGGACGGGCTCGCCCAGGTGCTGGAGTTCATCGAGCGTCATATCGATCTGTACCGTCCCGATACGTACGCCCGCTAGCCCGGTCACACACGACAACGGTTTTCTGCCGCCGATCGGCCGGGGGCCCGCCTTAAGTCTAGGAAACCTCCTCAAAGGTCTAGGCGGCCGGGCCGACCGACCCGTCCGTTTCCGGCCGAGGACCTAGACGATCGTGGAGTTTCACCACCTGGACGCATTTGCCAGCGACGCCGCGGGCGGAAGCGGCCACTCCCGCGATGCCCGCTCGCAAAGCCATTATCAGCGGTTTTTCGGCTCGATCAGCCGGCCGCTCGGCGGGCCTAGCCGTTTGCGGGGACTCGTCCTCCGCGTCTTGAGCGGCCGCGTTGCAGTCCCTAAGCTCATGGTTCACCCATCGCACGAGGCAGACGGGGCACGGGATTGGAAGTGGGCTGATTCGCCGCAGCGACGGTCCGGGACGGAAGGGCCAGATGAAGCATCGCGAGAGACGCGCGGACGGAATCGACCGACTCCTAAAACGGCAGCTCGATCTGCTCGTATCGTGTCTGATCGGTCTGCTGTCGATCCCCGTGGTGGTGATCGTCGCCGCGGCGATCAAGCTGGACAGCCGCGGTCCCGTGTTCTACCGATGTCAGCGCGTGGGACATCTCGGCCGCACCTTCGGCATGCTCAAGTTCCGAAAGATGCGCGACGGCTCTGTCGGAGCTTGTCTGACGGCCCACGACGATGAACGCTTCACCCGCGTCGGGCGGCTCCTGGCACGCACCAAGCTCGACGAGCTTCCGCAACTGTGGAATGTCATCACCGGGCAAATGAGTCTGGTCGGTCCCCGCCCGGAGGATCCGGGGTTCGTCGAAAGCCGTCCCGAGTTCGAAACCATCCTGGCCATGAAACCGGGCATCACGGGACTGTCGCAGTTGGCCTTTGCGAACGAGAGCAAGATCCTCGCCCAGGACGACCCGATCACCGATTACGTCGACCGGATCCTCCCCCAGAAGATTGCGCTCGACTGCCTCTACGCAGATCGCAGGTCGGTTGCGATGGACGTCCGCGTACTGCTCTGGACGGCGGTCGCCGTGGTCTTGCGCAAGGACATCGCCGTCCACCGAGACACCGGCCATCAGGGAATTCGCCGCCGCCCGCGCACCGAGCTGGCGGGTGTGGGATCGCCCTTGCAACCGGAGACCGAGTCATGATCAGCGGCAACGGCAAGAAGCGGGATAGCCCCAAGCGCAGATCGGCGCCCGCCGGCGCGTCGCATCCACCGGTGCAGGCGGTGGTGCTGGCCGGCGGCAAGGGCACGCGACTGGCGCCGTACACGTCGATTCTCCCCAAGCCGTTGATGCCGATCGGAGATCGATCGATCCTCGAGATCGTGCTCGGCCAGCTCGCCGCCAGCGGGATTCAGCGCACGTCGCTGTGCGTCGGGTACCTCGCCCATCTGATCGAGGCCGTGATCGGCGATCGCACCGCCGACGGGCTGGAGATCCAATACGTCCGTGAAAACGAGGCGCTTGGCACCGCCGCGCCGCTTCGGCTGGTGCCCGAGCTACACAGCACGTTTCTGGCGATGAACGGGGACATTCTCACCGACCTCAACTACAACGACCTGATCGCGCACCACCGCGTCCGCGGCAATCTCGTCACCATCGCCACCCACAAGCGCCCGATCAAGATCGACTACGGCGTCCTGCGGGTGGGACGAAACGGCGACTCACACCGAGTGCGAGGCTTCCGGGAAAAGCCCGAGATGACCTCGACGGTCAGCATGGGGATCTACGTATTCGAGCCGCGAGCCCTCGAATACATCCCATCCACGGGATACTTCGACTTCCCCCAGCTCGTGCTGGCGCTGCTCGACGCCGACGAGCCGGTTGGCGTCTTTCCCTTCTCAGGCCTGTGGTTCGACATCGGCCGGCGTGACGATTACGAACGCGCCGCCGCCGTGTGGCTGGAACACCAGGTCGACGGCGAATCGGATCCGGCATTTCCGCTCGTGAGGGGGTCCGAATGAGCGGCGTGGTCGAGTCTCGCCACATGCCGGAGAACGTCGGAACCCGTTCGGCTGCCACCGTCGCGCCCTGGAGCGTCCCGCTTTCGGACGTGACCAGCGACCCGGAGGTGGAGGCTGCGCTGATCGAGACGATCCGGTCCGGTTGGTGGAGTTCCGGGCCGCGCGTGCTGGAGTTCGAAGCTGCGTTCGCACGAATGTGCGGGTCGCGCGAGGCGATCGCGGTCACCAACGGCACCGCCGCTCTGCACCTGGCACTCCTGGCGCTTGGATGCGGCCCGGGCGACGAGGTGATCGTCCCGTCGCTGAACTTCGTCGCAGGCGCCAACATGATCGGTCGGGTCGGCGCTCTGCCGGTGTTCTGCGATGTCTGCGGAGACGACGATCTGACGCTCGATCCGGTCGACGTAGAAGCGGCCATCACCGCGGATACCAAGGCGATCATGGTCATGCACTACGGCGGGCATCCCTGCCGCATGGAGCCGATCCTCGAGATGGCCGCCGGGCGTGGGATCGCGGTGATCGAGGACGCAGCCCATGCGCCCGGCGCGAGACTGGCAGGGAGGGTGTGTGGAACCTTCGGGGACATCGGCTGCTTCAGCTTCTTTTCGAACAAGAACCTGCCCGTGGGCGAGGGCGGCATGGTCGTCACCGATGACGAGGAGCTTGCCGGCCGCCTGCGGTTGCTGCGATCCCACGGAATGACGACGCTCAGTTGGGACCGCCACAAGGGGCATGCCGGCAGCTACGACGTTCTGCTGCAGGGCCTGAACTACAGGATGGATGATCCGCACGCTGCAATCGGCGTCGTGCAGCTTCGCAGGCTGGCGACCTGGAACGCTGCTCGATCCCGGATCGCGGCGACCTACCGGGAGCACCTTCACGGATTCGGCGGCATCCACATGCCGTTCCCGCCGAGGCGCGGTGACACGCCGGCGCATCACCTGGCCGTGATCCTGCTGCCTCACGGTTCCTCCCGAGGCGAGTTCCGCGAACAGCTCGCCTCTGCCCGGATCCAGACCAGCGTGCACTATCCGCCCACGCACCTGTTCAGCTGGTACCGCTCCCAGCCGGGCCACCGGCGGCTGCCGGCGACCGAATCGGTTGCCGACCGTCTGGTGACACTGCCGCTCTACCCGGCCATGGACGACGCGGCCGTGAGCGCCGTGATCGAGGCGACGCAACAGGCATTGGGTAAGCGCGTCGGCGGCGACCCCCAAACCATTCGTGCCCGGTGACAGCAGACACGCATGAACCGGCGTCCGTGAGCGACCGCTCACTCGACGCATTCACCCCTCCGAGGAGCGCATCGACATCATGGAGCTAAACGAGGCCATTCGCCGCGTGTTCGTGCAGCACTGGAGGCTGATCGCGCTCACGACCGTCGTGTGCGTCGCGATCGCCACCCTGCTCAGCGTCCGTCATTCGGCGACGTATACCGCGTCGACCACATTCGTTCTGGACGCTGCCGATCCCACCTCCAGTGCCGAGTCGGCGGTGATCGGCGATACCGCCGAGGCGATCGCCACCAGCCCGGCGCAGATCAACGCCGCGCTGACGGCGGCGAACCTCACCGATCGCAACCTGACACAGGTGGCAAACACAGTGACGGTCGCTCCGCTGGGGGCGTCCGGCGTGCTCAAGCTGTCGGTACGGCAGGACAGCCCCACGGCCGCCAGAGCGCTGGCGAATGCGCTTGCCGCTCGCGTTATCAGCACCAGGAACGAGATCGACAGCGCACGGATCAAGCAGGTGTTCGCGAGCATCGACAACCGCATCGCAGGCGTGAACAAGCAGATCCTCTCCGAGAACCAGGCGATCGCGGACCT
>JBJMJD010000017.1:0-9821 GCA_045806525.1 Gaiellales bacterium | reverse complement strand
GCCCTCGTCGCTGACCGCGATCGTGACGCCCTGGCGGAACGTCTCGGTGCGCCCGACGTCGTGCAAGAGCGCCGCCGACAGCAGCAGATCGCCGTTCAGGCGCGGGTGCATCTGCCCGGCCTCGCGGCACAGCGCGGCCACCGCCACCGTGTGCTCGAGCAGGCCGCCCGCATAGGAGTGGTGCTGCTCCGAGGCCGGCGCCGTGCGGAACCGCTCCCGGAAGCGCTCGTTCTCCAGGAACCGTGCCACCAGCGCGGACAGGCCGGGAGCGTGGACCTCTGCAGCCAGGAACTCGACCATGCCGTCCAGCGTCTCGGCGTCGCGGCGAGCGCCCGGCACCAGCTCGAGCGCGTCTCCCTGCTCGAGCCGCTCGACGTCGCGGACCGCGATCTGCGGCCGGCCGTCGTAGCTCTCGACGCGACCCAGCACGCGCACCGTGTCGCCCTCGTCGAACCGGGCGCCCAGCACGTTGACGTCATTCCAGACCACGGCCGGGACGCGGCCGGTGCGGTCGGCCAGCTCCAGCGACAGGAACGCATCGCCGTTGCGGGTGCGGCGCCGGCGCTTGCGCTGCACCGCGAACGTGGCCTCGACCAGCGCACCTTCCTCGAGCTCGGATACGTAGGTGCCTTCGGCCATCGCCGGGTGAGTCTATTCCACCGGCCGGGCACGACTAGACTGACCGGCACCGATGAGCGACACCGTCACAGGCACCGCCCTGGAGCCGCTGCGAGCGCTGCGCTACGACGCCGGTCGCTACCCGCTGGATGAGGTCGTCGCCCCGCCGTACGACGTGATCTCGCCGGCCGACCGCGAGGCGCTGCTGCGCCGCAACGATCACAACGTCGTGCGGCTGGAGCTGCCTGACACGGCCCAGACCGCCGCGCAGCTGCTGCACGAGTGGCGTCGTGACGGCGTGCTGGTGCGCGACGCCGAGCCGGCGCTGTGGTGGCACGAGCAGCGGTTCACCGGGCCAGACGGCGTCGACCGCAGCCGCGCAGGGTTCTTCTCGGCGGTTCGACTGTCCCCGTACGAGGAGGGTCGTGTGCGCCCTCACGAGCGCACGCACGCGCACGCCCGGCAGGGGCGGCTCGACCTGCTCCGCGCCACCCGCACCAACACCTCGCCGATCTTCGCGCTCTACGACGACCCGGACGGCCGGCCGCGCGCGGCGCTGGCACCCGCCGCCGACCGCCCGCCCGACATGCAGGCCACCGACGGCGACGACACCCAGCACCGCTTCTGGCGCGTCGTGGGACCGGAGGCGGTCGCGGCCACGCAGGCGGCGCTGGGCGACCGCGAGATCCTGATCGCGGACGGCCATCACCGCTACGAGACGGCGCTGGCCTACCGGAACGAGCAGCGCCAGCGCGACGGCGACCCGGCCGGCGACCAGCCCTACGACTTCGTGCTGATGTACCTCGCCAACCTGCACGGCGAGGGACTGGCCATCTACCCCACGCACCGCGTGGTGATGGCGCGGCGCGAGGTCGACCCACGTTTTCTGGCCGCCTTCGACGTGCGAGAGCTGCCGGCCGGCACGACGCCCGCCCAGCTCGAGTCACAGCTGAACGCGATCGATCCGGCCACGGTCGCCTTTGCGCTCTGGCGTGGCAGCGACCAGCCTGCGCTGATCGCCCAGGTAAAGGACACGAGCACCGTGATGATGGCGATGCCGGGCGCACCCAAGGCGCTGCGCGCCGTCGACGCCGCCGTGCTCGAGGCGCTGGTGCTGGCACCGCTGCTGGGCCTCGACGCAGACCAGTTCCTGACCACCGATCAGGTGCGGTACGTACGCGGCCTCGAGACGGCCACGGCCCTGGTCGATTCGGGCGAGGCCGGCAGCGCCTTCCTGCTGCGCGCGCCCACGGTCGAGCAGGTGCAGGCGGTGGCGGCTGCGGGGCGCGTGATGCCGCAGAAGTCGACCTACTTCTTCCCCAAGCTCGCGACCGGCTTCCTGCTGAATCCGCTCGCCGCCGAGTGACCGACCGCGGCTGGCTCGAGTTCTGCCAGATCGTTGCCGCCGACGTGCGCGAGCTGCTCTTGCAGCTGCCGACCCGAGACGACCGCGAGCCGGTGATCGGCCAGGGCAAGGGCGGCGACGACACGACGGCGATCGACGACGGCGCCGAGCGCCTGGCGGTGGCTCGGCTCGAGCAGCTGGCCGGCCGCGGGATCTCCTTCCGGCTCGTGTCCGAGGAGCTGGGCGAGCGACGATTCGGCGACGACCAGAGCCCCTGGGTGGTGGTCGTCGATCCGATCGACGGCTCGCTCAACGCCAAGCGCTGCCTGCCCTTCTACTGCATCTCGATCGCGTTTGCCGATGGGCCCACCGTGGACGACGTGCGCTTCGGCTACGTGCTCGACCTGGGCAGCGGTGAGGAGTGGGTGGCCGCGGCGGGAGAGGGCGCAACGGTGAACGGCCGGCCGCTGGGCGGCGTGCGACCCAAGGCGCGGCTCGGCATCGTCGACTTCGAGGCCACGAATGCCGCCCTGATCGCGGACGCCTCCACCCGGCTCGACGGCCACGTCGGCCGCATCCGCGTGCTGGGCGCCCTGGCGCTGGCGCTCTGCCAGCTGGCCGACGGGCGCCTGGACGGCGTGGCGTCGCTGAAACCGTCACGGTCGGTCGACATCGCCGCGGCGGCGCTGATCGTGCGCGAGTCGGGTGCCCACATCCAGACCCGCGATCTGTCGGCGATTCCGCTCGACCTGTCCACGCGGGCGCACGTGGTGGCGGCGCGCGATCAGCCGATGGCCGATCGGCTGTCAGCGCTGCTCTGGGATTAGCTCGGCTCCGCTTCCAGGATCGCCTTCAGCCGCCGCAGATCGCTGAGGTTGGCGCGGCGCATGGAACGCGCCATCAGCGGCGATGCCACCCCGACGAAGCCGCGGGGACGACCGCGGTTTCTCAGCGTCATCCGGGTGCCGCCGCCCGGCGTATCGCGCCAGGTGTAGGTCGTCTCCATCGGGAATGGCCCTTCGGCGGCTGACATCACCAGCCGCTCACCGGCGACCAGCTCGATGATGCGATATGTGTAGGTCAGGCTCCGGCCCAGGAAGCGTGCGGTGAAGGCGATGTCGGAACCGATCTCGGCTGGTGGCGAGGAGCGCCACTCGACGGCCTCGATGTTCGCATACCACTCGACCGCGTTATCCGGGTCGGCCGCATACTCCGCCACCCGCTCACGCGGCCGGTCGATCTCGATCTCGGTGACCACATCCACGTCCACGGCCGGAACGATCTCACAGCCTCAGTAGCGTCGCCGTGGCGGCGGCCGCGATCAGCACCACCGGAAACGGAGCGTTGCGCCACACCAGCAGCGCGGCAACGGCCAGGGCCGGCACCCGCGCGTCGAGCACCAGCTTGCCGCCGCCATCCAGCGTCTGCACGGCCACCAGGGCGGCCACGAGCGGCACGCTCAGGAGCTCGAGCGCCTGCGCCATGTCGGCAGGCAGCTGCCGGTTCCCGACCAGGACCGGCCCCACCGCCTTCAGCGCGTAGGCGCCGGCCGCCAGCGCCAGCAGCGCCGTCCAGCTCATGCCGCCACCTGGGCGCGGCGCAGCACGATCAGGCCCGGGATCACGCCGAACGCGGAGAACAGGATCGGCACGCCGACCTGGGTGTACGGCACCAGGGCCGTCGCCACCAGCGCGCCGGACACGGCCGCGATCGGCGCGCCCTGGCGGCGCAGCTGCGGCGCCAGCAGCGCCAGGAACGCCGCCGGGAACATCGCATCAAGCCCCAGCCGCCGCGGGTCGCCGAGACCGCTACCGGCGATCGCGCCCGCCAGCGTGCCCAGGTTCCAGAACAGGAACACGCTGAGGCCGGTGGCGAGGAACGCATGGTGGGCGGCGGCGTCGTCGTCCTGCGCGCGTGCCATCGCCGTCGACTCGTCGATCACGAGCTGTGCCTGCAGTGCGCGGCTGCCCAGCCGGCCCCGCAGCACCGGCACCAGTGACAGCCCGTACACGCCGTTTCGGGCGGCCAGCAGCAACGCCGGCGCGAGCGCGGCGGCCGCCGATCCACCGGCGGCGATCACACCCACCGTCGCGAACTGCGACGCGCCCGTGAACACGAGCAGCGACATCGCGCAGGTCTGGGCCGGGCTGAGGCCGGCCGCCACCGACAGCACCCCGAAGGAGATGCCGTAGATTCCCGTCGCTGCGCCGATCGCGAGCGCCCTACGGGTGATGTCGCGTCGCGTTGATGCGGTCACCTGATCCAGATCGACCCCGAGCTGTAGTGCCGCAGGCCGAGGTGGAACGTCCCCCACCCGATCATGGCGAACAGCGCCGCCACCGCCACCATCAGCAACGCCTCGGGGGTGTCGAAGTTGCGCACCAGCCGGGCCGGTACTCCGGTCACGAACGCGGCCGGCACGGCGGTGAACAGCAGCATCTTGGTGGCGCCTCCGAACAGGTCGAGCGGATAGCTGGCGAAGATCAGGATCGCGTTGAACCCCAGGTCGGCCTGCTCTCCGCGGCCGCCCACGAACAGCGTCAGCGACCCGCACGCGACCAGGAACCCGATCAGCACCACCGAGCCCGCCACCACGCCGAACAGGAACATCGCGGCCCGCTCGGGGCTCGGGTTTCCGGCCAGCAGGAACACCACCGGGCCCAGCAGCAGGTCACCGGTGTTTGCCGCGTCGACGCGGGTGCTGAGCAGGTGTGCCAGCGGCGGCACCGGCAGTGTCAGCGTCTCGTCGAGCGCGCCGTCGGCGGACAGCTGCCCGATCTTGCGGCTGTTCGCGCACAGGCCGAGCGCAACGCCCGCGGTGGTCAGCAGGATCGAGAACAGCACGATCACGTCGTGGGCGTCCCAGCCGCGAAGGTTGCCTACCTGGTGGAAGAACAGCACCCAGAAGACGATCCACGTGATGTCGTTGGCCACCATCAGCGACACCTGGAACCAGAACGAGGTGCGGTTGGCGAGGCCGTTGGCGATCGCCGTGCGCAGGGTGGCGGCGACGGCCGTCATCCACCCATCACCTGCAGCCGGCGCTCGCCGGCGGCGAACACGACTCCGGCCATCCCCAGCAGCGCGACCAGCCAGCCCAGCTGCCAGACCAGCAGCAGCGGATCGGGGTGGCCGGAGGCGATCCGTCCCGGCACGTAGGCCATCGTCGCGAACGGCAGCGCGAAGCTGATCAGCTCCAGCGGGCGCGGCAGCAGCTCGAGCGGGATCAGCATGCCGCCTGGCAGGAACACCAGCTTCTGGAAGAAGAACCACGACGCCTTCGCGTCCAGCAGCCAGAACGCGATGCCGCCGAAGGCGTGGCACGATGCGATGTTGGCGGCGCAGCCCAGCACCACGGCGGGCGCCGCAAGCCCCAGCGCCGGCAGCGACGGCGGTGCGCCCACGAACAGCCAGGTGATCAGGGCGCCGACCGTGAACGAGGCGATCAGCCGGGCGCAGGCCTCGCCCATGTCGATCGACATGCGCAGGCCCACCACCGACACCGGCCGCAGCATCTGCACGGCCACCGTGCCGCTGCCGATCTCGTCGCCGATCTCCTCGACCGAGCGCGGCCGCACGCCCAGCACCGCCGTCTGCGCCGCGAACACGTACCAGAGCAGTGATGTGCGGTTGTAGCCGTTCAGGGAGCCGCCGTTGGCATCGACCGCGGCCGTCCACAGCGCCGTCATCACGACCAGGATGATCGCGAAGAAACCGATCCGCACCGACATGTCGCCGGGCGAGCGGATGGTGCGCAGGAAGCCGAGCCGCCAGCCTGCAACGTAGGGATTCACACGGGCCTCGCATAGATGTGGGAGACGATCTCCTCCAGGGGCGGGTCGGCCACCGAGATGTCGACCACGTCGTAGCGGTCGAGCAGGTCGTCCAGGACGCTGCGGATCGGCCTGCGGCCGGTGTCGACCACCAGCTTCGCGCCGGCGCCGGAGAGCTTCACCAGCCTCGCGCCCTCCACCTCGACGCTCGCCGGCGGCTGCTCGAAGCGCACGTCCAGCATCTTGGTGCCGAGCAGCGCCCGGCGCATCACCGACACGCGGTCGTCGTAGATGAGGCGTCCGTGGTTGATCACGATCACGCGCCGGGCCACCTGCTCGATGTCGGAGACGTCGTGGGACGTCAGCAGGATGGTGGTGCCCTGCTCCTCGTTGATGCGCACGATCAGGTCGCGAAAGCGCGCCTTCGCCACCAGGTCGAGCCCGATCGTGGGCTCGTCCAGGAACAGCACCTCCGGCGCGTGCAGCATGCTGGCCACTAGCTCGCACCGCATCCGCTGGCCCAGCGACAGGCCGCGTACGGGCTGGTCGAACAGCTGGGCGGCGTCGAGCAGCTCGCCCAGCCGGGCCAGCCGGCGGCGCTCCTCGTCGGCCGGAATCCGGTAGATGCGGCCCAGCAGGCCGAACGTCTGTCGGGGGGTCAGCTGGTACCAGAGCTGCGACCGCTGGCCGAACAGCGTGCCGATCCGGGCGGCCAGCTCGCGACGCTTCTTCCAGGGCACGATGCCCAGCACGGCCGCATCGCCGCTGGTGGGGTGGAGGATGCCGGTCAGCATCTTGATCGAGGTCGACTTGCCGGCGCCGTTGGGGCCGATGTAGGCCAGGCGTTCGCCCGCCTCCACCGCGAAGCTGATGCCGGCCACCGCCTCGACCGGCGCGCCCCGCCTGACCGGGAAGGTCTTGCGCAGCTCGCGTGCCTCGATCGCGATCATGGCTCACCGTAGCAATCCGGTCCGGGCTACCATCCTGCCATGGTTTCCGAGCAGGATGTGCGGACGGCGCTGGTCGCCGTCATCGATCCCGAGATCCGCCGCAGCGTTGTCGAGCTGGACATGGTGCGCGCTGTTGCCATCGAGGGCAGCGGCGTCGAGGTGACGATCGCTCTGACAGTCCCGGGCTGCCCGATGAAGGCGAACCTCGAGCAGCAGGTGCGGGAGCACGTCGGTGCGGTGGACGGGGTCGAGTCGGTGGCCGTGGCGTTCGACGTGATGTCTCCCGAGCAGCGCACCGCGCTGCGGCAGCGGCTGTCCGGCGCGTCCGCCGGCGAGGAGCGCAGGCTGTCGCTGGAGCCCGCAACGCGTGTGATCGCCGTCGCCTCCGGCAAGGGCGGTGTCGGCAAGTCGTCGCTGACGGCCAACCTGGCCGCGGCGCTAGCGCTGGACGGGGCCGAGGTGGGCGTCGTCGACGCAGACATCTACGGCTACTCGATGCCGCGCATGCTGGGCATCTCGCGGCGGCCGGTGGCGGTCGACCAGATGATGATCCCGCCCGTCAACCACGGCCTCAAGATCATGTCGATCGGGTTCTTCGTGGACGGCGACGGCGCGATCCCGTGGCGCGGCCCGATGCTGCACCGCGCGCTCGAGCAGTTCCTGTCGGATGTCCATTGGGGTGCGCTCGACTACCTGGTGGTGGACATGCCGCCCGGCACGGGCGACATCTCGATCTCGTTGGGGCAGCTGCTACCCGAGCCCGATCTGCTGATCGTGACGACACCGCAGGCGGCGGCTCAGAAGGTGGCGCGCAGGGCCGCGGACGTGGCGTCGAAGACCGGCATGCGGGTGGCCGGCGTGGTCGAGAACATGAGCCATCTGGTCTGCAGCTGCTGCGGCGAGGTCACGCACCCCTTCGGCCAGGGCGGCGGCAAGGGGCTGGCCGACGAGCTGGGCGTGCCGCTGCTGGGCCAGGTGCCGTTGGACGAGCGGCTGCGCGTGACCGCCGACGAGGGCACCCCCCTGGTGGTCGCCGAGCCCGAGAACGCAACCGCAAAGGCCGTGCGCGAGCTGGCCGTCACGGTACCCGGCGTGCTGCGCCCGCGCAGCGGCGCCGAGCGCATCAAGAAGCCGCTCGCGATTCTCTAGCCGCGCTGCGCGGCTAGCCCCGCAGAATCTCCAGCACCGCCGGGTCGATGCGGCTGCCGTCCGGCCACATCCGCTCCTCCAGGTTCTCGACGCCGGCGTAGGCATCGAGCGAGTCGAAGCCGCGATCCGCGAGCAGGCGTGACACCTCGTCGGCCAGCGCTCCCTCCAGCGGCAGGAAGTCGTCTGCGGGCGTCTTCCCGAACAGCAGCTGGTGGATGCCGAGTATGCGGATCATCTCGGGCACCGGATCGGGGTGATCGTCCACGCGCAGATCGATCAGGATGTCGTTGTTGCCGCCGTACCCGGCGCCGCTCTGGCGCACGACCAGTGCCGCCGCCTGACGTCCGCGCCGATCGCCGCCGGCCCGGTCGGCTGCAAGCAGCGCGGCGGCCATCCGGTCGGCCAGCGGTCCGCCGGTCGAGGCGAAGGTCTCGACCAGCGCGTCGACCACCTGTGGGCCGGCCAGGATGTTGCCCTGGGCGGCAAAGCCGGGTCCCGCTCGTCCGCCCGCCCAGTCCATGCAGCGGTCGCCCGTATGCGTCGCGCTGCCGCCCTGCGCGTCGACGATGCCGAGCTGCCGCTCGTCGGTTCCCTCGTCCGCTGCGGTCAGGGCGTCCAGCGCGGCCTGCGCGCTGCTGCCCGCCGCCAGCCGCCGGAGACCGTCCGGGCCGTAGCTGACGTTGGCGGCCGCCTGCGTCGCGATGGCGCCGACGTCGCCCCGCACCCACGGCACGACCGCCCCCACGCACGGGAACTTCGACGCCACCGCCACGCCCCACTGCCGGGCCTCGAGGTCGCACGCGACCAGCGAGAAGGTCATTCGACGGTGCCGCCCGGCGCGACGTCGAGCACCTCCAGCCCTGACACGTCGGACGCCTCCTCGCGCAGCTGGTCGGGCGTCCCGTGCAGTGCCGGAAACGTCCCGTAGTGCGTCGGCACGACCTTCTTGACGCCCAGCATCCGGATCGCCTCGGCGGCCTCGAACGGGCCCATCGTGAAGAAGTCGCCGATCGGAAGGATCGCCACGTCGGGCTTGTACAGGCGGCCGATCAGCGCCATGTCGCCGAACACGGAAGTGTCGCCGGCGACGTATACCCGCCGCCCGTCCTCCAGCGTGACGATGTAGCCGTTCGGGTCGCCCGTGTTCAGGATGGTTCCGTCCTGCTCGGTGAAGCTGGACGAGTGGCGGGCGTCGACCATCGTGAACTTGAGGCCCTCGGCCTCGGCGGTGCCGCCCTTGTTGAACCCGACTACGTTCTGGACGCCCTTGCCCTCCAGGTAGTCGCCCAGCTCGATCATGGCCAGCACCGCCTTGGGCGTGTGCCTCGTCGCCAGGTCGACCGCGTCGCCGGTGTGGTCGTTATGCCCGTGCGTGAGCAGCAGCACGTCGAACGGGCCCGGGTCAGTCAACTCGTCTGGCACCACCGGGTTGCCGGTCACCCAGGGATCGATCAGCACCCGCTTGCCGCCGGGCGTCTCCATGATCCAGGTGGCGTGTCCCACCCACGTGAGCCGCAGTCCGTTCCCAAGCCCCATGGTCATCGCTCCTTGCGTTTGGGTTTCGGCCGCAGACTACCGAGGGAGCAGGAAGCGCCGCCACATGCACGAAGTCAACGGGCATGACCATCACATCGGCACCACGCACCGCGACCGTCGGTGCGCTGCTGGCGGTCGCCGCCGGCCTGATCGCACCCAACAACCTGATCGCCTTCTACCTGACGGCGCTGGCCGCCGCCATGCTCCTGTTCGCCGCGTTCCTCGCCTACCTCGACGCCGCGCAACAGCTGGATGCGCGCAACGGGCTCGCCGTCACGACGGCCGGCCTCGCAGCGGCGCTGGTGATGGCCGACGCCGCCATCCGCTTTCCGGCGGTGCTCGACCCGCGGGCACCCCAAGGCGCGAGCACGCTGGCGGTGGTGGCCCTGCTCGTCGTGATGGCCGGGGTGGTCGGCGAGCTGATGTGGATGCAGGCCGACGATGCGGCCT
>JBJMJD010000016.1:0-12283 GCA_045806525.1 Gaiellales bacterium | reverse complement strand
GGTAGCATTCGATCCCGGAGTCCTCATTGTCGTGCGAGACGTTGCCGTCGACCTTGTTCCCGGACCCCTGGTAGATCCGGATCCCTGGAGCAGCCCGCTGATATCCCTCAGCGTTGCTGAAGGTGGTGTTTCCGCGGACCTCGTCGCGGGTCGATGACGCGCCCGTGACCAGGATGCCTGCGTAGGTGTTGTGATCAGAAGTGTTCTGCGCTATCAGCGAATCAGTCGTGTTGCTGATCTGAATCCCGGCGCTGGTCTTCCCGCTCACCGGCGAGCCCGAAAACTGCACATGGTTGGCGGTGATCCGAATGTGCGATGACCCCGAGACGCTGATGCCATAGCTGGATGTGTGCGTCACGGTGAAGCCGTTCAGGGTGATCCACTGCCTGCCAGAGATCAGAAAGCCATCCGTGCCTCCCGTGAGCGTCACCGAGCTGCCGGAAGCAGCCGTAAACCTGATCGGGGCGCCTGACGTTCCCGAAACCGGCACACGCACCATCTCCGGATACGTCCCCGACGCCACCCGCACCGTCTGCCCAGGCGCCACCTTTGAGGCCGCGGCGCTGATCGTGCAGAACGGGTGGGACTGCGACCCTGCGCCGCTGTTTGAACACGCCAAGTTGGACCGATCGACGTACAGCGTGGTCGCCGTCGCAGCAAGCGCCTGTGACGTACCCAGCATCAGGAGCAGAACGGCGCACCGCGCCACCCTGGAGAACGGCCTTGCTGCAGTCACGGATCGAACGCGGTTCACGGCTCGCGCGGCGTGCATCGGTAGGCGGAGATCGTCATGGCACCGGAGCATCGTCACACACACCATCCTATGGTCGGAGTCCTGGACAAGTCGCTGCATTCATTCGTCTTGCTAGTATCGATAACGACAAGCGCTCCGTTATCGAGATCATGACCACCAATAAGCTGATGTCCCGCCGGTTTCGGCGATCCTCCACGCTGGCGGCCGCAGTTGTGCTCGCCTGCATAGCCGCCACATTCATACTGCTTCGAAACCATTCCGCGCAAGTAGCTCCAACCGTAACCAAGCCGACGAAAACGTGGCACTACGCTCCCAACACCGGCGGCCGCATTGGTCCTGCGGCAGCCGACGGCTTCACGCTCTTTGACATCGCCGGAAGTACCCGTGCTCCTCAGCGCGTAAACGCCATCGTGAATCGCCTGCCGCGCGGAGCGAAGGCGCTGGTCTGGGTCGGGAACCTGGGGAACACGCCGGCCGGGTCGTCCTGCCCGCCGCCCGGGTTTTCGATGCAACAGTTCACGGCTCAGGTCGATGCCATAGCGAGCAACAGCAAGGTCTTCGGATACTACCTGTCGGACGAGCCGCATCCGTCCCTCTGCCCAACTGCCGTCTCCGAGATCGCCGCCCGCGCCGACTACATTCACTCCCACACGAGCCAGGTGGCTTTCATCGTCGCGCTCGATAGCTCCAACGTATGCGGCGAGCACCCGGGCTGCGAGTATCGCGCGCTCGCCCCATCCCATACCCACGTCGACCTGATCGGCCTTGACCCCTATCCCTGTCATCTCGACGCCGGCGGAGCGCCGGCTCCCTGTGACGTCGGCGAGATCGCGTCCAAGGTGAACACGGCGATCAGGAGCGGCATCCCGCGACGGGCGATCGTGCCAACCTTCCAGACCTTCGGCCAGGAGGGTCGCACTGACGGAAAGGCTCCCTACTACCGGCTTCCCACGGCCGGCGAGCTGACCACCATGCTGCATGCCTGGAGCCTCGTGGTTCCCGCCCCGGCCATGGACTACAGCTATACGTTCGGAGTGCAGTGCACGCGGACGAACTGCCCGGCACCGCAGGCGATCGAGAACCAGCCCGCGCTCGCGCCGGTGATCAAGCGCCACAACGACCAGCGCTAGCGCCGGCCGCCGGAAGACACGCGCCGACGCCTACCAAAGCCGCCGGCCCGATGTGCGGAATCGCCGCACAGCCGCCTGGTCGGGCCAGGAGTAGTACGAGCCTGCGGCGAGGTCGAGCGGCTCGCGAACGACCGTGTCCGACTCGATCCCGTCCAGCGCATCGAGCACAAGCTCCGCGGCAACCGCCTTCGACCTGCGGATCAAGCTGTCGAGCGTATCGGTGTCCCGGATCTCGAACATGCGCTGTCCACACAGGTCGCCGCCGTCGATGTCCTCGTTCATGAAGAACAGCGAAACCCCGGCCCTTTGCTCGCCGTTCGCGAGCATCCAGAAGCTCGGCAGCACGCCGCGATAGTGGGGAAGGATCGCTCCGTGAAGGTTCAGGCAGCCGCGGCGGGGAAGGTCGATCAGCGGCCGCCTGAAGATCTGGGGACAGCTCACCGAGACGACGACGTCGGTCGACCACTCCTCCAGCCGGTGCAGGACGCTCGGGCTATTCACGTCGTTGACGTGGACACAGCGAACGCCCCGGCGCGCACACGTGTCCGCGACTGAGCGCCTGGCCAGCTTCGCATGCAGCGACCGTTTCGCAAGCGCGACGGTCGCTCGAATCCCGAACGTCCGTAGATACCGCCAGGCGGCGCCGATCGTCGTCTGATCACCGTAGAGCGGTGGCGCGACGAGCACCGCGGTCGTCTCGGGTCGCCCGGACAGCACACGGTCGAAGAACCCCGGCAGATACAGGGGGTCGTCGGTGGTGATGAACACGACGTTCACCGCACGCTCCACGCGTCCAGGACGTCCCGGAGCGGGCCGAACGGCGCGCTTCGCAGGAACCTGGTCATTCGCGCCTCGAACCGCGACCGGCCCAGACCCTGCGAAACTCGAAGCTTCCAGGGCAGGTTGGCGTACCCTGCCAGCTCCTGCGGAGCGAACTCGTACGGGTGGCAGTAGATGACCGCCGGCCGCCCGGCAGCATCGATCGAGCGGATCGCTCGCTCGAGCACCGGCTCCGGCAGGACACGGAAGTATCCACCTCCCGCAACGGGCACCCGCAGCGGGCCGCGCGCCCAGATGGCGACCGGCACCTCCAGCAATCGCGCCCCTCCATTGAGGATCACGTGGTGGGGAGCCAGCGTCCATCCGCCGATGCCGTAGCGAGGCGACTGCATGGGAAAGATCGACGAGTCGATTTCGAACCCCACCTCGGCGATTGCCTCGAGTGCCCAGAGGTTGGATTTCAGCACCGAGAAATCCTGCGCGCGAAATGCCGTGACACTCATCCCGGCCGCGTCCTCGACCGTCTTCTTGGCTCGTTCCAGCTCGTCTCTGAGGGCGGCCCGGCTCATCCGGTTCAACGGCCTGTGGCTGTACCCGTGAGACTGCACCTCGTGGCCTTCGCGTACCAATGCCTCGACCACACGCGGGAGCGCCTCGGCGACCATGCCCTGGACGAAGAACGTGCCTCGCACGTTGGTGCGGCTCAACATCTCCAGGATCCGGTTCGTGTTTCTGACCACGCGATCGCTGATCGGCGCGTCGAAGTCGATGCACGACTGGTACCAATCCTCGACGTCGACCGTGAACGCGTGACGCGGCGCGGTGGGATCGGTGGGACGGACACAGGCCGCCGCCACCGTCTGGACGCCGCTGGCTACAACGAGATGGTGAGCGGGCGATAGACCGTGTGCTGACAATGGAGTGATGGCCGCTAGCCGGGGTCGGTGGTCGCCACGGCGCGTGGGTTGGGGATGTCCGAATCGGATCGCTGCAGCCAGCCGAAGCACGCGACCAGGGCGAAGGTGCTTGTGAGGTAGGTGGCCGCCGACGCGGCTGCCGCTCCGGTCGAGCCAAACGGGGGGATCAGCAGCAGATCGAGCAGCACGCAGACCACCAGGCCCACGCCCATCGCACAGGAGTTGAGCCCCGGACGCCCGACGCCGTACAGGTAGGCGGATATCACGCCGGCCACTCCCTCCAGCACGAGCCCGAGCAGGATGATCCGGGCAGGCGTGACGGCACGGGTGAAGGTCGTGCCGTAGAGGGCGGGGATCAGCCAGCCCGACAGCAGCCAGAGCGGGATCACGCCGGCAGCCAGAGCGATGCCGGCTCGCGGAATCAGCCGGCGCGCTGCCGCGGTCGCCCGCTGCTTGCCCTCGCTCGAGTACTGGGGATAGAGCACGTAGGTCAGGGCGAGGCCGGGCACCTTGATCAACTCCGCGAACTTGGACGCGATCGCATAGACCCCGAGCACGGCGGGGCCGGTCAGCACGGTGAGGATGATGAAGTCCAGGCGGAGGTTCAGCAGCGACATGATCCCGCCGATCTGGGCGCGCAGCCCGTAGATCGCGATCTGCTTGCCGAGCGGGACGGACGGGCGCTCGACACCGCGGAACATCCCTCTGCGGGCCAGCCGAGCCCATCCCCAGGCGATCGCCAACAGGTCGGCGGCGAGCAGGCTCACGATCAGCACGCCCCTTCCGGAGACGCCGGCTGCAAGGAACAGGCCGTACACCGGCAGGAACATGAACTCCTCGTTGACGATGACGAGGTTGGCTCCGCGCAGATCACCGCTGCCCTGTGAGCAGGACTTGGCCGTCGCCACGAACAGCTGTGTGAGGACCGTGACGCCGGCCAGGGCCACGAGCGGCATGGACACCCCCGCGAACAGGTGGGCGCTCAGCATCGGGGTCGCGGCCAGCCACAGCACCGTGCCGGCGCCCCCGCCCAGCGCCGCCATGGCGACGATGGTCAACGGCAATCGGCGATCGTCACGAGATGGGCCGGCCAGGAAGAACGCAATCGCCCCGGGCAGGCCGCAGGATATGACGACCCCCAGCAGGCCTGGCAGGACGCGCAGGAGCGCGTAGATCCCGACTCCGGCGGCACCCTCCGTGCGGGCCACGATGACGGTCGCAAGGGCAACGCAGGCCAGCGCCACGGCCCTGGCAGCCATGTTGGCCAGAAGCTTGACGAAGAGGGCGCCGATCCGGTCACCGGTGCGGGAGATGGAGGCCTTCACTCGCGTTCCCAGAGTGAGGCGGCTGCCACCAGCGCGAACAATGTCCACACGTGGCGGACATGCAAGAGCTCGAACACGGTCATCGTGATCATGGTTCCGATCAGTGCCGCTACGACCGCGTGCGGCCGCGACAGCGCGGAGCCCACGCCGGCGCTAACGTCGCGGCGCAGCAGCGTCCCACCACGAACCAGCACGCTCGCCAGCAGCACCATCAGGCCGAGGGCTCCGATCACGCCGCGCTCCATCAACGAGGCGAAGTAGTCGTCGTGCGCCTCCTTCGGATACGGCGCCATCGATGCGATCAGCCGCGGCTTGGTCGAGACCGGCCCGGCCCCCAGAATCCCGCCGGTCTCATACAGGTGGGTGCTCTCGCCGAGCACCGTCGTGCGCTCGGTGACGCTCTGCTCACCCCTGCCGATCCCTTCGCGCACGAACGCGTAGCTGCTGGTGGATGCGCGCTGCTGGATCGCGCGGATGCTGGTCGTGGCCACCACCGGCACGGCAAAGAGAATGATGGCCGCTAGACAGGCGATGGCAGGAACCAGGCCGACGCGCCTGCGAACGCCCAGGATCACCGCCACCGACACGCACACCGCCAGCGCAACCAGCCCGCTGTTCGACCCGGTCGAGACCAGCGCTGCGACCAGCGCGACGTACGCCGCGACTCGCAGCCAACGATGCCGTGGGTACCCGGTGGCGCAGACGATCATGATCGAAATCACGAAATAGTTCGCGGCGACGTTGGGGTCGCCGAAGGTCAGCGTGGTACGCACTCCGGTCTTGGGCACCTGCCCCGTCAGCGCCGACGCTCCGATCAACAGGCCGGTCAGCAGGACGCCCGCCCAGACGATCGAGCTGGCGGCCCACGCGCGGAACAGCACCCGCGCGTGACCGGGCCTGCTTCCGACGTTCGCGACCGTCCAGCACCATACGAGCAGCAGCAGGTCCTGGGCGAGCGCGAGCAGACCGGCCGACGGCACCGGCCCGGCCAGGGCACCGAGCGCACCACCGACGATCATCAGCCCCGCGGCCAGCGTGTACGGGAACCAGAGCCGTCGTCCGCTGACCGCGCTTGACCACACCCATGCGCAGATCGACATGACGATCAGGACGTCGCCCGGCCCCAGGTTTCCCGAGCCCCGCGGCTCGGTCAGCGGCAGCACCGCAATCGCGGCGGCGGTGGTGATCAGAGGAAGCCGGGTGTGCGTGAACGTACGAGCCGGGGCCGGGGCGGGGCGGCCTACCGGCGGTGCAGCGGCGGGCGGGGCCGTGCCCCACAGCGCCGGGTTCAGGGTTTCGGTCGTCACGAGGCTGCGACCCTCGATCCAGGCTGTGCCGTCGACAGTTGCCGGAACAGCGCCAGGTGGGCGCCTGCAAATCCGGAGTCGTCGGCGCTGGCGGCCACCTCGGCCACACCGGCGAGCACCGCATCGCGCCACAGGTCCGCGGGTGCGCCAAGCCGGCTCAGCCCGTTCCGGACGACGTCGCGAAACAGCTCGGGGAACCACCCCGTGCCGTTGATCCCGAAGTCGATCCCGGCACCCCACCGCGATGCCAGCAACCCCGGGAACCCCCGGACACGACGACCAGGCCTCGTGCCCCGATCGAGGTAGAGCGCATAGGCGATCGCAAAGCGGACCAGGTCGCGCACCGGTTCGCCGCGCGGGTCGGCGTCCTCCCAATCGACCACACCCGTGACCCGGCCGCCGTGCAGCAGCAGGTTGCCGAACCAGAGGTCACCGTGGACGATGGTGCGCGGCACGGAATGTTCCCGCAGCCGTGCGTGGATCTCGGCCAGTCGCGTCAGGTCGGATCCCACTGCCGGGTCGTCGCGGAACCGCGACCGGATGCGATCGGCGACGCCTCCGTCCATGTCGATCGGGGCCATGTCGCCGGCCGTGGCGGTTTGCAGTGCGTGCAGCCATCGTGCCAGCGCCGCGAAGTGCTGGCGGGTGACGGCCTCGCGGTCGGAACGCAGGTATCCGCGTGTCATCGGTGTGCCGGTGACCGCCGTCGTGACAAGCCCCGACCGGCCCTCGAAATCGACCGTGCACACCGCGCGTGGGATGGTGGTTGCGAGCTCCTCAGGCAGCGTCGTTGCCAGTTCAAGCAGCACCCGCCGCTCGCGCTCGACCGCTGCGGCGGCGGCTTCCGTGGTGGGAGCCTTGATTGCCAGCACCGGGCCCCCGCCCTGGGGTGACACCAGCAGCACCGTCACCTTCGCGTTCGGGTCCTTGGACGTGCCGATCACGATCGACCGCAGCCCTGATGCGTCGATGAAGTCGGCCAGCGTCGGCGGGACCTCCTCGACGCCGGCCAGCCGGCCGTGCGACCGCAGCACGTCGGTCATCGCCGTGCTCCCACGACGATGCGGCCCGGCGCAAGCATGCGCAGCGCCCGGCTGGGATCAGGCAGCCTCCGCACGACCGTCAGCGCGGCGTCGATCGGAGCCGAAAGGAGTGCGCGCGGCGGCACCACCAACACGTGTTGCACAAACGTCGAAGCGCTGGCCGGGGCATCCTCGATGATGTACGCAGGTGCTCGAGCGGTTGGAAGCGCGACGTACTCGCGGTGGATATCGATCCCCGCCTGGCTCGCGAACCGCCGGCAGCGGGCGACCGCCCACGGAGCGGAGGTGGAGACGACGACGGGCGACCCGGGGGCGAGTGCGCCGATCGCGCGTACCAGGTCACGGCGGTTGCGTCGGAACGGCGCCAGGTGCACCTGAAACGCGTTTTCCGGCGCGACCACGCGACTGTTCCCGCGCCAACGATTGGGTGCGATCAACCCCGACTCCTCAGTTCTGTACGGCGAAGGGTCGGAGGCGCACCACCGGCCGTGCGATGCCATGCTCACGGAGCACGCCCACGACCGTGTCCACGCCGTGGTCGTCGAGCTGCGGCACCGTTTCGGCGTCCCCGCTACGACAGTCGAAACGACGCGTCGTGCGCCCGTGCGGATCGAGCGACGATGCTCCGCTTCGCGCGAAGTCGCCGACGACGGTGCCTGCGCCATGGCAGGCGGTGTACATCGCCTGGTCGGCGTGTTCGCCGGGGATGCACAGGTACGACGAGGTGCGGTTGGTGCCCGGCACCAGCAGCGGCTGTCCGATCTGCCCGAACACAGGATGGTGGCGCATGGTGGCGGCTGGGAAGATCCGGCAGGCGTTGTGACGGTGCACCACCGCTTGCTCGTCGTTGACCCGCTCGTCGTAGATCGAGTTGTGGACGGTGTCGACCACGAGCCGTGAGCCGGACCCGAAGCATGTTCCAAGCAGCGAGCGGAGGCTGGCATAGCTCGAAAGCCGAAACGCGAAGCCGTAGTTCATCGCCATCGCGTTGGCCAGCGCCAGCCGCTCACCTTCGGGGGTGTGACGCTCGACCGGCGGCGCATCCGCAGAGAAATACAGGTCGCGCCTGCGTCGCAAGTCGCCGGCCGAACGGGCGCTACCGAAGTGATACAGGGGACGTTGTAGGGCCATCTGCATCCGCACCTGCCGCGCGGGCTTGCGCTTACGCCGCCCGAACAGCAGACCCAGCTCGCCGGGCAGGGATCCCCCGCCGCCGTGGTACTGCAGGGTGATCTGGCCGAGCGAGAGCCCGAGCAGCTCGGCGGCGCGCGGGTCGAGGACCTCAGCGACCTCCTGCAGCTCGACGAAGTGGTTGCTGGGCCCGATCGTGCCGAACCTGATTCTCGAGAGCTGTTGGACCGACCAGGGAAGCTCTCGCCGGACTCGATCGATCCCGCCCATGCCCTCGATGTCGATGCGTCCCCCCAGCTCGACCGCGTCGACATCGGTTCTGTCGACCCCGAATCGTTCGGCGGCGAATGCCGACCCCTCCGCGGCGCAGCGGATCACCTCCTCGCGGGACAGGTCGCGGCGGTAGGTCGGGGGAAACGGATAGCGGTCACGAACGCGCCGGAAGAACTCGGCCACCTGCGCCGCTTCGGGACGCTCGACATCGAGCGCGACCAGCGCCATGCCGCAGTTGAGCGACGTGCTGGAGAAGATCGGGCGAATCGTTTCACGGGTGGCAACGGCGATGCTCGAAGGCATCTCCTTGTCACCCTTGAAGTGAAAGTCCGGCAGCGCCACCGCCGGGGCGACCAGATCGACACCGCGGACGCCGTCGTTCAGCGCAGCGAGTGCCGTGGGGTCGGCCGGTAGCGCGGGGCTGTCCACCACGTTCAGCCGGTCAGATTGCCCGAAATCGCTGTCAGGACGCTGGTCCCTCACGAGATGCACGCGTTCACCTCCTCCTCGGAGAGCAGATCGCTGAGCGGTCGGTCACCGGGCCGCCCCAGGCGCAGCGACCAGCAGGGCAGGTTCGCGGTCAGCGTCGATGCCGCCGCCTCGACCGGGGACTGAGCGGGCCCGATGCCGGTCGACGCTGCGAGCGTCGCGGCAAACGCCCAGTAGCGACGCAGCTCGCCGGCCATGTAGGTGCTGGTGACCAGGGCACGCGCGGCGGCCTCGGGCGACGATGGCACCAGGTACGGATGGCCGCCGTGGTCGCCTCGCTCGAGCGTCACGACGCAGGAGGGCTCGAGCTCCGGCACGCGACCGGCCATGGGCATCTCGCTGCGCCCGTGCGGCATCCGGCGGCCTCCTGCCCGCGCGACGCGAACCGGCTCGACGAGGCCCCAGAGCCGGCGTCCGTCGCTGACACCGAGATTGTCACCGGTGACGCGGTTTCCCCGGCTCAGCTCGTCGAGCAGGAGCGTCGATCGGCCGACGCCACCGGCAGCGGTGACGAGCGCGGCGCAGGTGCGGCTCTCGATGCCCGACGCGTGCAGGGGCGCGCGGTCGCTCGTACCGGCCCACCACAACGCTGGGTACTGCATCAGCGCAGCCCGCACCAGCAGGTGGAAGCGAGATCCCAGCGCCACCCTCATCACCCGCGCCCTGGCCGCCGGCAGCCACCGGTAGGTGAACGCCGCCGTCCCGCCGGACACCTCGAGGTGCAGGTCAAACCCGGTCGCGCAGACGTTCTCGAATATCGTCTCGCAGCCGTGGCGCCAGACCCCTCGCGTCACGATCTCCCAGCCGCGCCGGGAAAATGGACGGCCCTCGGCCTCGATGCGCAATAGAAGCGGCCTCCCGTCCTGCAGCGCCGACGGTTCCAGCTGGCCGGCGGCACCCTCAGTGAGCAGCTCATCGACCCAGTCGAGGTCGGACTCGATGCGGATGCTCACGCCGGCGCTTTCGAGTGCTGTTCTCATGCGGACGCCTTCGCGGTCGCTCGTTTGCCGGTCCGCAGCTGGCCGAACCTCACCGCCAGGCTGTACACGCCCGCAAGCTCACGGCCGTGGGCCGCGGGCTGGAAGGCGTCGCCGATGCGTGCCCGTGCCGCGTCTGCCATCTCGGCGGCGGCGTCGGGGAAGTCGAGCATGAAGCCGACCGCCCTGGCCAGCTGGTGCGGGTCGCCCGGTGGGGCGAGCAGCCCCGTGCGGCCGGGCATCACGATCTCCGGGACCGAGTTGACCGCCGTGGCGACCACGGGAATGCCGCAGGTCATCGCCTCGACAAGCGCGCAGGGCAGACCTTCGTACAGGCTCGGCAACACGAACACGTCGAGACCGGGCAGGAGCTCAGGCACGTCCGTCCGCTCGCCGAGGATCAGGAACCGGTGCTCGAGGCCGGCGCGGCGCACCGCTCGCTCGGTCTTCGCGCGCAGGTCACCATCGCCGATCCAGACCATGTACACATCCGGCCGGCGCAGAAGCTCGATGGCCTTCACCATGTCGAGCGGCGCCTTCTGCCCGGTCACCCTCGCCGCCGTGCCAACCACCGTCGCCCCGTGCGGTACCCCCATCAGTTCTCGTGCCGACCGGCGCCGTGCCTCCGTCGCGGCGGGGATGTCGTCCTGCACGGGCACGTCGATCGTCCGGATCCTCTCCGGAGCAGCAAGCCCGAGCCTGATCGCCTCGGCTGCCACCATCGTTCCCGCGGTCAGGAAGTAGTCGGTGAAGCGCGCCAGCCGCCGTTCGGCGGCGAGCAGCCCGCGGCGCACGACGACGGGCTGGAACTCATGGAACGGGAACCCGTGGAAGGTGTGGACGATGGCCGGGGCGGACGTCCATCGTGCGGCCAGCCGGCCGAGCGTCCCAGCCTTCGCGCTGTGGGTGTGCACCAGGTCGAATCGGCGGGATCGAAGGTGCGCCGTGAGCTCACGCAGCCCATGCGTGTCCCCTCCGAGGTAGACGCCGCGGCCTCCCGACATGTGCCGGAGTCTCACGACCTCCAGGCCCGAGTCTTCGGCCAGCGCGATCATCGAACTCCCCTCTGAGGTGAAGATCGTCGTGCGGTATCGCGCCGGATCGAGCGAGACAGCGCCGCGCAGGGCGACACCGCCGGCGCCTGCCGTGAGCTGCGTGACGATCAGCGCGACTTCGGCCGGCCGCGAGGCGGGCGCGTGGGTGATGTCATGCTCGGGTACGCCGGTGAGGGCGGTCGATGGCGCGACCGCAGGCTTCAGGAGGGTTCTGATGGCTTGCTCCCGTTCCCCTGTTCACCCCACCAGCGCTGCACGGACCCCCATGGCGACGCGAGTGTGGCCTCCTGCGTGATCAGCCCCAAGACCGGAGCGGGCATCACGCTGAGGAGGTGCCTCAGCTCAACGATCTGCCGGCGCGTCAGTGACGCCGCCGACATGACCGCGATGCCGGTAGCGGCGCCGTTGCTGCCGGACGTGTAGCTGAGCCCGAACGGGCGAACTCGAAGGCTGGACTGCGACGCAGCCTTGAGGCGCTCAGGGTGCTCGACGCCGCTTGGCGTATACACCGGCCCGACGTAGCTGGCATGGGCGGCCACGGGCTCGGCGGCGCTCTGGCCGGCCCGGTTGCAGGCCGCCTCGATTTGCTTGGCCACCACTCCCAGCTCGCTCTGCCGCTCGGTCGCGAGCAGGCTCACGTTCCGGACTCCGGCGCGCTCGGCGGCAAGCCGCAGCACCAGAGCGATCGGCTCGGGGCTCCACCCGGACGACGGGTCCCCTGCAGTTGCCGGAATCGTGCCCAGGTGGGCCATCTCGAGCTCGCGGGCGAGAACATCGCCGCCCAGGAACCGCGGTCGCAGCGTCTCGATCAGCGCCGCCAGGCCCGTGCCCAGCACGAGGCCGAGCAGCGCTCCCAGCGCGATGTCCGGGATCGCCGCCGAGGCATCGGCGTGAGCCGGTTGCCGCGCGCGGCTGATGAAAGACGCCTGCGGCCGGCTGGCGTTCGTCGCCAGCAGGCTGCTCTCCTCGGACTGCAGGACGCCCTTCTGCTGAACCGTCAGGTCACGCGTCTGGGAGAGTGAGCTGATCTTCAGCTGCAGGTTCGCGCCCGTCTCGCCGGTGGGGTTCACGCTTAGCTGGCGATTGAGGTCCGCGATCGCCT
>JBJMJD010000015.1:0-28804 GCA_045806525.1 Gaiellales bacterium | reverse complement strand
TCACGTCGCCGGTCGCGACCGCCCGGCCGCCCACCAGCCGCTTTGCAATCGACACCACCCCGAAGCCGCCGTCGGGCTGCTGGATCCGCACCTGCAGCCGTTCGCGGTTGACCATGACCAGGTCGAGCCGGCCGTCCCGGTTCATTCGGTCGCCGGCGCCTTGAAGGCGCGGTTCAGCAGCACATCGGGGCGCCCGTCGCGATTGACGTCGCCGATCGTGGCGCCGATCGACTCGGTGAGCTGTGCCAGCCCCGCCGATTTCGCGACGTTCCTCGCCGGGCCCTGCGTCGTGGCCGCCCCCAGCGCTGCGGCAGGCGTGGCCGCCAGCAGGGCGATCGCCGCCGCGACGGACCAGCGTTGCGCCCACGTCACGCCGGCCACTGCGGCCGGCCTGCGCCATCGATGTTCAGTGGGTGAAAGGGCGCGCGCATGCGGCAGGGGCTCAGGCGCGGATGCTAGATGATCGTCTCAGCCGTCCTCCACGTCGGCTCCGGGAAGCGATGACCCGGCCAGGTCGCGGACGTAGAGCTCGAGCATGGGGTCGACGAACGCGAACTCGCCCTTGCCGGTCTGCCGCAGGATGTACGCGCCGACCAGCGCGTCGCTGACTCGATCGACGCTCCCGATCGGCACGCCGACGGCTTCGGCCGCCTGCTTCTGGAATGGCCGGCCGCCGTTCAGCGTGACTGCGCGCAGTACCCGCTGGGCGGATCCGGTCAGGTTCCGCCACTCGGCGTCGAGCGCGTGCTCCTCCTGGAGCTTCGCTGCATCGAGCGCCGCCTGCCAGGACTCGATCGCCACCGGCTCGCCCGGCTGCGATCGTTCCCACAGCTTCGAGCACAGGAACATCGTGCGCTGCGGGTGACCCTGCGCCGTCGACAGCACGAGCCGCAGCACCGGCCCCACGTCCCTGCCGTCAGCCGCGAACTGCGCGGTCATGTACGTGGCCACGTCGCTGGCGGCCAGCGGCCCCAGCTCGAGCGGCTCGGCCTGGTTCCAGAACGCACGCCGTTTGTCCGAGAACAACGAGTTCATCAGCCGCGGCTCCGAGCCGGCGAAGATGTAGGCACAGCCGTCCGAGTGGTGCTGGATCGCCGCTCGCAGCTTGTCGTCTGCCGCGGGCACGGCCAGGACGTCCTGGAACTCGTCGAAGCAGACGATCACCGCCTGCCAGCCCTTCCCGGCGAATCGCTGCGGCAGATCGAGCAGCGCGAACAGCGCCGCCTCCTCGTTGCCCGGTCTCGCGCCCAGCTTCGCGCCCGCCCCGGCGCCCATGAAGCTGACATTGAACTCGAGCTCGATCGACGTCAGCACGGGGCGCAGCATCTTCTCGAGCGGACCGCGCAGCTGCGCGTAGGAGCGGCCCAGCCTGGTGATCACGTCCGACAGGGTGAGCACGCCCTTCAGGTCGCAGAGCACGCCGACGGTGCCCTGGTTGCCGGCCTCGTGGAACACCTTGCGAACGAGGCTGGTCTTGCCGTAGCGCCGGGGCGCGTCCAGCCGCACGAGCATCGCCGAGTCACACCACGACAGCAGCTTTTGCACCTCGACGTCGCGGTCGATCACCTGCTCGGGGAGGATCGGCCGCTGGTAGGGGAACGGGTTCACGCGTCGCATTCTACTCGCGATCCGAGAAGGTTCCTACTCGAAAGCCGAGTAGATCGCTGCTCGAAAGCCGCGAATCCGGCAGAGCTGATCTAGACTTCAGGGGTGTCCGTGGTTCTGATCCTCTTGGTTCTGGTCGTGCTGATGATGGCCTTCGGCTTCGGCCTGCTCGGGTTCGCGCTATCGGTGGCCTGGTCGCTGATCTGGTACGCCATCGTCGGCCTGGTGATCGGCAGCCTGGGCCGGGCGGTCGTGTCGGGCAACCGCAGCCTGGGGCTGGCGAGCACCATCCTGATCGGCATCGTCGGCTCTCTGCTCGGCGGCATCATCGCAAACGACGTGCTCGACGTCGGCTGGTTCGGCCAGTTCCTGACCGCGGTGATCGTGGCCGCCGTGCTGGTGCTGGTCCTGGCCGGACGCAAGTCGCAGGCCGTCGAGGCGTAGCGGCCTTTGGGCCGGACTTGAGCCTGCCTGCGGACCTGCGCTGGCGGGCGCCGTCGCCGCGACTGCTCGTGCTGCGCCGAGTGGAGGTGGCGGCCCTGACGGTGGTCGCTGCGATCGCCGCCGTCGTGCTCGGCTGGCTCTACTACTCGGCAGTGCTCGGCGCCGGCGCCGCCGTGGTGGCGGTGATCGCAGGAGCGTTCGCCGAGCGGGTGGTGGGGCGCCGCTTCGCGTCGTGGGGGTATGCCGAGCGCGAGGACGACCTGCTGGTGCGCCGCGGCGTGGTGTTCTCGAGGCTGTCGGTGGTGCCCTACGGCCGTATGCAGTTCGTCGACGTCACGGCCGGCCCGCTGGAGCGGTCGTTCCGGCTGGCCACCGTCAAGATGCACACGGCAGCCGCCGCCAGCGATGCGCGCATCCCCGGGCTGGAGCGCGAGGAGGCGGCGCGCCTGCGCGACCGGCTGGCCGAGCTGGGAGAGGCGCAGGCGGCGGGGATATGAGCGAGCCGGGCGTATGGCGACGGCTGTATCCGCTGTCGCCGATCGTACGCGGCGGACGTGGCACGATCGGCATCGTGATCCTGCTGTTGCCGGCGCTGCTGCGCGGCGGCATCTCCCCCGGCGACCTCGTCCCGCTGGGCGTGATCGCCCTGATCACCGTGCTTGGGTTCGTCTCCTGGTTCGTCACCCGCTGGACGATCGACGGCGACGATCTGCGGATCGAGACGGGTGTGCTGCGGCGCCGCTCGCTGCGGTTTCCGCTGGCGCAGGTACAGGCGATCGACATCCTGCGCCCGGGTCTGGGTCGGCTGCTGGGCGCCGCCGAGCTGCGGCTGCGAATGGGCGGCTCCTCAGGCGGCGCCGCCCGGCTCTCGTACGTCGCGGCCGGTGAGGTCGAGCAGCTCCGCGACCAGCTGCTTGCGCTCGCGCACGGCGCGTCACCCGATCAGGCAACGCCGGCGGCGGCCGCCACTGACGAGCACGTCCTGACGACGGTTCCCACCGCGCGGCTGGTCGCGTCGATCCTGATCAGCGACGTCGGCTTCTATGCGGAGGCGGTGTTGGCGGCGCTGATCGCGACGGCGCTGCTCGCGCCTGCGGTCGCCTCCGCCGTGATCAGCGGCGGCGGCCTGGTCTGGCTGCTGGGTGTCATCACGGTCACCTGGCGCCGGTTCAACCTTGAATACCGGCTGACGGTCGCCGATGCGCCTGACGGCCTGCGGCTGAGCGGCGGGCTGGTCTCGCTCACGTCCGAGACGATCCGGCCCGGCCGCGTGCAGGCCGTGCGGATGGTGGAGCCGCTGCTGTGGCGGCCGTTCGGGTGGTGCCGGCTGCAGGTCGACCTTGCGGGCGGACGGCAGCCGTCGGACGGGGACGGCACCGCACAGCGGCGCCAGCTGCGCGTCGTGCTGCCGGTCGGCCGCCGGCGCCTGGTGGAGCAGGTGCTCGACCGGATCGTGCCCGATCGCCCGCAGCGCCAGTCGCCTCCGCCGCGCCGCGTCCGGTTCAAGAGCCCGCTCCGCTACCGCATGCTGGCCTGGGGCGGTACGGACACGTGCCTGGTCACCACCAGCGGCCGCGTGCGGCGTGTCACCTGCTGGGTGCCGCTGGAGAAGGTGCAGAGCCTGCGGCGCGTCCAGGGGCCGGTGCAGCGGCGGCTGAACCTGGCCACCGTGCACGTGGACACGGCCGGCAGGGCCGTGCGGGCGGCGCTGCGCGACCGCGACGCCGGCGAGGCAGATCAGGCGCTGGCCCGCCTGGCCGAGCTGGCGCGGGCCGCGCGCCGTACCGTGGGCTGAATCTCGGGGCGCCGGTCACCAGGGCGCTCGTTGGTACCATCGAGCCGGCATGACCTACCAGCCGCCACCACCACCGCAGCCGGGGCCGCCGTCGCCACCGTCGAACGACGGGTGGACGTCGTCGCGGATCGCGCTGGCGGTGGCCGGGATGATCGCCGCGCTGGTGATCGGCGTGCTGGTCGGGGTGCTGGCCGCGGGCGACAGCAACAGCGGAGGACAAACGACCGTGATCACCGGCGGCACGGAGACGATCACCCAGACGCAGACGTCTCCACCCAGCACGGTGACCAGCACCGTGACCGAGACGGTGACGGCGCCGCCACCCAGCTCATAGCGGAACGAACGAGACGAGCGGACGTCCGGTTGGGGACGACCGCGCGGCCGCCGCGGAGGCCTCAGCCGGCCGCGTCGGGGTACGCCGCGTCCATGGCCGCGTGCGTGCTGACCATCAGCTGCATGGTCTGACGCAGCGCCATCGCCACCGACGGCCAGGCCGCATACGCGCCCTGCTCGGCCAGCCGGCAGCAGCAGACGATGAAGTCGTCGGTGGAGCAGAGCGTGATCCGCCCCGGCGCCCCCAGCGAGCGCGTGAGGTCGATGTCCGCGTTCGCGCAGAATCCGACCAGGGCCGCGATCGGCCGGTCGAAGTGACGCCACAGCTCGTGGGTGGCGACGTGGATAGCGTCGCGTGCCCCCGCCTGGCCGGCGAGCTGGTCCCGGCTGGCCCGCAGATATTCGAGCAGCACGGCCGACCCACCGTCGCTGAGGCCGGCCAGGCGGGCCCCGGCCGCGCGGGCGGCGTCGCGCAGCTCCACCACCTCCGAGGGAGTCGGAGCCGGCCGCTCCCTATCGAGCGCCACTCGCTGGTCGACCTGCTGCACGGCGACCAGCACCAGCGCAGCGTCACGTACAGCCGCGGCGACCGTTGCCGGATCGCCGGCGGAGCGTTGATCCTGGAGCCTCATCGAGGCGCCAGTGTGCAGCTGCTCGAGCCCGTCCACCATCGCCAGATTGGAGTACCCGGTGATCACCGCCCTCAACCGATCGGGCGTGACTCCCCCATGTGAGGATTGTCACACCGACGTTGCACCAGTAGCGTGGGAGCATGGCTCGGGGTCTTCGCCTTGCCGCTTCGGTGGCTGTGCTCGCGGTTGTCGTGTCCGGCGCAGGTGGGCGGGCGACGGCGGGCGTGCGGCATGCCGCCGTGGCACCGGTGCCGCGGGCGTCGGCCGTGATACCGGGCAAGCTGATCGTGGGCTTCCGGCGCGGCGTTTCGGCCCATGACCGGCAGCAGGCGCTGGACGCGGCCGGAGCCGGCACCGGCACCGATCTGGGCACGGGCCGCGTGCAGCTGGCTGCGGTCGCGCCGCGCGCGGCGCCGCGGGCCATATCCCTGCTCGAGGGCAACGCCGACGTCAGCTACGTCGAGCCCGACCGCACGATCCACCTCGACGCGAATCCGGTGCCCAACGATCCCCAGTTCAAGAAGGAGTGGGGCCTCAACAACACCGGCCAGACCGTCGACTTCGCGGCCGGCACGCCGGGCGCCGACATCGGAGCGGAGCGGGCCTGGGGCGTCACCACGGGCAAGAAATCGGTGGTGGTGGGCGTGATCGACACCGGCATCGACTCAGCCCACCCGGATCTCGCCGCGAATATGTGGATCAACCCCGGCGAGAACTGCCCCGGCTGTCGCAACGACGGCGTCGACAACGACCACAACGGCTACGTCGATGACTGGCGAGGATGGGACTTCATCAACAACGACAACAACCCGGCCGACGACAACGGGCACGGCACCCACGTTGCCGGCACCGTGGGCGCGGTCGGCAATAACGGCACCGGCGTCACCGGTGTCGACTGGAACGTGCAGCTGATGCCGCTCAAGTTCATCGGCGCCGACGGCACCGGAGACGTGGCCGGCGCGGTCGCGGCGCTGCGGTACGCGACGGCGATGGGCGTCCACATCACGAACAACTCCTGGGGCGACACGGAGTACTCACAGGCACTGTACGACGCGATCGCCGACGCAAGCGCGCATGGCGATCTGTTCGTTGCCGCCGCCGGCAATGACGGCGTGAACAGCGACACGACCCCCACCTATCCGGCCGACTTCAACCTGCCCAACATCATCTCGGTGGGCGCCAGCGACTCGACCGACCACCTCGCCTACTTCTCGAACTACGGGCAGAGCAGCGTGGATCTGGCGGCGCCCGGCGTCAGCATCTACTCGACCTGGCCGGGCAAGGCCTACAGGTCCGAGAGCGGCACGTCGATGGCCTCGCCACACGTGGCCGGTGCGGCCGCGCTGGCCCTGGCGGCGCATCCCGCAGCCACCGCCGACACGATCAAGGCGCTGCTGCTGCGCACCGTCGACCATCCCGCGGCGCTCGCCGGCACCACCGCCAGCCAGGGCCGACTCGACGCCGGAAACGCGCTCACCTGCGCCAACAGGCCGCAGTTGGTGATCGACGCTCCCGGCCAGGGATTCGTGGCCGCGGCCGGCCATCCCGTCTCGGTGCGCCTGCTGGCCGGCGTCTGCGGCGAGCTCGCAGGCGTGACCGTGACCGCAGCCGCCAACGGCCAGCCGATCGCGCTGACCGCCCAGGGCGACGGCAGCTACACCGGCCAGTTCACGCCGGCTCCCGGCAGCACCAGCCTCACCGCCACCGCCACCAGCAGCGGTGGCACCGACAGCGGCAGCGTCACCGGCACGTCGCCCAGCCCGATCGTGATCGGCGGCGCGCCGGTCACCGTCGCCTCGGGCGCGGGCGAGGATCAGCTGCTCGCCTTCGACGGCAGCGCGGGCACGCGCGTGAGCGCCCTGCTGTCGGCGTCGACGATCACCAGCAGCACCGTCACCATCAGCAACCCGGACGGGTCATTGGCCGCCTCGAAGACGCTGTCCACCGGCAGCGCCTTCATCGACTCGCTCACGCTGCAGCAGTCCGGCAGCTACGTGGTGCGGGTGCACCCGCTGCAGGCGGGCGGCGGAAGCATGACGATCCAGCTCTTCAACGTGCCCTCGGATGCGACGGCGGCGATCAGCCCCGGCGGGCCGGCGGTGACGCTGACCACCACCGTGTCCGGCCAGAACGCGGTGGCCAGTTTCACGGGCACGGCTGGGCGGCGGGTGGCGCTGGCCACCTCCAGCAGCATCAGCTTCCTCAAGACGATCATCATCGGGCCGGGCGGGACGCAGCTCGCGGGGCCGCTCTACACCAGCGCCGGCAACGGCTTCATCGATACCGTGACGCTGCCCTCCGACGGGACGTACACGATCATGGCGGACCCGCAGGACGAGCGCACCGGGCCGGTCACGCTCACGCTCTACGACGTGCCGGCCGACGTCACGTCCACGATCTCGCCCGGTGGCCCACCCGCGTCGGCGACCACCACGGCGGCCGGCCAGAACGCGCTGTTCGCGTTCAGCGGCGTGGCCGGCCGCCGCGTCAGCCTTGGTGTCAGCTCCAGCTACCGCCTGCTCAAGACCTCGATCCTGAACCCCGACGGCACGGTGCTGGCCGGGCCTGGCTACACCGGCGCCGGCAGCTCGTTCGTGGACGCGGCCACGCTCAAGCAGACGGGCACCTACACCGTGGTGGCCGACCCGCAGGACGTCGGCACCGGCAGCGTCAGCTACACCCTGTACGACGTCCCGGCCGATCCGACAGCGGCCACCTCGGTTGCCGCCCCGCCGGTCACGCTCACCACCACCGTGCCCGGCCAGAACGCATCGGTGATGTTCACCGGCGCGGCCGGCCAGTCGGTCAGCGTCAGCTACAGCACCTCCGGCATGGCCGCCACGTCGGTGACGCTGGTGGCACCCTCGGGCGCCACGATCGCCTACGGCTCGGGCGGCTTCATCGACGCGATCGCGCTACCGGCCCCCGGCACCTACACCGTCCGCATCGATCCGCAGGGCGCGGCGGTGGGCAGCGCCACCGTGCAGGTGCTGGGTGTGCCGGTCGACCTCACCGGCAGCATCGCCGTCGGCGGAGCGCCGCTCACGCTCTCGCTGGGCGGAGGCCAGAACGCCGGTATCACGTTCGCCGGGGCGGCCGGCACGCGGCTGAGCATGGCCGTGTCGGGCAGCGGGCTGCCACAGACGCGGCTCGACATACGCGCGCCGGACGGCTCCACATTCGCGACCTTCTACGTGTCGTCGTCGGGCGGGTTCCTCGACACGCGCATGCTGCCGGCCACCGGCACCTACACGATCGTGATCGACCCATCCGGCGGCTTGCCGGTGACGATGACGCTGACCGCGTACAGCGTGCCGGCGGACGCGTCGGCGACGACCACGCCCGGCGGCGCCGTGGCCTCCATCCCGATCACGGTGCCCGGCCAGAACGGCCTGGTCAGCTTCGCCGGAGTGGCGGGGGAGCGGGTCAGCTTCCGTCTGACGACGGCGATGTCGGTGCGGTTCACGGTCAGCAAGCCGGACTCCACGACCCTGTTCTCGACCATGGCGCCGGGCAACACGTTCGTCGACGTGACCACCCTGCCCGTCTCGGGCAGCTACACGATCGCGGTCGATCCGTTCGACGCCTCCGTCGGCCCGTTGTCGGTGACCGTCTACGACGTGCCGCCGGATGCGGCCGGCTCGATCACGCAGGGCGGCCCCGGCTACACGGCTGCGATGAGCGCGCCCGGTCAGGGCGCAGCGGTCACGTTCACGGCGACGGCGGGGCAGTCGCTGGTGCTGAACCTGAGCGCCGTCAGCGTGCCGATCATGCGTGTCTCCGTGCTGCGGCCCGACGGCACCGCGCTGCTGTCGCCCTCCTGGGTGCTGGGGTCGACCTCGTTCGGCCTGACGGCGCCGGTGGCCGGCGCGTACACGATCGTGCTCGACCCGTACAACGACTACACGGGCAGCGCCACCGTCTCCTTGTCGTAGTCACCCCGGTCCTGTATCCCAGGGGAACGAGGAGTTGGGGGCTCGATGCTTGGCCTGGAGCGCCAGCTTGACGCCGTCGCGGAAGCGACGAGCCTCGCCCGCGTCCGTGAACTCGGGCTGGCGCTCGATCCCGAGCCCGTCGTGGTAGGGAACGACGTAGAGCCCGTCCAGCCGGTAGACACCGCGCCAGCGCGTGCGCGCCAACCGGTAGCTGAGCGCGTCATGTGCGCGGGCGGTGACCGTGATCTGCCCGTCCAGCGTGCCGGTCGCGAGCTTCAGCCGTTCACAGATCTGCTCGACCGCGTGGGCGGTGAATGACCGGTCGAGCAGCCCGGCGGCCTCGGCACCCAGGTCGGAGACGACCTGGCGGTCGTCGCCGAGACGGTCGAGGCAGGCGAGCTTTGCGTCGGTCCCGGCGGCCAGCTCGGCCACCGGCGCAGACACGATCGACAGCTGCCGCTGCTCGGCCAGCCTGCGGACGATGCGGTGGCGGTCGATCTTCGCAAGCAGCGCGTCCGCCCGGTGGACGGCGCGGTCGGCGTCGAACAGCTCCGCGGCAAGCCCTGTGAGTGCATCGCGGAGCGGCCCCGGCTCGATCAGCTTCCGTGCCCGCCATGCGGTCTCCGCGAGCTTCGAGGAGGCGGCCGCTCGCCGCGGCCGCAGGCCCCGCCGGCGACGGCCCGGAACACCGGTCTCGTGCTCGGCCCGCAGCGGCAGCGAGGAGGCGCGCAGTCCGGGGGCGCGCACCTCGTAAATCCGCTCGGCCTGCTCGACCCCCGCCAGCAGATAGGTGCCGAGATCGCGGAACTGGACGCCGGTCGAGACCAGGTCGCGGGTGGTCTGGGACACCAGGATCTGGCCGCCGTGACCCGCTGAGCAGATGCGCGCGGCGCGGTTCACGTCGATCCCGATATAGGCGTCGCCGATTAGCTCCGGCTCGCCGGTGTGAAGCCCCATCCGCACGCGCAGCTGGGAGTCCTGCGACGTCATCGCCAGCTGCGCCGCGATCGCCGCCGCGAGGCCGTCGGATGCGCGCGGGAAGCAGGCGAGCAGCTCGTCGGCGCGACAGTCGACCTCGCGGCCCGCGTGCGACGCCACCGCGTCCCTCAGGAGCTCGCGGTGCTCGGCCAGCGCTTTCTGGTACGCAGCACCCAGCGCATGGACGAGCACCGTCGACCCTTCGACGCCGGTGAAGAGCAGTGTGACGGTTCCGCTGGGAAGGTCTTCCATCGCACGATCACCCTCCCTCAGCGTACTCCGACCGGTGTTGCAAGCGCCTGCCCTCTGTCAGTCGCGCGCATCGCGCTTGCTCTTCGAGCGCTGGCTCTGACGCCTCGACGCCGACAGCTCGACCTTGCGCAGGCGGATCACGTCGGGCGTGACCTCGACGCACTCGTCCTCCTCGATGTACTCGAGCGCCTGGTCGAGGCTGAGCATGCGCGGAGGCGCCAGCCGCACCAGCACGTCGGCGTTGGAGCGGACGTTGGTCATCTGCTTGGCCTTGGCGATGTTCACGTCGAGGTCGTCCGCCCGGGCGTTCTCCCCAACCAGCATGCCCTCGTAGCAGTCCTCGCCAGGTGAGACGAACAGCACCCCGCGCTCCTGCAGGTTGGTCATCGCGTACGTCGACGCCGGCCCGGTGCGGTCGGCGATCAGCGAGCCGTTCTGGCGGCCGCTGATCTCGCCGTGCCAGGGCTCGTAGCGATCGAACACGTGGTGCAGGATGCCGGTGCCGCGCGTCTCGGTCAGAAACTCGGTCCGGAACCCGAGCAGGCCGCGGGCCGGGATCACGTAGTCCAGCCGCACCCATCCCGATCCGTGGTTGGTCATCTGCTCCATCCGCCCCTTGCGCACCGCCAGCGCCTGGATCACCGTGCCCGAGTACTCCTCCGGCACGTCGATGGTGACCCGCTCCACCGGCTCGCAGACCTTGCCGTCCAGCTCGCGCGTGACCACCTGCGGCTTGCCGATCGTGAGCTCGAAGCCCTCGCGTCGCATCAGCTCGATCAGCACCGCGAGCTGCAGCTCACCGCGCCCCTGCACCTCCCACGTGTCCGGACGGTCGGTGTCGAACACCCGCAGGCTGACGTTTCCGACCAGCTCGCGGTCGAGCCGGTCCTTGATCATGCGTGCCGTCAGCCTCGTGCCGCTGCGCCCGGCGAACGGGGAGGAGTTCGTGCCCATGGTCATCGCCAGCGACGGCTCGTCCACCTTGATCACGGGCAGCGGATGCGGGTCCTCCGCGTCGGCGATCGTCTCGCCGATCATGATCTCCTGAAGGCCGGCCACGGCCATCACCTCGCCGGGCCCGACGTGATCGGCCGCGACCCGGTCGAGCCCCTCGGCCACGAACATCTCGGTGATCTTGGTGCGCGTGATCGTACCGTCGGCCTTGCACCAGGCAACCATCTCGCCCTTGGTCAGCTCGCCCTCGTGCACGCGGCAGAGCGCCAGGCGGCCGAGGTAGGGGGACGAGTCGAGGTTGGCGACGCGGGCCTGGAACGGCGAGCCCTCGTGGTAGCGCGGCGGCGGCACGCGGTCGAGGATCAGTTCGAACAGCGGGTGCATGTCGGTGCCCGGCTCGTCCTCGGTGAGCGAGGCCAGGCCGTCGCGCGCGATCGTGTAGACGATCGGGAAGTCGATCTGCGACTCGTCCGCGTCGAGGTCGAAGAACAGCTGGTAGATCTCGTTCACCACCTCGGCGGCGCGGGCATCGGGGCGGTCGACCTTGTTCACGACCAGGATCACCGGCAGCCGCGCGGCCAGCGCCTTTCGCAGCACGAACCGGGTCTGCGGCAGCGGCCCCTCGCTGGCGTCCACCAGCAGCAGCACGCCGTCGACCATCGTCAGGCCGCGCTCGACCTCGCCACCGAAGTCGGCATGCCCGGGGGTGTCGATGATGTTGATCTTGGTGCCCTGGTAGCGGCAGGCCGCATTCTTGGCCAGGATCGTGATGCCGCGCTCGCGCTCGAGCCCGGCGTCCATGATCCGGTCGACCACCTCGGCGTGCGCCGCGAAGGTGCCGGACTGCTGCAACAGCGCGTCCACGAGGGTGGTCTTGCCGTGGTCGACGTGGGCGATGATCGCGATGTTTCGGATGTCATCGCGGAGCTTGTGTGTATGCGGGCTCACCGATGGAGCCTAGATGGTTGATTGGTATTTCCGTGAGGACCTGGACGGCGAGAACCGAGTCTCGCAAGGACGCAGGGAGCGTCAATACCGGGTCGTATTGGCGCGACCGAGGACCAGCTGCAAGGCCAAGTGCCTTGCACCGATCGGAAGCGATCTGCGATTACGCAGATCGCGGACGAAGGCGATGGTTCGCAGCCGTAACCACCCCGACCTTGCTCACCGACCGGCCGCTCACGGTGGCCAGGCTCGCGGCTAATACCGATCAACCATCTTGGATGCGACCGCCGGCGGTCAGCCATCGGACCCGAATCTACGCAGCCACGCCGGCCGACTTGACGAGCGCATGCAGCACCGCCGGCCGCGTGATCATGGCAGGCGCCTGCGACCGCAGGTACGCCACCACCGCCTCAGCGTCGGGTTCCACCGGCAGCACGGTTTTCCACGTGGCCAGGTGCCCGGGCTGGTGGAAGTCACCGTTCGCGACGGCCGGCAGGCCGGCCTCGGCCACCCAGTCGAACACCTGCGTGCGGTTGATCAGCTCGAACCGGTGCGCCAGCGAGCGTACGGCCGGGTCGTGCCACCAGCGCTGGGTGGTGCGGCCGGGGATGCTGTCCCGCCGGGCGCCGTGCGGGTGCGCTGCGATGATCGCTGCTCCGTGGTCGCGCGCCGTCTCGACCGCCGCGTCGAGCCCGTCCTCGAGTCCCACGAACCGGTCCAATCCGACAGCCACCGCATGCGCGGCCTGCTGGCAGTCGGCGTCGTCCCACGTCAGCTCCAGTCCCGGCAGCACCAGCAGACCATGCCGTCGCCGCGCACGTTCCGCCTGGCGGCCGATGTCGGCCAGGTACTCGGCGTGGACGGCGGCTGTCACCATCCCACCGTCTCGGACGACGTGGTCCGTGATGCACAGCACGTCGAACCCGGCCCGCCCGTAGAGCTCGACGACGTCGGCCAGCTCGAGATCGCCGTCGCTCCAGCGGGAATGCGCGTGCAGCTCGCACAGGAGACCGCCCCTGACCACCCTCGTGCCGTGCGAGCTGCTCATGCCTGCATGGTTGCAGATTGCCTCGCGCCGCCGGGTGGCGAATGGGTGGCGAACAGGAAAAGACCTGGAAATCGAGATATGCCTTTACACTTGCCTTGTCAACTAGGTAGTGTCTCGGCGCGAGCCACAAGCACGGAGGATTGGGATGAAGGACGTGAAGCGCAACAGCGCAACGGTGGACGCCGAGACCGACTGGGCGTACACCCCGCACGAGCACGAGGAGCTGCTGCGGATGGCCGAGAAGCGACGCACGTTGCAGGCCGGACGCACCGGCCAGTCGACCCCGCTCGAGCCGCGGATCGCACGCTCGAACGAGGCCCCCGCCTGAGCCGTTAGTCCAGCACGTCGATCCGCCGTTCGACGCGCCGCCCGATGGCGGACAGCGCCTCGATCAGCATTCCCGTACGCTCATCGCCCGGCCATCCAAGAGCGACCTCGTAGCCGTCGTCCAGGAACGTCACCACCTGATCGGCGATGGCGGCGATCATCGCCCGCTCGCTGCCGGCCGGCAGGCCCGCCGGCGGCAGCACCACCAGCCCCCAGCCCGCCTCGGTCAGCGGCGTCAGGTGATCGGTTCCGCCTGCGGGCGGGTTCAGCACCGAATCGGCCACGACCGCCACCCGCCGCGAACGCAGGTCACCGCGCACCGGTGTCCTCCACGGCCGCCGCCAGCTTCGCCAGCTCCGCCGGCTCGTCGTAGTCAAACAGGTCCTGCCCGATCCCGACCACCCGCGCCCGCGCAACGTCGTTTCCCAGCAGGTCCAGCAGCGTCTCCGTGAACAGGCCCGGCCCCGGTGTGACCGGGTAGTCCTCGTCGCGCGGCTTATCGGGCCGGCCGCCCCAGTCACCAGCGCTGGCCGTCAGCTCGACGCCCATGCTCGGGCTGCCGTCGATACCGATGACCACCACCCGCGCGCCGGCAGCGAGGTCGGCCCGGATCTGTTCGGCCACCGGCGTGGCCAGCTTGCTGCAGTGATCCCGGAAGGCCGGCGTGTCGTACTGCTCGCGCACCGCCCAGAACCGCCGTGTCCCGCCGAACGCCAGCTCCGGGCAGGGCATCTGCCGGATCGTGGCGCCGTGCCCACGGAGCAGCTCCACCACCGGCGCCGACACGCCCGCGCAGCGGGCGCCCTCGTCCACCTTGGCGTTCGCGTTCAGCAGGCAGTGCGCCAGGTAACAGACCGTCCTCACTCCGACACCAGCACGATCTTTCCGACGTGCCGTCGCTCGCCCATGTAGGCGTGCGCGGCCGCGGCCTCCGCTGTCGGGAACGTGCGGTCGACCGGCACCGTGATGGCACCGTCGAGCGCCATCGCGAGCGACGTCCGGATCTCGTCCGGTGTGGCAACACGGAAGCCGAGGATGCGGTGGCCGTGGCGGAACAGCTCGATGATGTCCAGCGGCACCACCTCGCCGGCGTGCGCGCCGCAGGTGACCAGCCGGCCGTCCGGCGCCATCCCCGCCAGGTGCTCGCCGAACCGCGGGCCACCGGTGGTGTCGATCACCGCGTCGACGCCGCGACCGTGGGTGGCCTCTGCCACGGCTTCCGGCACCGGCGTGTCGCGGTAGCAGAAGACCACGTCCGCACCGAGGGCTTGCACCGCACCGGCCTTCTCGGGCGCACCGACCGACGCGATCACGCGCGCGCCCGACAGCCGCGCCGCCTGCACCGCCGCGCCCGCCACGCCGCCCGACGCCGATGGCACCAGCACCGTCTCGCCCGCCCGCACCGCCGCGACCGACACCACCATCGACCAGGCGGTCGAGACCACGCACTGGGCGGCCGCGGCGGTCACGAAGTCGTCCGGGGAGCGCAACGGGATGACCGCACGGGCAGGCACCGCCACCAGCTCTGCGTAGCCGCCCCAGCGATCGGTGCCGAACACCACGAACCGCTCGCACAGGTCGGGCCGCCAGCTCACACAGGCCGCGCACGTGCCACACGCGAACTGCTGGTAGGCCGTGACCGGGTCGCCGTCGGCGATGCCCTCGACCTCGGCCCCCACCGCGACGACGGTGCCGGCGAACTCGGCGCCCAGCACCCAGGGCATCGTGAACGGCCAGCGCGAGCTGCCCGCCCGCGAGTCGAGGTCGCTGTGGTTGAGGCCACAGGCGTGTGCCCTCACGATCACCTCGTCGCGGCCGCAGCCCGGGTCGTCCAGTTCTTCCCAGCGCATCACCTCGGGGCCGCCGTACTCCCGGAACGTCGCGGCTCGCATGTGTCAGCCCTGCATGCCGACGTATGGGATCGGCTCCGGCGCCGCGTACGCGGAGGCCTTGCTGGTGCGAAGGCCGCTTCGCCACAGCGAGTGGGCGAGGCCGGCCCCGAACGAGACGCCGTCGCAGACCGGCACTCCCACCTCGTCCTCGACCGCGCGCGCCACGTCGGCCATGCCCCCGCAGGCCAGGATCAGCGCGTCGGCGCCGTTGTCCGCCGCAAGGCGCGTGCCGAGCGCGACGACCGCAGACGTCGTGTCCGGGTGGGCGCTGCCCTGCTCGGCAACGGGGATGTTCAGCGGCACGATCCCGGCGCAACGGGACCGCAGGCCGAGCGCGTCGATGCCCTCCTCGAGCGCGGGGATGGTGCGGGGCAGCGTGGTGATCACGCCGAACCGCTTGGCCACGAGCGACGCGGCGATGTAGGCGGCCTCGCCGATGCCGACCACGGGCGCGGCGGTCAGCTCACGGGCGGCGTCGAGGCCGGGATCGCCGAAGCACGCGATCAGGTAGGCGTCGTAGTCGGGAAGCGCCCGCACCAGCGCTGCCACCTCGGCCGCTGCCACCACCGAGTCGGCGGCGCTCTCGATCGACGTGGGGCCTCGGTTCGGGTTGACGGCGGTCACGTCGCACCCCTCCGGCAGCGCCGCGCGCGCCACACCGCCCATTGCCTCGGTGTGGTGCTCGTCGGTGTTGGGGTTGATCAGCGCCAGCCGGAACACCTCAGCCCGCCGTCGCCGTCGGGTGACCGCCCAGGGAGTGATCCTCCTGGCAGGACAGAAAGCGGCCCGACCCCGGCTCGGCCAGGATCTCGCCGTCGGCGTACACGCTCTCGCCGCGCACCAGCGTGCGCACCACCCGCGCCCGCAGGCGCCGCCCGTCGAAGGGCGACCACGGGTTCTTCGAGAACTGCTGTGAGCGGGCGTCCACCATCCACTCGGTCTCGAGGTCGTACAGCGCCAGGTCGGCGTCGGAACCGGGCACGAGCGTGCCCTTGCGGGGATACAGCCCGGCGATGCGGGCCGGGTTCGTGGAGGAGAAGCGCGCGAACGCGTCCAGCGCCATGCCGCGACGGTGGTAGGCCTCGTCCAGCACGAGCGGCACCGTCTCCTGGATCACCTGGCAGCCCAGCAGCGCGTCGAAGATGTTGTCCCAGCCCGGCTCCTTCTCCTCCAGGGTGTAGGCGGAGTGGTCGGAGATCAGGCAGTCGGCGGTTCCGTCCAGCACGAACGACCACAGCCGCTCGACGAGGGCGCGGTCACGCAGCGCCGGAGCACACACGCCGTAGGGGCCGAGCCGGACGAGGTCGTCGAGGTCGAGCAGCAGGTGGTGGGGGCAGATCTCCATCGTCACAGGCCGGTCGCGCCGTTTCTCGTCGGCGACCAGCTGTGCGCTGACCGGGCTGGAGACGTGCACGATCTGGATCCGCACGTCGGCGTGGGCGGCCAGGTAGAGCGCCCGGTGGACGGCCTCTTCCTCGACGAAGGGCGGGCGTGACTCGTGGTGGGCCATCGGATCGGTGCGGCCCTGCTCCTGCATCCGCGCCAGACCGGCCTGCAACAGGGAGTCGCTCTCGGCGTGAACAAGCACGAGGCCGCCGACGGCCTGCACCTCCCGCATGCCGTCCAGGAACTCGGCATCCGTGACGTGGGGGTAGGAGGGGTCGGAGATCGGCATGAAGGCCTTGAACCCAGCCGCACCCTCGGCCCACTGATCCTTGATCTCGGGGATCGAGGGCGCGGTCAGCGCACCCCAGAGGCCGAAGTCGGTGACCACCTTCTGCTTCGCCATCTCCCGCTTCTCGCGATAGAGCTGGGCGGTGGTGACGGGCGGATAGGTGAGAGGGTGCTCGATCACGGTGGTCATCCCACCGGCCGCGGCCGACATGGTGCCGGTGGTGAAGTCCTCACGCTCGGTGTGGCCGGGATCCTCGAAGTGGGCGTGCATGTCGATGGCGCCCGGCAACACCACCAGGCCGGAGGCGTCGATCAGCTCGTCGGCGCCGCTGCGCTCAGCCTGGTCGGCGACCGCGGCGACGCGGCCATCCTCGATCACGACGTCGGCCGCAAACACGCCGTAGTCGGTGGCCAGCGTGCCGCCGGCGATGACGGTGCGCTTGCCGCTCACGATGGTGAGTGGTCCGGTCGGTGCATGGCCGGGACCGAGCCTAGCAAGCGCCGCTCAGGGTCGCCAGGCTACCGCGAGCACCTGCATAGCTATGGCGATGCCGGCCGCAGCAATAGGTCAGCCCACTCAGGCGGGCTCGTTACACCGCGGCGCTCAGCGTCGCCAGTGTGCCAGCGAGCAGCTGGATGGCGGTGGCGACGTCCTCCTCGTCGGTCAGCTCCTCCGGCCGGTGGCTGACCCCGCCGTTGCGGCTGCGGACGAACAGCATGCCGCTGTCGACGCCGGCCTCGGCCAGGATCCCGGCATCGTGACCGCCACCTGACGACAGGTCGGCCAGCTCGAGCCCGGCGGCCGCGGCCGCATGCCGGATGGCGTCGCCGACACGTTCCGACATCGGCACCGGCCGGCTGCGCCAGACCGGGTCGAGCGTGACCCCGCAGCCGCTGGACGCCGCAACCTGCTCGCACGCCTCTCCCAGCCCATCGATCAGCTGCTCGAGGCCCTCGGCGGTGGGACAGCGCGCATCGATCGAGATCGTGACCTGGCCGGGAATCACGTTGGCCGCGGCATCGGCGATGGTCAGTTTGCCGACCGTCACGACCGCTCCGGCGATCCGGATCGCTCGCTCACGGAGCGCGATCGCCAACTCGGCGGCGGCCAGCAGCGCGTCGCGCCGCCCCGCCATGGGCGTGGTGCCTGCGTGCCCGGGGCTGCCGGTGATCGTCGCGGTGAAGCCGGACATGCCCGCGATCGACGTGACCACCGCGTGGGCCAGTCCTCGCCGGTCCAGCACCGGGCCCTGCTCGATGTGCACCTCGACGAATGCGGCCGGCAGCGCGCCACCGCCGAGCGGCTGCCGGTAGCCGAGCGCCGCCAGCGCCTCGCGGATCGACACGCCTTCGGCGTCGGTCGCCCGCAGGTCGGCATCGCTCACGGTGCCGCACAGGCAGCGGCTGCCGAAGCAGCCTTCGCCGAACCGCCAGCCCTCCTCGTCGCGGAACACGGCCACACACAGCGTGGCGGCCGGCGGCGAATCGTTCAGCTGCGCGACCGCCTCCAGCGCGGCCAGGACGCCCAGCGCCCCGTCGAAGCGACCGCCGTTGGGAACGGTGTCGAGGTGCGATCCGGCCCAGATCTCGCCCGCGGCCGGATCGCTGCCGGCCAGGCGTCCGTACAGGTTGCCGCACGCGTCCCAGCTGACCTCCAGGCCTTCCTGCTCCAGCCAGGCCGCAACCAGCTCGCAGGCCGTTTGCTCGGAGGCGCTCAGGCCGGGGCGATGTGCTCCCGCACGGCCGTCGCGGCCGATCTCAGCCAGCTGGGACAGGCGCTGCATGGTGCGTGCTGCTCGCTCACCGGCGTGCATCCGGCGTTCAGGCCGGATGCTCGATCAGGTTCTGCAGCCGCTGCGCCAGCGAGGGCAGCATGGCCACGGCGATCTGTGGATACGTGTTCAGCAGCGCCACGAACTCGTGACGTGCGATCGCGATGGCGCGCACGTCGCTGGCGGCTCGTACGCGGGCGCTGCGCGTGGTGTGCTCGCTGAGCAGGCTCAGCTCTCCCACGAACTCGCCCGGTCCCAACTCGACGGTGCGGTGCTGAAGCTCGACCGCCACGGTGCCGTCGAGGATCACGAACAGGCCGGCCCCGGGCAGCCCGCGTTCGATCAGCACCGAGCCCTTGGCGTGCTCGTCGATCGCGGCTATGGCGGCGGCGCGAGCGATCGCGTCGTCGTCGAGCGCCGCGAAGATCGGCACCGTGCGCAGCCCCTCGATGATGGCCTCGCTCACGGCAGGGATCTTACGGCGCGAATGGCACCGGCGCTCGTCCGCCGCCGTGGCTATCGGTCTGCGAACACGGCAGCCACCCGGTCACGTGGAAGGGCCGGCGACCGGTGCCCGTCGCGCCCGGTCATCTCCTCGTTGGCGACCAGTGCGTTCACCGTCGCCTCTTCGACGGACTCCACGACGGCCTGATAGAGCTCGTCCATCCACTTCCACTGCAGGAACCGCAGCGACGACGGGGCGGGATCGCCGTCCGGGAATCCGGTCTCGAAGGCGCCCGTGTTGGCGGTCGAGAAGGCCAGGAACAGGTCGCCCGAGAAATGCGACCCGCTGGCGCCGGTGCGGGCCAGTCCCAGCGGCACCCGCCGTGCCAGGGCCTGGCACTGGCCGGGTAGCAGCGGTGCATCGGTGGCGAGGACCGCGATCACCGACCCGGCGCCGGGCTGCGTCCGGTACGACTCCTCGATCGGGTTGTCTTCGGCAAGCTCGGTGCCCAGCGGGCGGCCGGCGATCGTCAGCGCCGCCCGCTTTCCGAAGTTGCACTGCAAGAAGGCGCCCACCGTGTAGCGACCGTCGCCCAGCTCGACAACGCGCGATGCGGTGCCGGAACCGCCTTTGAAGGCGTAGCAGTTCATCCCGGTGCCGCCGCCGACCGAGCCCTCCTCGATCGGACCCGAGGCCGCCGCCTCGATCGCATCGATCACGACCTGCCGGGTCACGTGCCCGCCGTTGATGTCGTTCAGGTAGCCGTCGTACGTCTCTGCCGCAACCGGCAGCAGCCATAGCTCCCCCAGCTCCGTGAACCGGCGCACCGCCCAGTGAATCGTGGCCTCGTGCGCGATCCCGACCGCGTGCGTGTTCGTGATCGTGATCGGCCACGCGACGGTGCCGGACTCCTCGACCCATGACACTCCGGTCATCTCGCCGTTGCCGTTCAGCGAGAACACGCCGGCAGCGCAGGGATCGGCGCTGCGATCGCGCCCGCGCGCGAGGATCGCGGTCACCCCGGTGCGCACACTCTCGGCCTCGATCAGCGTGCGGTACCCGACCTCGACCCCCGGCACATCGGTGATCGCGTTCCACTCGCCGGGAGTGCCGGCGAACGGCACGCCCAGCGAGCGGGCGCGCGGCTTTCCGGCGGGAGTCTGGAGGTGGCTGGTCACGGCGGGGAGCGACAGGATAGCCAGCGGGCCGGTGCTACCCTCGGCGCATGGCGGAGCTGCAGATCGAGGAGTCCGAGCTGGTGCTGCACCTGTCCTCGGTCGAGAAGACGGAAGGCCTGCACGGTGACGTGCGGCTGCCCCTCTCGGCGGTCACGAGTGCCCGATCCGTCGACGACCTGTGGCAGGAGCTGCGTGGCATGCGGGCGCCCGGCACGGGTGTTCCCGGCACGCTGGCGGTGGGCACGTGGCAGGGCGGCTTCGGCAAGGACTTCGCCGTCGTGCACGGCCACGGCCCCGGGGTGGTGGTGGAGGTCGCGGGCGAGGAGTACGCGCGGCTGCTGGTCAGCATGGCGGATGCTGACGTGATCGCGACGCATCTCGCGACCGAGGCGGCGTCCGGCTAGCGGATCACGGCCGGGGCGGGGGAGTGCCCAGGAACCCGGCCACCATAGCCCGCATGTTCCAGCGCTCCATCCCGACGTACGTGGCACCGGGCGACCCCGGCGGCCCCAGCGTGTCGCCGTACAGGTTCGCGTACACCTTGACGCCGGCCTCCGACGCGATCTGCTGCTCGAGCGCTGGGTTCAGCGACGACTCCGTGAAGATGGCGCGCACGTGCTGTGCCCGGATCTTGCCGATCAGATCGACCACGTCCTTGGCGCTGGGTTGGGCGACTGTCGAGAGCGACGGCAGCACCGAGCCCACCACCGTGATCCCGTAGTGCGCCGCGAAGTAGCCGAAGGCGTCGTGGTTGGTGACCAGCTTCCGCTCGCCCCGCGGGACGGTCGCGATCAGGCGCATGTTCGCGGCGTCCATCGCCCGGATCCGGGTCACGTAGTCGCGCGCGGCGGCGCGGTAGGCATCGGCGTGTAGGGGGTCGATCGTCGCCAGCCGCTCGCCCAGCGCGGTCGCCGCCCGCTCGAACAACGTCGGGTCGTGCCACCAGTGGGGGTCGCCGTCCGGCTCCGACGAGTCGCCCGTCCGCAGGGGCAGCCCCTGTGACGCGACCCACACCGGCGTTCCCGGCACGGCGTTCGCCACCAGCCCGTCGACCCAGCTGTCCACCCCGACACCCGATTCGACTATCAGCTTCGCGGCGGTCAGGGCGATCGCCGTGCTGGGGCTGGGCTCGAAGTCGTGCGGGTCGACGTTTGGCCTGAGGATGCCCACCAGGTGCACCTTGTCGCCGCCCACATGCCGCACCAGGTCCTGCATCTGCGTGGTGGTGGCGACGACGGTGATCTGCCCCCGGGTCGAGCTCGCGATGTGGGTGGTGGTGCAACCCAGAGGCAGCAGGCAGAGGGCGAGCAGCGTGAGCAGGCGGATGCGGGGCACGGGCCGGTCAGCCTAGCATAATGACAATCGGTTTCACTATCGTTTGTTGCGAACGGGCACCGTTACCAGTAGAGTTCCGGTCGTGGAACCGGGACGCAACCGCAAGAACCGCCTGGCGCTGCTCGACGCCGGCCGCGCGATGAACCGCGCCTTCAGCGTGCGCGAGCTGCACACCGCCGCCCGCGACGCCGCCCCCAGGCTGGGGCTCACGACCGCCTATCGCACGATGGAGCGCTGGCGCGAGGAGGGCTGGGCCGAGGAAGCCGGCACGCGTGGCGGCGAGGCCGTCTACGTGCTCTGCGCGGCGCAGGGCCACCACCATCACGTCGTCTGCGTCGACTGCGGCGTCACCGCACTGCTCGAGGGCTGCGCGCTGGAGCCGGCCCGCGAGTCGGCCCGCAGCGCCGGTTTCGACCTGCTCGATGCGGCGCTGGCCTCGTTGCCTGCGCGGTGCCAGGCCTGTGCCGGGGCCGATGAGCAGCCCGCCTAGCGCAGCGCCGGCCACAGCCGCCGCGCTGCTCGACCGGGTCACCGTCGCCTATGGCCGGCACGTCGCCCTGGACGACGTCTCGCTGGAGCTGCCGCGCGGCAGCATCATCGGGCTGATCGGCCCCAACGGAGCCGGCAAGACGACGCTCCTGCGGACGCTGCTGGGCATGCTGTCGCCTCGCAGCGGCACCGTCGACGTGTCGGTGCCGGTCGGGTACATGCCGCAGCTGGGCCCGGCCGCCTGGGACTTTCCCCTGACCGCGCTCGACGTCGCCCTGCAGGGCGGATATCGGCGCACCGGCTGGCTGCGGCGCCCCGGGGCGTCGGAGCGGCGGTCGGCACACGAGGCGCTGGACGCGGTCGGCCTCGTGGACATGGCGAGCCGTCAGATCGGCCAGCTCTCGGGAGGTCAACGCCAGCGGGTGCTGCTGGCACGGACGCTGATGCAGGAGGCGTCGCTGCTGCTGCTGGACGAGCCGCTCTCGGGAGCGGACGCTGCCACCGAGGCCGCGTTCCTGGAGACGCTGCGGGGCCTGCGCGAGCAGGGGCGGACGGTCGTGGTGTCGACGCACGACCTGGGTTGGTCGGCCGCCAACTGCGACCTGCTGTGCCTGCTGTCGAGCCGCGTGATCTCGTACGGGCCGCCGGCGCACGCGCTCAGCGCCGAGCGTCTGGCCGAGGCCTACGGCAGCGCGATGCTGGTGGTGGGGGGAGTGCACATCCTCGCGCCGGAGGGCCACCACAGCCACTGACATGCACTACCTGACCGACCCGCTCCAGTTCGAGTTCATGCGCCGCGCGCTGATGGCGATCGTGCTGACCGGCATCGCTTCGGGTGTGCTGGGCAGCTACGTGGTGCTGCGCGGGCTGGCGTTCATCGGCGACGCGCTCACGCATGCCGTGTTCCCAGGCATCGTGGTCGCGGTGGCGCTTGGCCGCAGCATCCTGCTGGGGGCGCTGGTGGTCGGGCTGATCACGGCGCTCGGTATCGCCACCGTCAGCCGTGGCCGGCGCGTCAGCGAGGACACGGCCATCGGCATCCTGTTCGCGGCGATGTTCGCGCTGGGCGTGGTGCTGGTCTCGACCCTGGCCGCCTACCAGCGCGACGTGGCCGACCTGCTGTTCGGCCAGATCCTGGCCGTTTCGCAGAGCGACCTGTATCTGGCTGCGGGCACGACAGCCGTCGCGGTGGTCACCACCGTGCTGCTGAACAAGGAGCTCTCGCTGATCGGCTTTGACCGCGACATGGCGCTGGCCATGGGCTATCCGGTGTTCCTGCTCGACCTGGTGCTGCTGGGGCTGATCACGCTTGCAATCGTGGTCTCGCTGCAGGCCATCGGCAACATCCTGGTGCTGGCGATGCTGGTCACCCCGGCGGCCACCGCCCGGCTCGTCACCCGGCGGCTGGCCACCATGCAGCTTCTGTCCGCGGTGCTGGGCGTGGCGGCCGGTGTCATCGGCCTATACATCTCCTTCTGGTGGAATGTGGCATCCGGCGGCGCCGTCGTGCTCACGACGACCGCCATCTTCTTCGTAGTGTTCGCGGCCGTGGAGCTGGGTCCGCGGCTGCAGTCGAGGAGCGGGCTAACGAGCGACTAGCTATCGAGTGCGGTTATCGTCAAGCACATGGCCGCCCACGCCACCGCACGCATCCGGCGCATGCGGGCGACCGCGCAGCTTCTGGCCGGCCCTCCCGCCCGCGGTGTGGCCACGGTGCCGCGCCAGCTGCTGGCCCTGCAGGCGCAGGATCTGCGCGCCGCCCGGCTGGCCGTGCGCGCTCGCAGCACCGGCATCTCCGCCGCCGGCGTGAACGACGCCCTCGACCGGCGCGAGGTCGTGATCGGGTGGCTCTGCCGCGGCACCCTGCACATGGTCGATCCGGAGGACTATTCATGGCTGCTGGGACTGACCGGGCCGCCGCAGCGCCAGGCGAACGCGCGGCGCCTGCTGCAGGAGGGGTTTCCGCCAGGCCGCGCCGCGCAAGCCGTGCGTCTGATCGAGCGCGCGCTCAGCGACGGCCCGATGGAGCGAGGTGCGATCGGCCGGATGCTGGCCGGCCGCGACCTCGTTCCGGGCGGCCAGGCGCTCGTGCACCTGCTGTTCCAGTCAGGCGCGGCCGGGGCAACGGTGCGCGGGCCGATGGTCGGCGGCCGCCAGACGTTCGTGCTCACCCGTGACTGGCTGGGTACCAGCCCGGCTGGTGAGCTTCGCGGAGCCGACCGGGACCGGGCCTTGGCTGAGCTCGCGCGGCGCTACCTACGCGGCCATGGCCCCGCCACCCCCGCAGATCTGGCGTTGTGGGCGGGGCTGCCGCTGCGAGACGCGCACGCCGGTTTTGCCGCCATCGGCGGCGAGCTGCGCGAGTTCGGATCAATGGCGATGCTGATCCGCGGCACTCGGCGCACGGCGGAGCCGCCGCCGCGCCTGCTGGGCGCGTTCGACGCCTACACGCTCGGCTGGAAGGATCGCGAGTTCGCCGTGCCCGCCGTCCACTCCCGTGAGGTGCGGCGGGACGGTTGGATCAAGGCCGTGGTGACCGTGTCCGGCAGCGCGATCGGCGTGTGGTCGTCTCGCACCAGCGGGCGGCGCATGGTGGTCGCTCAGCGGCTGTGGGACCAGCCGTCGGCGGACGACGCCAGGCTGCTGCTCGAGGACGCCGCCGCCCTTGCCCGCTTCGAGGGCCTCGATCTGGGCTAGACCTCCCGACGTCCAACGCGCCCCATACTGCGCCCAGCATCCACGCATCCCGTGGAATCAATCATCTAGCGCTTCTCGGATCCGACCAGCGCAGTCGCCACGCCCAGGCCGATGAAGATGCACCCGGTCACCCAGCGCTGCACGCTGCGCACCGTCGACCGCCCCTTCACCCAGCCGGCAGCGCTGCCTGCCGCGATCGCCCAGGTGCCGTCGGTGATCAGGCCCAGCACCGCGAATGTCAGCCCCAGCACCACGATCTGCTCCGGGATCGGCGCGCCGTTTTGGTTCACGAACTGCGGCAGGAAGGCGAAGAAGAACAGCGCCGTCTTCGGGTTGGTGACGTTCACCAGGATGCCCTGGCGGAAGATCAGTCCCAGCCGCGTCTCGCGCGGCTGCGGCGCCTGCGCACGGGCGGTTCGGTCGGCCAGGGTGCGGACGCCCAGGTAGATCAGGTAGGCGGCGCCGATCAGGCGCACCGCCCCGAACGCGATCGACGAGGACACGAGGATCGCCGACAGCCCGAGCGCGGCCGCGGTGATGTGCACCAGGGTGCCGCAGTGCACGCCGAGCGTGGCCATCAGGCCGGCGCGACGCCCGTGCTCAACGCTCTGCGACACGATGTAGAGCACGGCCGGCCCCGGGATCACGAGCAGCACCAGCGCCGTCGCGACGAACGCCAGCCAGGTGGCGAGATTGGGCATGGTGCGAGTCTATCGGCGCGAAGCGGCGCGGTCGCCGCCCAGATCGCGTGGTACTCCGTCCGATCGCCCACCTACGCTGTGATTTGATGGCAAGCGAGCGCAAAGACACGTTGGCGATGGCGATCGACGTCCGGCTGGCCGAGCTGTGGGCTGAGCTGTTCGAGCTGCGCCCCGAGCACCTCGATATGGAGCTGCTGGGGTGGTTCCTGCGCGCCGCCTACGGCCAGGGCTACACCGATGCCCTGCGCGAAACGCAGCGCGGGCAGCTGTGCCTGGATCTTGGCTACGCCGTGCCCGACACCGCTGCGTGACCCGCCCTGCGGCTGAACGGCGAACGCCCTTGATACCCTGACGGCGATGACTGCCGCTCCGCGCCTGGTGATCGCGCTAGCCGTCGCAGCTCTGCTGGCGGTGTTCCTGGTCTATCAGGTCGCCCGCGGCTCCGGACAGCTGGTCGTCACCGTCAGCCAGCTGCGCGCCGACAAGGACGGCGCCGCGAAGCACACGGTGCAGCTCACGGGCACCGCGGTCCGCTGCGAGGGCGTCGACTGCGCGACCGCGCAGGCACCGTTCACGATGGTCGTGAAGGACGAGGGGTCGACGCAGACCGTGCCGGTGCGCTACTCGGGCGGCTCGGTGCCGGACGCCTTCCAGCAGGGCCGGCGGATCATCGTCACCGGGCACATGGTGAACGGCCAGTTCGTGGCCAACCCCGACTCGCTGGTCACCAAGTGCCCGAGCAAGTACTCGGGGGGTGGCAGCGGTGCCTAGCACCACGGGTGGTGATGGTTTCTCGAGTCGCGGCGTGCGTAGCGTCCCCGCGGGCGGTTGAATCCGGTGAAGACCGGGTATGCGCAGACGTCAGTCGCATATCCCAGGAGGGTTCAATGTCGGACGAACGCGAGAAGCAAGGTACCGAGCCAGACGAGGCGATTAGAGAGGCCGCCAAGCCCGACCCCGACGGCGCAGGGGAGGCGTTGGCGGACGCGATCAAGCCGCCCGATTTCCGCACCAACACGCGCAGCCCATCGACGAGTGAACGACGACTACCCGACGATGAGCTTCCCGGGCCGGAAGACGGGACGCAAGGATAAGCGCAGTGAACGTGGCCCGATGCTCGGGCCGCCACGCGCGCCCTCAAATCACTTCGACGGCCAGGCCGGATGCCGCGTCGTGCCGGCGGGGAGCCCGCGTTTCGTCGCTTCCACATATGGGCAGTACGGCGTCGATGCCGAATGACGCCACAGCTCAGCAGCAAGCCCCTCCCGGCCTGACCCGGCTGATGGAGCCGACTCCTGATCACGGGGAGCACAGCTACGTCGGCCACGGCCGGCTCGCGGGAAAGCGAGCGATCGTGACCGGTGGTGACAGCGGGATCGGGCGCGCGGTGGCGATCGCATTCGCCCGTGAGGGTGCCCAGGTCGTGATCGCGTACCTCGAGGAGGACGAGGACGCACGCGAGACGGCGGCCTGGATCGAGCGCGAGGGTCGAGAAGCACTGCTCGTACGTGGAGACCTGGCGGAACCCGCACAGTGCCGCTCGGTTGTGGAAGCGGCCGTCGAGGGGTTCGGCGGAATCGATGTGTTGGTGAATAACGCGGCGTACCAGCGGACATATGCATCACTGGAGGACACGCCCGACGAGGAATGGGAACGGCACTTCCAGACGAACGTCGGCGCGATGTTCCGGCTCTGCAAGGCTGCGCTTCCGCACATGCAACGCGGCGGGTCGATCATCAACACCGCGTCCGTGAACGTCGACCAGCCGAAGCCGACGCTCGTCCCATACGCCGCGACAAAGGGCGCGATCGCCAACTTCAGCGCCGGTCTGGCGCAGCAGCTGGGTGAGCGCGGAATCAGGGTAAACGCGGTGCTGCCCGGACCGATCTGGACGCCGCTGATCCCCTCCACAATGCCGCGCGATCAGGTCGCCGAGTTCGGAAAGCAGGTGCCGCTGGGCCGGCCGGGCCAGCCGGCGGAGCTGGCACCGATCTACGTGCTGCTCGCCTCCGATGAGGCCAGCTACATGTCCGGCGGCGCGTACCCCGTCACCGGCGGCAACCCGGTGCTCTGAGCGAAGGAAGACGGAATGAAGGCGATCGTCTACCAGGGATCCCACCTGGTGGTGGTTGTGGCGGCCCTCGTGTTCTTGGTGGGTTCGGCGCCTGGCGCGCCGGCCTCTGCGGCGTCGAAGAGCTTCCTGACGCTTCAGTTCGGGCGCACGCAGCTCGCGCTGGCGGGCCCCGGCTGCTCGGCATCGCCCGGCGCGGTGCCGCTGGGGAGCGTCGTGCGACAGATGTGGCGGCTCGGGTATGCCGGAACCGGCGCGGTCGCGCTGGACATCACCGGTCAAGGTTGGTCCAGCTGCCGCGGCCGCATCCGATACGCCGGGTGGCGGACGCTGCAGCGATGGCACCATCGCTACAGGTTCCATCTCATCAGCGCCGGCCGGCACTACACGGACGTGCGGCGATTGCGGCCCTCCGAGCAGCGGGCCGATATCTGCGGCTCGCTCGCCGCCTTTCGACGACACGGCTTCAGGGCTGCCTGGGGGATGTTCGCCTATCCCGACGACCACAGCGACTCGCGGGTTCAGCAGCACGTAACCGCAGGCTGCTTTGCCTTCGGGCGAACCTACAGCCACGATGTCAACACGCGCTCGGGCCTGCGGTCACCGTGGTTTCAGCGCACGTACTCGATCGATGGCGGCGCCTGCAACCTGACCGGTCTGGACTGCTACCGGATCGTGACCCCGGTGTGGCCGGCGCACTACACCTCACCGAGGCTGCTGGCGAGCCTGATGCGGCCAAGCGTGGGGCAGTGGCGGGTCGTGCAGATGTATCGCTTTGTCCGCGGCCGCAGGTTGAGCGGGGCGATCCGGTGGAACTGCCGCGGGCCCAACTGGCGAGGCCACTGGACGACGAGGATCGAGCTCTATTGCGCCAAGGATTATCTCAGCGCCGTGCGATCGATACCCTCGACCGTGCGCGTGGTCAGCCCAACTGCGGTAGCCCGCGCCTGGGGTCGAGCGCCCGTATTGCCATAGGAACGGTGCCGCGCTGTTCGGCCGGGACGGCGTCGCGGGCCGGGCTCGGCGCTGCTGCGAGGGCTGTGAGGCCCCAGACGTTGGGTGCCCCCGCGTTCGTGCGTCTTCAGGCTGGGTTAGGTGGATCGGTGCGCTCATCGACGAGCCGTTGAGCGATGTCTCGGAGTTTCACGTTCGAGCGCTGGGAGAGTTCGGTGAGCCGTTGGAACGCCTGGTCGGCGTCGATCCGCTGGTCGGCCATGAGCATGCCCTTAGCTTGCTCGATCACGGCGCGGGAGCGCATCGCGTCGGCCATGTCTCGGGCCAGCCTGGCGGTGGAGCGGTACG
>JBJMJD010000014.1:0-74101 GCA_045806525.1 Gaiellales bacterium | reverse complement strand
GCATTCCAGCGGCGTGGCCGGCGGCACCGGGAAGCGCCAGGCATCCCACTCCTGAAGCACGCCGGTCGGGTGCTCGGCACCGGCCGCGCGAAGCGCCGCGCTGTTCACCCACAGGGTGTGGTGGTCGTGAGCCCACAGCGCGGCCGGCCGCTCGCCGGTGACCTCGTCCAGCGCGGCGCGGTGCGGCGGCCCGTCCGGCCATGTCGCCCCCAGCCAGCCCTTGCCGCGCAGCCAGCCGTCGCCCTCTGCGGCTACGCCGACCGCGGCGCAGGCCTCGGCCAGGCTGCGGCAGCCGTGCAGGTCGAGCCAGGTGCGCTCGAGCGCCCAGTCCAGGAAGTGGACGTGGGCGTCGGTGAACCCCGGCAGCACGCAGCGGCCGTCCAGGTCGATCCGTTCGTGGCCGACGGCGTCGGAATCGCCCTCGCGCACGTCCACCCCACCGGCGATCAGCGTGCCGGCCACCGCCAGCGCCCGCACCTGGGGCAGGCGCGGATCCATCGTGTAGATCGGGCCGTTGTGGAGGATCAAACGGCCGGTAGTCTACGCCGCGTGATAGCGGCTGAGGAGATCGAGGGGCGGCTCGCGCGGTTCCAGGCAGCCCTCGCGGCGGGCGGCCTGGATGCCGCCGTGATCGTCGAGAGCACCGACCTCGCCTACCTGACCGGCACCAACCAGCAGGCGCACCTGATCGTGCCGGCATCGGGCCGGCCGCGGCTGCTGGTGCGGCGCACGCTGGAGCGGGCCCGGGAGGAGTCGCCGCTGGAGCTGATCGAGCGGCTGGGCTCGCTGTCGGGGCTGGCGGATGCGCTGGCCGGCTGCGGCGTGGACGCCGGTGCCACGGTCGGGCTCGAGCTGGATGTGCTGCCCGCCGCGCGCTACCTCGGCTACCAGCAGCGGCTGCCCGGATACCGGCTGGGCGACTGCTCGCAGGCGCTGCGCGGGGTGCGCGCGGTCAAGACGGGCTGGGAGCTCGAGCAGATGCGGGCGGCGGCCGAGCAGGTGCGGACGGCCGCAGAGCGGGTACCGTCGCTCCTGCGGGTGGGCGTCTCCGAGGCCATGGTGCAGGCCGATGTCGAGCGTGTGCTGCGCGGCGCCGGTCACCAGGGACAGCTGCGGTTTCGCGGCTTCAACCAGGAGATGCACTACGGGCAGGTGCTGTGCGGGCCCAGCGGCGCGGTGCCCGGCTACTCCGACTCGCCGCTGTGCGGGCCGGGGCCGAATCCGGTGCTGGGCAAGGGGCCCGACGACCACGTGCTGGCTGTCGGCGATCCGGTGATCGTCGACCTGGTGGGCGGCCATCAGGGCTACCTGGCAGACCAGACGCGCACGTTCGCGCTCGGCCCGCTCCCTGCCGACCTTCGTGCCGCGTACGACCAGGCGGTCGAGATCCTGCGCGCGGTCGAGCCCGAGATCCGGCCGGGAACCGCACCCAGCGCGCTGTTCGAGCTGGCCGAGCAGCTGGCCGAGCGGGCCGGCCTCGACGAGCACTTCATGGGGCACGGCGCCGGCAGGATCCGCTTTCTCGGCCACGGCGTGGGCATGGAGATCGACGAGCTGCCGGTGCTGGCGCCCGGGTTCGACGAACCCATGGTCGAGGGGAACGTGATCGCGGTCGAACCCAAGTTCGTGTTCCCGGGGCGGGGCGCGGTCGGAATCGAGAACATGTACGCAGTCACGGCCGACGGGTTCGAGACGATCACCACGGCGGCCGAGGAGCTGATCGAGTCATGAGCGTGCGACACCCACAGAGCGAGGAGCAGCTGGCGCTGATCGAGGCGGTGCGGACGCTGGCCCGCGACCACATCGCGCCGCACGCCGCCGAGGTCGACAAACGGGCGGAGTTCCCGTGGGATGCGGTGCAGCTGCTGCGCGAAAACGACGTGTTCGCGCTCGGCTTCGCGCCGGAGTACGGCGGCACCGGCACCGGGACGCTCACGTTCCTGCGAGCGGTCGAGGAGCTGAGCTGGGCCGATGCCACGGTCGGGCTGGTGCTCGCCGTGCAGTCGCTGGGCGCGATCGCGGTCGAGCTGTCGGGCTCGGCGGAGCAGAAGCAGCGCTACCTGCCGCGGTGGGCGAGCGGCGAGTGGATCGGGGCCTATGCGCTGACCGAGGCCGGCTCGGGCTCGGACGCCCGGGCGATGCTGACGACGGCACGGCGCGACGGCGACGGCTGGGTGATCGACGGCAGCAAGCGATTCATCACGAACGCCGGCGTGGCGGACACCTATGTCGTGTTCGCACGCACGGGCGACGCCATCTCGGCCTTCGTGGTCGAGCGCGACGCACCGGGGTTCTCGGTGTCGCGGATCGAGCCGAAGATGGGCATCAAGGGGTCGACCACCGGCGAGCTCGTATTCGAGGGCTGCCGGGTCGAGGCCGGGGCGCTGATCGGCGAGGAGGGCAGCGGCTTTCGAACGGCGATGCGGGTGCTCGACCGCTCGCGGCCGGGGATCGGCGCCCAGGCGCTCGGCATCGCGCAGGCGGCGCTCGACTACGCGCTGCGCTACGCGACCGAGCGGGAGACGTTCGGCAAGCCGCTGTCCGAGCACCAGGGCATCCAGTTCATGCTGGCGGACATGGCGGTCAAGGTCGAGGCCAGCCGCGGGCTGCTCTACGACGTCGGGGTGATGCTCGACGAGGGCATCGACGGCCCGGACCTGACGCGGGCGTCGGCGATGGCCAAGCTGATGTGCTCGGACACGGCGATGGCGGTGACGACCGACGCGGTGCAGATCCTGGGCGGATACGGCTACATCGAGGAGTATCCGGTCGAGCGGATGATGCGCGACGCCAAGATCACCCAGATCTACGAAGGCGCCAACCAGATCCAGCGGATGGTGATCGCGCGCGAGCTGCTGCGCGGGCTGACCTGATAGCGGAGCGCATGGCTACAGTGAGCGTGTGCCCGATGCCCACCGGATCGTCGATTCCCCGATCGGCCAGCTGCTGATCGGCGCCGGCGACGGCGCGCTGACGCTGCTCTACACCTCGCGCTTCCCGGAGCACCGGCCGGGCGCTGGCGACGCCGCCGACGACGCGGTGCTGGACGAGACCGAACGGCAGCTCGGCAGCTACTTCGAGGGCACCCTGACCGAGTTCGACCTGCCGCTGGCCCCGCACGGGACGCCGTTCCAGCAACGGGTGTGGTCAGCGCTGTGCGACATCCCCTACGGCGAGACGATCAGCTACGGCGAGCTGGCACGTCGGGTGGGCCGGCCCGGTTCGGCGCGCGCGGTGGGAGCTGCCAATGGCAGCAACCCGATCTCGATCATCGTGCCCTGTCACCGGGTGATCGGCTCCGACGGCAAGCTCACCGGGTACGGCGGCGGTCTGCCCCGCAAGGCCTGGCTGATCGACCACGAGGCCGGACACGGCCCCGGTCAGCTCGCCCTGGCCCCCGCGGCGCTCACCGTGGTCCCCTGACCATGCAGGGCGACCAGCTCAGGCAGCGCCAGGCTGCTGTCTACAACCGGGCCCGCCGGCGGCTGTCGTGGGCCGACTCCGCCGCCAGTTTTGTGGTGCTGATCGGGATCGTGCACTGGGCGGATCGGCTGGGCGGGTGGGGGTGCGTGGTCGCGCTCGCCATCGTGCTGCCGCTGATCTCGCTGCCGTTCGGGTACGCCGGCGAGGTGCTTTCGCGCCGGAACGGCCTATCCCGGCAGACCACCGGCGGCTGGCTCGCCGACCAGGCCAAGGCTCGAGCGATCGGCCTGGTGCTGGGCGGCCTGATCGCGCTCGGCCTGCTGGGTCTGGGCCGGCTGTGGCCGAACTGGTGGCCGGTGCCTGCCTGGGGCGGCGCGATGGTGGTGTCCGTGGCGCTGTCGGTGCTGTTCCCGGTGCTGCTGCTGCCGCTGTTCATGAAGAGCGAGCCGCTGTCCGACGGGCCGATGGCCGACGAGCTGTGGGCGACGGTGCGTAGCAGCGGCGTGCCGGTCAAGGAGATGCGGCTGCTCCACATGGGCGAGAAGACGTCCGCCGCAAACGCGATGGTGGCCGGCCTGGGGCCGACCCTGCGGGTGTACGTGGGCGACACCATCGCCGAGGGCGAAGACGCTGAGGAGGGACTCACCGATACCCGCCTGGTGCTGGCGCACGAGCTCGGCCACCACGCCCACGGCGATGTGTGGCGGCTGCTGGGGATCACCGCGCTGACGCTGGCAGCCGGCATGGCCGGAGCCTGGCTGGGCGTCCGCGAGCTGTCGCCCGACGGCCCGGGCCACCTCACGTCGCTGCCGTCGCTGGCGCTCGGCCTCACCGTCGGCTCGGCGCTGGTGTCGCCGCTGGGCGCGGCGTACTCCCGCGCGCTGGAGCGGCGGGCCGACGCCTACGCCGTCGACGTCACCGGCCAGGGGGAGCGCTACGCGGTCACCTTCGAGCGGCTTGTCGATCAGAACCTGATGGAGCTGGAGCCGCCCTGGCTGTGGCACACGCTGACGGCCTCGCATCCGATGCCGGCCGAGCGGATCGCAACCGCCCGCGACCGCGGGCAGTAGCCAGACAAGCCGGGGAACCGGGCAGGAATAGACTGCCCAGGCACGAAACAGCGTTCCGATGCAGTTCGGAACCGGTGCAGCGGCCGCGGCTCTCGAGGGACGTACCCGGCCGGATCTCACGATCGTTGGAGGACTCGCTGTGGGGCAGGTGATCGCGCTCGCAAACCAGAAAGGCGGGGTCGCGAAGACCACGACCACACTCAACCTCGGCGTTGCCCTGGTTGAGCGCGGCAAGCGGGTGCTGTGCGTGGACCTCGATCCCCAGTCGAACCTGACAATGAGCCAGGGCATCGACCCCGACGAGCTCGACCGCACCATGTTCGACGTGCTGGTGCATAAGACACCGCTGGAAGATGTGATCCTGGAGCGCGAGATCGACCTGGCCGCATCCAGCATCGACCTGGCCGGCGCCGAGCTGGCGCTGTCGTCGATGATCGGCCGCGAGCGGGCGCTGCAGAAGGCGCTGCTGCCCGTGCGTGGCCGCTATGACTACGTGCTGATCGACACGCCGCCGTCGCTGGGCCTGCTCACGATCAACGCGCTCACGGCGGCGGACGGCGTGATCGTGCCGGTGCAGTGCGAGTACCTGTCGCTGCGAGGGCTGATCCAGCTCGAGAACACGCTGACCATGATCCGCGAGAACCTGAACCCGGACGTGCGCATCGCGGGGATCCTGCCGACCATGTTCGACGGCCGCACGCTGCACTCGCGTGAGGCGGTCGAGATCCTTCAGGAGAACTTCGGCGACCTCGTGTTCGAGACCAAGATCCGAAAGACGATCCGCTATGCGGAGGCGCCCGTGAAGGGCACCTCGGTGCTCAAGTACGATTCCAAGGGGAAGGCCGCCAAGGCCTACCGGGATCTGGCGGGGGAGGTACTCCGAGATGGCTAAGCGCAACAGCATGCGCGACGGCCCGCTCGCCCAGCTGTTCAAGGCGACCGAGGCCAGTCAGAGCGCCGAGAAGGACGCCGAGGAGCAGCCGGCCCCGCGCGGCCGCGCCAAGTCGAAGGCCGCTCCGGCAGCGTCGGCGGCGGCCGACGCCGTCCGTCCGCAGCTGATCGACCTACCCGAGCCGACCGACACCTCGCGCTTCCCGCGCCCGGACGGTCAGCCGTACCTGGCCGTGATCCGGGTGGTTGGCGTGGGCGGCGGCGGCTGCAACGCCGTCAACCGGATGATCGAGTCCGATGTGAAGGGCGTCGAGTTCATCGCCGTCAACACCGACATCCAGCAGCTGCAGATGTCGGACGCGCCGACCAAGATCCATATCGGCCGCGAGCAGACGCAGGGACTCGGATCGGGAGCCGACCCCGAGGTCGGCAAGCTGGCCGCTGAGGGCAGCTATGACCGCATCAAGACCGTGCTGCGCGGGTCGGACATGGTGTTCGTGACCGCCGGAGAGGGCGGCGGCACAGGCACCGGAGCGGCGCCGGTCGTGGCCCGCATCGCCCGCGAGGTGGGCGCTCTCACCGTCGGCATCGTGACGTCGCCGTTCGGGTTTGAGGGCAGCCGGCGCGGGCAGCAGTCGCGGGGCGGCGTGGAGGCGCTGCGCGACTCCTCCGACACGGTGATCGTGATCCCCAACGACCGGCTGCTGGACGTGCTCGAGAAGGGTACGACGCTGGTCGACGCGTTCCGGATCGCCGACGACGTGCTGCGCCAGGGCGTGCAGGGCATCTGCGACCTGATCACCCTGCCGGGGCTGATCAACCTCGACTTCGCGGACGTGCGCGCAGTGATGTCGGATGCGGGTACGGCGATGATGGGGATCGGCATGTCGACGGGGCCGAACCGTGCCGCCGAGGCCGCGACGCGTGCGATCAAGAGTCCGCTGATCGACCACGAGGTGCGCGGCGCCCGCGGCATCCTGCTCTCGATCTCGGGCGGCAGCGACCTGTCGCTGCACGAGGTGAACGAGGCGGCCGAGATCGTGCGTGCGGCGTCCGACGATCGCACGAACATCATCTTCGGCGCGTCGGTGGACGAGCAGCTGGCCGGGCAGATGTGGGTGACGGTCGTGGCCACGGGCTTCTCGTTCTCAGGATCCCCGGGCGTGGAGGCTCGCGCCGAGCGTCCGCAGGCGCCGCCGCCGAGCGATCTGCTCGAGCCGCCAAGCTTCCTGCAGGGGTAGGAGCGCGCGATGGCGCGGGGCGCGATCGCCGCAGGCCATGAGCTGACGGCGCGCGCCGGCGCGGCGGCGCTGGAAGCCGGCGGAACGGCGGTGGACGCGGTGGTCGCGGCGGGCGCCATGTCGTGGGCGGCGGAGCCGGCTCTGACCGGGCCCTGCGGCGGCGGGTTCGTGATGGTGCGACCGGCGCGGGGGAGGGCGGCACTGCTTGACGCGTTCACGGCCATCCCCGGTCGCGACCTGCCGCCAGGACGGCGGCTGGTCGAGGTGGAGCAGGTTCTGGTGCCGTTCGACGAGCAAACGACGCAGGTGTTCCACGTGGGGTCGGCGGCGTGCGCGGTGCCGGGAGTGGTGGCCGGGCTGCACGCGGCGCACCGCAGGTACGGGCGGCTCGCGTGGGCCGAGCTGCTGAGGCCGGCGGCGGCGACCGCGGCGCGTGGCGTGCCCACCAACGGCGGGCAGAAAGCGGTGTTCGACGCGATCCGGGGGATCCTGACCAGCACGCCCGAGGCGTCGGCGGTCTTCGCCCCGGGCGGACGCTACGTCAGGCAGGGAGACGCGATCGTGCAAAAGGAGCTGGCGGGCACGATCGAGCTCCTGGCCGAGGATGGGCCGGACGTGCTGTACCGCGGCGACCTGGCGCGGGCGATGGTCGACCACCAGCACCGGCACGGCGGCCGTCTCACGATGGCCGATCTGGCGTCCTACCGGCCGGTGTGGCGGAGGCCGCTGCGCTCGGCGTACGGGGGGCACGAGCTGACGACGAACGCGCCGCCGTCGTCGGGCGGCGTCCTGATCGCCTACATGCTGGCGGCGCTGGAGCCGTTCGCGCCGGGGCGCGGGCCGGGCCGGGCGGAGTCGCTGCGGGTGCTGGCGGAGTCCATGCGTGCCGCAGGACGGCGGCGCGACGCGCGCTTCGCGCGGCTGCTTCACAGGGGTGGGCTGGCGGCGCACCTGCTGTCGCGCGAGCAGGTGCAGGAGGGGCGACGAGAGATCGAGCGGGCGCTGCAGGGCGCGCCGTCAGCGGCGCCCGTGCTGGCAAGCGACCGCGGCACGACGCACATCTCGGTGATCGACGGCGAGGGAAACGCGGCAGCATTCACGGCGTCGAACGGGAGCCACTCGGGCGTGATCGTCCCGGGCACCGGTCTGCACCTGAACAACATGATGGGTGAGGAGGACCTGGCGGCCGGCCGGCACCTGCGCCCAGGTCATCGGCTCACCAGCATGCAGGCGCCGACGCTGCTCGAGCGTGACGGGGCTGTGCGGCTGGTGGTCGGCTCGAGCGGGTCGAACCGGCTGCGCTCGGCGATCACGCAGGTGATCGTGAACGTGGTGGCGCACGGCATGCCGATCGACGAGGCGGTGGCCTTCCCGCGGGTCCACGTCGAGAGCGGCCGGCTCGACTGCGAGGGCGGGCTCGAGCCCGACCAGCTGGAGCGGCTGCAGCGCTGGGGCGAGCAGCTGGTGCGCTTCGACGGGCTGAACCTCTACTTCGGCGGCGCCAACGCGGTGCGCCGGGACGACCGCGGCGAGCTCTCGGCGGCGGGCGATCCCCGCCGCTCGTGCTTCGGCCTTGTCCTCGACTGACACACCGCGATCACGATCCGTGCCGGTTCCGCATCGAACCACCACGGCGACCGTAGCAAATTGGGCGGTTTTACCCCATGGTTGAGCAAAATGACGGTCGTCCGCGCGCAACACCGGTGCCAGACGCGGGGGTTGCCAACGGGCGGTCACGGCGCAGTCACGGGACGGTTACGGCGGCGGTCACCCGTCCCTCACGGCAGGCGTTCCGGCAGGCTCTCGGGAGCCGGGGTTCGGGCCGATGAGGCCACGTAGACGCCCGCCAGCACCAGCACCGCCCCCGGCACGAACGTCGCCGGCAGCGCGTCTCGCAACAGCAGCCAGGATAGCCCCGCCCCCAGGATCGGCTGGGCGTACAGCGATGCGCCCACCGCGGCCGCCGGCAGGCCGCGCAACGCCCGGTTCCAGAGCGAGTAGGCGATCACGCTGTTACCGATGCCGAGGTACAGCACCATCAGCCAGCCGCGCGGCCCGGTGCCGTCCAGCCCGTTTCCCAGAGCGATCTCGGCCAGCATCGGCGCCAGCGCCCAGATCGCCCCGGCGACGCTGATCACGGCCGTCAGCTCGACCGGGGTGCACATGCCCAGGAACGACTTGCTCGCGACCGTGTACCACGAGAACGCCACGCCCGTGCCCAGAAGAAACAGCAGCCCGGCGAGGCTGGCGCCGTCAGCACGACCGAGCCCTGCCACCAGCAGCGAACCGACCAGGCCGATGCAGAGCCCGGCGGCCGTCCGCGCCGCGAACCGCTCGTTCAGGAGCAGCGCCGCCCAGACCGCGATCAGCACCGGCTCGAGGCCGACGATGATCGCGGCGATGGCCGAGTTGGACTGGTTGATGCCCAGATAGATCAGCACCATCTGGCCCCACAAGCCGATCGAGGCCACGGCGGCGATCCGCGCCAGCTGCCCGGTGGACAGCCGCCGGATCACCGGCACCGCGATCGGCGACAGCACCAGCGCCGCGATCGCGAACCGCAGCCCCGTCAGCGTCAGCGGCCCGATCGTGCGCAGCGCGACCTCGCTTGCCGGAAACGCCCCCGCGTACAGACAGTTCGCGGCCGCGAGCGCCGCCAGCGGGTGCTTCAGCAGCCCGCGCTTACTACTCGCCGTGCGGGACCTTGCCGTTGGTCTGCGCCCGCTCGCGGATCTGCTCGATCTGGGCCAGCGCCTGCAGCCCGCGCGCCAGCAGGTCGATGATCGCCAGCAGCCGCGATGACTCGGTACGCAGCTCCAGCACCCGCTGCTTCTCGTCGGCCGGGAAGTCGACCCGTGCCATGATCGCGTAGCTGAGCGGCTGGCCGCTCGCGGTCAGATCCTCCTCCGGGTCACCGCCGCCCGCGCTTGCGATCTGCCGGAACAGCTCCATCACGGGCTCCGTCTCCTCGCCCGTGCTGAGATCATCATCCGCCGTGTCCGCCATCGCCGTCGTGTACGTCTGGCCCCGGGTCATCTCCACCACCCGCAGCACCTCCGTGCCCTCGACCATGATGTTCATCCTGCCGTCCTCGAACCGTTCCAGCACCTGCTCGACGTGCGCCGCGCAGCCCAGCTCGCGCGTCCCGCCCTCGTCCGCGTACAGCAGCAGGAAGTCCCGATCCAGGTCGAGGCACTCACCGATCAGCTGCTTGTACCGCTCCTCGAACACGTGGAGCGGCATGCGCTCGCCCGGGACGAGCACGGTGGGCAGCGCAAAGATGCCGATCTCGCGGGTGGCCATCAGCAGGTTGGTACTGTACCCGCCCGTGCAGGCACGCCCCGAGATCGCAGACCTGAGGCCGTATCAGCCAGGCAAACCGGCGTCGGCGCTGCGGCGAGAGCACGGCCTCGAGCGCATCGTCAAGCTGGGATCCAACGAGGGCCCACGCGGGCCGTTCCCGGCCACAGCCGAGGCCCTCGCGGCCGCGATCCCGGGCCTCAACCGCTACCCGGAAGCCGGCGCCGAGCTGCTCGAGCGCCTGGCCGCTCGCCACGGCCTGACACCTGACCGCGTGGCCGCCGGCAACGGCGCCGATGCCGTGATCGCGAACCTGGCGCTGGCCTACCTGCGCCCCGGCGACGAGGTGCTGATGGGCTGGCCGTCGTTCGTCAGCTATCGCCTGAGCGCCGTCAAGATGGGCGCAACGCCGGTCACGGTGCCGCTGCGCGACGGCAGCTACGACCTCGAGGCGATGGTCGCGGCCGTCACGGCCGCCACCCGCATCGCCTACGTCTGCAGCCCCAACAATCCCACCGGTGGCATCGTCTCGGGCGACGCCCTGGCCGCGTTCCTCGACGCCGTGCCGGACCGGGTGCTGGTCGTGATCGACTCCGCCTACCACGAGTACGTCACCGACCCCGCCCACGTCGACGCGATCGCCGCCCATGCCAGCCGGCCCAACGTGGTCGTGCTGCGCACCTTCTCCAAGATCTACGGCCTGGCCGGGCTGCGCATCGGCTACGGCGTCGCACCTGCGCCGGTCGTTGCCGAGCTGGGCAAGGTTCGCGGCCCCTTCGACGTCTCCGAGCTGGCGCAGGTCGCGGCTGTCGCCAGCCTGGACGACGAGACGGAGCTGGAGCGCCGCCGTGGCGAGAACGAGGTCGAGCGGCGGCGGCTGGAGCACGAGCTGGGCGCCCGCGGAGTAAGGCTCTATCCGGCCGCCGCCAACTTCGTCTGCGCAGAGGTCGGGGACGGGGCCGCTCTGGCCGACCGTCTCGAGCGCGAGGGCGTGATCGTGCGCCCCCTGGCCGCGTTCGGCGCACCCTCCTGCGTGCGCGTCACCGTCGGCCTACCGGATGAGAACGACGCCTTCCTGACGGCTCTCGACAGGTCGCTGCAGCCGGCATGAGCGGCCGCCGCGACTTCGACCTACCGGCGCTCCAGGCCGGCGTGCTGGCCGGTGAGAAGCGGGCTGTGGCCCGCGCCATCACGCTCGTCGAGAACCGCGACGAGCTGGCCTACGAGCTCGTGCGCGAGATCTACCCGCACACAGGCAGCGCGCTGGTGGCGGGTTTCACCGGGCCGCCCGGCGTCGGCAAGTCGAGCCTGTTGTCATCGCTGGTGACGCTGCTTCGCAGCGACCAGAAGACCGTCGGCATGGTGTCGGTCGATCCGTCCAGCCCGTTCTCGCACGGCGCCGTGCTGGGCGACCGGATCAGGCTCAGTGACCACTTCCTCGACGCCGGGGTGTTCATCCGCTCGATGTCTACCCGCGGCCACCTGGGCGGGATCTCCGAGGCCACGCTGCAGGCGCTGCTGGTGCTGGACGCCTCCGGCAAGGACGTGCTGTTGCTGGAGACGGTCGGCGTCGGCCAGAGCGAGGTGGACGTCGCCACCATCGCCGACACTGTCGTGCTGGTGTTGATGCCCGGTTCGGGCGACTCCGTGCAGGCGCTCAAAGCCGGCGTGATGGAGATCCCCGACGTGATCGTCATCAACAAGGCCGACCACCCTGCCGCGCGCACCATGCGCAGCGAGATCCGCTCGATTCTCTCGCTCGACCGCGACCGGCCGTGGAAGCCGCCGATCGTCGAGACCGAGGCGATCCGCGGCGAGGGCGTCGCCGAGCTTTGGGAAGCGGTGCTCGAGCACCGGGCGTTCCTGGAGCGCGACGGCGGGCTCGAGCAGCGCCGCCGCCGCAGCATCGAGCACGAGGTGGTGGCGGTGGCCGTGGCACAGGCGCGCCGGCGCCTCAGCCAGGCGGTCGAAGGCGACGCCGAGGTGCGCCGGTTGCTCGACCGCGTCCACGCCCGCGAGCTGGATCCGCTCACGGCCACCAGGGAGATCGCGGCGCGGGTGCTGAAGCTGGGCGGCTAGCGAGGAGCGGCTGCGAACGCCGCGCGTCCCTCCGCGATGATCTCGTCCGCGTAGCTGCGACCGTGCCAGCCGCCGACCACCGTGTCGGCGCCGTGCTCGAGGTCCTTGTAGACGTCGAAGAAGTGTGCGATCTCGTCCAGCAGCGAGTCGCGGATGTCGGTGATGTCGTGCATGTGGCTCCAGGTCGGGTCCTTGAACGGCACGCACAGCACCTTGTCGTCCTCGCCCTTCTCGTCGGTCATCTCGAAGACGCCGATCGGCTCCACCGGGATCACGCACCCCGGGAACGTCGGCGACGCCACCAGCACCACCGCGTCCACCGGGTCGCCGTCGCGCCCAAGCGTATCCATCAGGTACCCGTAGTCGGCTGGGTAGACAACGCTCGTCCAGAGCGTACGGTCGAGCACCATGCGGCCCAGCGCGGGGTCGTACTCGTACTTGTTGCGGCTGCCCTTGGGGATCTCGACGAGGGCGTAGAGCGGGGGCTGTGCGGGGTCGCCGGCCACGGTGCGAGCTTACTTGCTGAGCGCGCCGCGCTGCGCGACCCGATAGCCTTCGCGGTTCTCATGATCCCCCTGGACGACATCCGCGAGGCCGCCGAGAACCTGCGCGGCGTCGCCCACCACACGCCGGTGTACCGGTCGCAGACCTTCTCCCAGTGGGCCGGATGTGAGGTGTTCCTCAAGCACGAGAACCAGCAGCGCACCGGATCGTTCAAGATCCGCGGCGCCTACACCAAGCTGCGCTCGCTGTCCGAGTCGCAGCGCGCCGCCGGGGTGATCGCGCCGTCGGCCGGGAACCATGCCCAGGCGGTCGCGTTCGCGGCCCGATCGGCCGGGGTGGGCGCCACCGTCTTCATGCCGGGGGCCGCGTCGCTGGCGAAGGTGGGCGCCACGGAGGGCTACGGCGCACGCGTGGAGCTGGTGGGGGACAGCGTCGATGACGCGCTCGCGGCGGCCCGCGCGGAGGCCGCCGAGAGCGGCATGACGCTGGTGCATCCGTTCGACGACGAGGCCGTGATCGCCGGGCAGGGCACCGTCGGCCTGGAGATCATCGAGGATGTGCCCGACGTCGACACGGTGGTGGTGCCGCTGGGCGGCGGGGGCCTGCTGTCCGGCGTTGCCAGTGCCGTCAAGGCCCTGCATCCACAGGTGCGCGTGATCGGCGTCGAGGCGGCCGGGTGCGCACCCTACGTCAGCTCGCTCGAGAAGGGTGAGATCGAGCCTGTGCATCAGACCACGACTATCGCCGACGGCATCGCCGTCAAGCGCCCTGGCGAGGTCACCTTCCCGCTCGTGCGCGAGCTGGTCGACGACGTCGTGACGGTCACCGATGCCGAGATCGGCCAGACGATGGTGCACCTGCTGGAGCGCTCCAAGACCGTGGTCGAGGGTGCCGGCGCGGTCGGGCTGGCGGCGATCCTGGCCGGCCGCGTGAGCGGTCGCAAGGTGGTCGCCGTCCTGTCGGGAGGCAACATCGACACGCCGCTGCTGATGCAGGTGATCCGCTTCGGCCTCACCAACCAGGGCCGCTACCTCGTGATCCGCACCCGCCTGATCGACCGGCCCGGCCAGCTGATGGAGCTGCTGAAGCTGATCGCCGACGCCCACGTCAACATCCTGGTCGTAAGCCACCACCGTGAGAGCGTCGAGGTGGCCGTTGCCGAGACAGGCATCGAGCTGATTCTGGAGACCCGGGACGAGGGCCATGCCGAGCAGATCGTGGCGCTCGTGCGCAGCAACGGGTATCCCGTCACCCGCATGCGCTGAGGTCAGTGGCCGATCCGGCGCACCTTGGCGCTCAGCGACCGCCGGTAGGTCGAGCGCACGGTGCCCTCCGCGACCCCCAGCGCCACGCCGGCAAGCGCCGCCGTGAACTGATCGATGATGACGCCCAGCGCCAGCGTGGCGACGGCCGCCACGACCAGCACCACCTGCCCGGTCGTCGTGACCGGGCGCGGCTCGATCCGCTCGACCTGCTGCAGCACCTCGCCGTAGCTGGCGTCCTTGTGGAGGCCCAGCAGCCGCCGCACTCCATCGCGGTCCGCGTTTCGCAGCTGGCGCATCCGGATCAGGTAGAAGCCGCCGTAGGCGATCGCGATCACCGCCGCGTACGGCCACGACCGGTGGTGCGTGAACCGTGCCAGCAGCGCCAGCGGAGCGGAGGCGCAGCCCAGGATGATGCCGAGGTCCTCGGCGTTGCGACGCCAGAACCCGGTCGGCACCAGCCGCGCCACGATCGTGCCCAGCACCACCGCCACCGCCAGCACGACGCCGCCGACGATCAGCGACTGCTGGACGCTCACAGACCCAGGCCGCGGGCGATCACCAGTCGTTGCACCTCGTTCGTGCCCTCACCGATCTCGAGCACCTTCGCGTCGCGGTAGAAGCGGCTGATCGGGTACTCGTCCATGAACCCGTAGCCGCCGTGGATCTGGAGCGACTCGTTGCAGGCGCGGCGGGCCAGCTCGCCGGTGTACAGCTTGGCGATCGCGGCCTGCTGCGCGAACGGCCTGCCCTGATCCTTCAGCCAGGCCGACTTGTAGACCAGGTTGCGGGCCGCCTCGACCTCGGTGGCCATGTCGGCCAGCTTGAACTGGATCGCCTGGAACGACCCGATCGGGCGCCCGAACTGCTCGCGCTGACGGGCGTAGCCGAGCCCCAGCTCGAAGGCGCCCTGGGCCATGCCCAGCCCCAGCGCCGCCACGCTGATGCGGCCGCCGTCCAGGATCTCGAGGAACTGCCGGAAGCCGTCGCCGCGCGGCCCCAGCAGGTTCTGCTCCGGCACCCGGCAGCCCGTGAACGTAAGCTCCCGCGTGTCCGACGAGCGCCAGCCCATCTTCTTCAGCGGTGGCGACTGGTCGTAGCCGGCCGTGCCGTTCTCAACCACGATGTTCGATACCTCGTCGGGCCCCGTGCGCGCGGTGATCGTCACCAGCTTCGACAACGCCGTGCCGGCATTGGTGATGAACATCTTCGAACCGTCGATCACCCACTCGCCGCCGTCGAGCCGCGCGGTGGTGCGCGTGGCGCCGGCGTCCGAACCGGCGCCCGCCTCGGTCAGCCCGAACGCGCCCAGACCGCGGCCGGAGGCCAGGTCTTCGAGCCAGCGCTGCTTCTGCTGCTCGCTGCCGAACAGGTGGATCGGCATCGTGCCTAGCGAGGTGTGCGCGGCCACCGTGATCGCGAAGGAGCTGTCGACGCGCGCCAGCTCCTCGATCGCGATCGCGTAGGCGACCGTGTCGAAGCCGGATCCGCCCGCGGCCTCCGGCAGCGGGATGCCGAGCAGCCCCAGCTCCGCCGCCGCCTCCACCAGCTCGGCCGGAAACCGGCCCTCGCGGTCGAGCTCTTCTGCGACCGGCGCCAGCCGGCCCTCGGCGAAGGCGCGCACCGTCTCTCGGAGCTGCGCGTGCTCGTCGGACAGGTCATAGCCCAGCGTCATCCGCAGAGCGCCTCGGCCAGTTCGACGAGCAGCCGCACGCCGAACCCGCTGCCGCCCTTGCCGACGTAGTCGCCGCGCGAGCGCGCGAGGTCGGCCGTGCCGGCGATGTCCAGGTGCGCCCAGGGTCCGTCGCCGGCGAACTCCTGAAGAAACTGACCGGCGTAGGGCGCCTGCGCCATCCGCATCGTCGACGAGTTCGCCATGTCGGCGATGTCGGAGCGGAACAGGCGCTTGTAGGTCTCGTGCAGCGGCAGCTGCCAGGTGTGCTCGCCGGCCCGCTCGCCCGCGTTCATGATGCGGTCGACCCACTCCTGGTCGCGGCCCATCAGGCCGGCGTGGTAGTCGCCCAGCGCGACGACGACACCGCCCGTGAGCGTGGCCAGGTCGACCACGTGCGTCGCGCCCAGGGAGCGTGCATGGTGCAGGCAGTCGGCCAGCACCAGCCGCCCCTCGGCATCGGTGTTGGTGATCTCGATCGTCTTTCCGTTGGCGGCCGTGACAACGTCGTCGACCCGCATGGCGTTGGTGTCGATCATGTTCTCGGTGGAGCCCACCACCGAGATGAACTTCAGCGGGAGCTGCAGCTGGGCGATCGCGTCCGACGCCTCCAGCACCGCCGCGGCGCCCGACATGTCGAACTTCATCCCGGTCATCGCGGTGGCAGGCTTCAGCGAGTAGCCGCCGCTGTCGAACGTGAGCCCCTTGCCGACCATGCCGAGCACCACGTCGCGGGCGGTCCGGGCGGTGCTGCGCGGGGTGTGGCGGAGCACGATCAGCCGGGCCGGGCGGCTGGAGGCCTGGGCGACGGCGGCGAACGCTCCCATCCCTCGGGCCGCGATCTTCTTCTCGTCCCAGACCTCGACCCGCATGGTCGGGTGAGCGGCTGCGATGGCACGGGCACGCTCCGCCAACTGCTCCGGGCCGAGCAGGTTGGGGGGCATGTGCTGCAGGTCGCGGGCGCGGTTGACGGCTTCTGCCGCCACCGCGGCACGGCGGCCTGCCGCGCCCGCGGCGCGCTCCTGCGACAGCAGCACCAGCCCGGTGGGCGGCTTCGGCCGGTCGGCCGTCTTCGACGTCTTGAAGCGGTCGAACCGGTAGCTGCCGATGACGGCGCCGTCGACGACGCAACGGGCCGCCACGTCGGCGTCCACTGGCAGTCCGTCCAGCACGAACGCAAGCGTGCGGCCGCGCACGCCGGCCAGGCTGCGGGCGGCAGCGCCGGCGGCGTTTCGCACCGACTCGGAGTCGGCCGTCGGCCGCTTGCCGAGGCCGACCACGGCCACCCGGCGCGCGCGCACGCCCTGTCCCTCGGTGTGCAGCACGGTCACCTGTCCGGCCGCGCCGCGGATCTCGCCGGCTTTCACCAGCCGCCCGATGGTGCCGCCAAGCGCGCGATCGAGCTCCGCGACGGCACCCTCCAGCGCGACCGGCTTGGCGACGGCAACGGCCAGCATGTCGACGTTGGCCGTCGCCGGCGCTGCCGTGGAGGTGGAGATCTTCATGGGTCCTCGCTGTGGTCGGGAGAGGGAACCGCGCAAGGGTATCCTACGGCCCTCATGGGACCCATCGTCGTGGACAGGCGCAGCACCAGGCACCCGGTTTGACCTGCCCGTCGTGCGGCGGCGCCGTGCCTGACGGCGCGCGCTTCTGTCCCAACTGTGGCCGGCCCCTGACCCCGGAGTCGGCGGGAGGCGAAGAGCGCAAGCTGGCCACCGTGCTGTTCGCCGACCTGGCCGGTTCCACCGAGCTGGCGATGCGGGTCGACGCGGAGCATCTGCGCGCGCTGCTGGCTGATGTCTACAGCGAGCTGTCGCAGGCCGCCGCCGCGTTCGGCGGGACGGTCGAGAAGTTCATCGGCGACGCCGTGATGGCCGTGTTCGGCGTTCCCCAGTCGCACGAGGACGACCCGGAGCGGGCCGTCCGCGCGGCCCTGACCATGATCTCGCGGCTGACCAGCGTAGGTCGCCGGCACGGCGTCGACTGCGACCTGCGGATCGGCATCTACACGGGCGTTGTCGTCGCCGGCACCACGCCCGGCCGCGACTTCCTGGTCACCGGCGAGATCGTGAACCTGGCCGCGCGGCTGCAACAGGCCGCCGAGCCGGGCGAGGTGCTGATCGGCGAGCCCACCTTCCGGGCGCTTGAGCCGATCGTTCGCACCATGCAGCCGCGGTCGCTGGTCGTGAAGGGCCGCGGCGGGCCGGTCGTCGCCTATGCCGTGGCCGGCCTCGCGCCGGCCACCGCCTACCGCCGTCGCCGTTCCCGAGGCCCGTTCGTGGGACGCACGGGCGAGCTCTCGCTGATCACCTCGCTGGTGTCGCGCGCGGTGGAGCACCGGCGCCCACATCTGATCACGGTGATCGGCGAGCCCGGCATCGGCAAGAGCCGGCTGGCCGAGGAGGTCGTGATCGAGCTGCAGCTGCAGCCGCAGCCTCCGGTCGTCTGGCTGGGGCGCTGCCTGCCCTACGGCGAGGGCGGTCCCTACGCTCCGCTCTCGGAGGTGTTGTTGCGGGCTGCGGACATCGCCGGCGACGCGCCGCGGGAGCAGGCCCGAAGCCAGGCCGAGCTGCGTCTGCGGGCGCTCCTGGGCGACGGCCGCGAGCGGGAGATCGACGACGTGCTTCGCACCGCGGGTCTGTCCGGCGATGACGACCCTTCGCCGCCGCCCGACGACGACTTCGAGGATATGGGCCGCGGCCGCGACGCCTGGCGTCTGGTGCTGACGGCGCTGTCGGGCCTGCAGCCGGTGCTTGTGGTGCTCGAGGACGTGCACTGGGCCGAGCCGGCGCTGCTCGACCTGGTCGAGTCGCTCGCCACCGGCGACATCCGCGGGCCGCTGGTGATCCTCTGCATGGCCCGGGACGATCTGCTGCGGGCGCGGCCGGACTGGGGCTCTGGGATCCGGAACGCCACCGTTGTCACGCTGGATGCGATCGAGCAGTCCGAGATGCAGCGCCTGGCCGGGGCGCTGCCGTCCGACGATGAGGACGCGCGGCAGGCGGTCGAGCTGGCCGGGGGCAACCCGTTCTTCCTCGAGGAGCTGCTGGCGATGGCGGCTGAGGGCGGCGACGCGATGCCGCTGACCGTGCAGGGGGTGATCGCGGCACGACTCGACCTGCTTCCGGTCGAGGAGAAGCGCTTCATGCAGCGGGCGGCGGTGATCGGCCGCACGTTCGGCGACGAAGAGCTGGCGGTGATCAATCCGGAGGGTGTGCACAAGCGGCTGATCGCCAACCTGTCACGCCGCGACCTGTTGATCGCGCTCGGCTCGGGCTGGGGCTTCAAGCACGTGCTGATTCGCGACGTCGCCTACGAGACGATGCCCCGCAGCGAGCGGGGCAGGATCCACATGCAGCTGGCCCGCTGGCTGGAGGACCGCCGCGACGCCGAGCCGCAGACCGTGGCCGGCCACTACGCGTCGGCCGTCTCGCTGGGAACGTCGGAGGCACGTCCCGATGCCGTCCGCATGCTCCTGCGGGCGGCGTCGGAGGCACGAAAGGTGTACGCGCACGGCCTGGCTCTGCGCCAGGCCGGGCTGGCCCAGTCGCTGGCGAACGGCGAGCGCGACCGCTCGCTGGCGGCCGAGGCCGTCGGCGACGCCTACTGGATGGCCGAGCAGCTGGACGACGCGCTCGACGCCTACGGCCAGGCGCTGGAGCACGGCCACCGAGCCGGCCTGGGTGAGCACGACATGGCACGGCTGTCGTGGAAGTGGGTCGATCTTCCGACCCGCTGGGGCGGCCTGCACCTGCGGGCGGCACCCACCCGCGAGGCGATCGAGGCAGAGATCGACGAGGGCCTGCGCAATGCGCTATCGGCCGACGCGTCGGTGCTGCAGGCCCGGCTGCTGGTCGCCAAGGCACTGGTGGTGTGGCGATTCGAGCACACCGACCCACCGCAGGAGCAGGCGCTCGAGGTGGCCGACCAGGCGCTCGCGATCGCCGAGCGGCTGGAGCGCTCGGGTCCGCTCGTGATCTCGGCCGCGCTGGATGCGCGGGCGACGCTGCTGGTGGCGCTGCGCCGGTTCGAGGAGGCGTCCGAGGCCTTCGAGCGGCGCATGTCGCTGATCCGGAGCATCGCCTTCCGCGAGGAGCAGATGGACATCTGCGCGGCGACGGCCCGCCACCGCACCGCGCTGGGCGACTACGCCGGAGCCGTGGCGGCGGCGGATCTCGCCGACGAGCTGGTGGCCGGCGGCGATCGCCGGTGGGTGGCGTATCCGGCGCGCACCCGCGTCGAGGCGTACTTCTACTGGGATCGCTGGGACGACGCGCTGCGCGCCCACGACAGCTTCCTGGAGGTGTTCCGTCAGGACGGCCCCGGGCGGCGCCTGAACGTGCCGGGCCTGGTCGGAGGCGTGGCCGCGGCCGTCCACCTGCTGCGCGGCCAGAACGAGCGGGCCGACACGATCGAGCGGCGGATCGGTCGCGTGCCGGCCCAGTTCGATCTGATCGTCGCGCACGCGCTGCTCGGCGCCGGCGAGCCGCAGCTGGCCCTGGAGCGGGTGGCGTCGGTGCCGTTCTCGCGGATCTGGGTGCTCGCGGTCACCGCCGAGGCGCAGGCCGCGCTCGGGCGCTGGGACGACCTGGACGAGACGCTTGCGACGGTCGACGCGCTCAGCGGCAGCGACCAGCTGCCGCGGGCCGTTGCCCAGATCGATCGCGCCCGCGGCCTGGCCGGCGACGAGCTGGCACTGGCCCGGGCCGAGGCCGGCTTCCGGCGGCTCGGCTGCGTGTTCGAGCAGGCCCGCTGTCTGGAGCTGATGGGTCGCGTGGGTGAGGCCCGCGCCGTCTACGAGCGGGTGGGCGCCGAGCCGGCGCTGGGCCGCTGCGCGTCGCGCTGAGCGCGGGCGCCGTCAGGCCGGTGGGTCGGACGGCGGCGTCAGGGGCTGCCCCGTCTGCGGATCGAAGCGCGGCGTGGGTGAGAGGCGCTCGCCCGTCTGCGGATCGAACTGCATGCCGCCCGCGCCTGCGTCGGGGTTCTGCGGGTTCGGGCCGTACCTGTTCGGTCCGGGGTCGCTCGCCATTGCCAGGAACACGATCAGCACGATCCAGCCGATGATCGGGATAAACACGAGCAGGTACCACCAGCCGCTGCGGTTCGTGTCGTGCAGGCGGCGAATGCCGACGCCGAGGCTGGGCAGCAGCACGGCCAGCGAGTAGATGTCGCTGACGACCTGTCCGGTGTTGCGTCCACCGATCGCGCTGAAAACGAGGTTGATGACGGCGGCGATGATCAGGTTGATCAGCACGAACCACCAGAACTCGGGACGTGCCGCCCGGCCGTTGAAAACCGCGTACTTCTTGATGACGTCGGTGTACCAGTGCATATGGGCAGCCTGACGCGCAGGTCGGACGGACTACAGTGCGGGACTCAAAACGCGACCACTGGAGCCCCACATGGCCAACACCAATGCCACCATCGAGACCAACCACGGAACGATCGAGCTGGAGCTTTTCTCCGACGACGCGCCCAAGACCGTGGCCAACTTCACCAAGCTGGCCGGAGAGGGCTTCTTCGACGGGCTGGTCTTCCACCGCGTGATACCTGATTTCATGATTCAGGGCGGTTGCCCGGAGGGCATCGGCACCGGCGGCCCCGGCTACAAGTTCGACGACGAGATCAACGACCACCCGATCGTGCGGGGCACACTGGCCATGGCCAACGCAGGGCCGAACACGAACGGCAGCCAGTTCTTCATCGTGACGGCACCGGCGACGCCGTGGCTGGACGGCAAGCACACGGCGTTCGGGCAGGTAACGAGCGGCATGGACGTGGTCGACACGATCCAGGCGATCGAGACCGACGCCCGCGACCGCCCGGTCGAGGACGTACGCATGGAGAGCGTGAAGATCTCGGAGAGCGATGGTTGAATCCACGGGACGCATGGATGCTGGGCGCAGGATGGGGCGCGCCGGGCGTCGGGAGCGTCCGCAGGGCAGGCTGGGCTTGTCCTGGCCAAGGACGATCGTGGCGTCCGGCGTGTCCCAGACAAGATCCGGCGCCGCGTAGCTCGTGGAATCAATCATCTAAGCGCCCAGCTGGGAGCGGATGTAGGCCGACGCCTCGAGCAGCGCCGGCCCCTCCACGCCGGTCTCGATGCCGAGGCCGTGCAGCCATGAGACCAGCGTCTCGGTGGCCAGGTTGCCCGGTGCGCCGGGCGCGAACGGGCATCCTCCCAGGCCGGACGCGGAGGCATCGAAGGTGGTGATGCCGAGGCGCAGGCCGGCCGCGGCGTTGTCGATGGCGCGGCCGCGCGTGTCGTGGAGGTGCAGCGCCAGCCGCTCGGCCGGCAGCCGATCGACCAGCGGCGAAAGGACGCGGCCGATGTCGTCGGGCTCGGCCACCCCGATCGTGTCGCCGACCGAGATCTGGTCGCAGCCGAGCTCGTGAAGCGCGACAGCCACGTCGGCGACGGCGGACGGGTCGACCTCGCCCTGGTAGGGGCAGCCGAAGGCCGTCGACACGTAGCCGCGCGTCCACATGCCGGCCGCTCGGGCGGCTTGAAGGACGGGCGCGAACGCCTCCAGCGACTCGGCGATGGTCATGCGGATGTTGGCCTGCGAGAACGCCTCCGATGCCGCGGTGAACACCGCGATCGCGTCGGCGCCGGCGGCGACCGCCCGCTCCATGCCGCGCATGTTCGGCACCAGCACCGGATAGCGGACGCCGGGCCGGCGGGCGATCGCGGGCAGCACCTGGTCGGCGTCGGCCAGCTGCGGCACCGCGGCCGGGTGCACGAACGAGGTGGCCTCGACCACCGGCAAGCCGGCTGCGGCCAGCATTTCGATGAACCGCACCTTGGCGGCGGTGGGCACGATCGCGGCCTCGTTCTGGAGGCCGTCCCGGGGCCCGACCTCGACCACGGTGACGCGGGCCGGGGTCACTCGACCTCCGCCAGCGGCTGCCCGGCCCGTACCAGCTCGCCGCCCGACACATGCACCGCCGAGACGGTGCCGTCCGCCGGCGCGTGCACGGCCAGCTCCATCTTCATCGCCTCGAGCAGCACCAGCACCTGGCCGGCCGAGACGGCGTCACCCGGCGACACCAGCACCTCGAGCACGGTTCCCGGCATCGGCGCCGACAGCGACCCGGCCGCGGCTGCGATGGCGACCGGCTCCTGGTCGTCGGCGGCCAGCCGGTGGGCCCAGCCGCGGTACAGGGCGTGCTCGCCCTCGACGATCAGCTCGGTGTCGTCGCCGGCGTCGGCGTCCGCGAGCTGGTGCCAGAGGTCGTCCCCGGCAGCGGCGGCGCCCTCGGGCAGCGGCGGCACCAGCTCCGGCGACCACTGCTCGGCCACGAACGCCGTGGTCGCCTCTCCGCTTCGGAACCGGCGGTGGCCGAGCGCCCAGCGCAGGAATCCGAGGTTGGTGGTCACGCCCAGGACGACCACGTCGGCGAGGGCTGCCGACAGCTTCTCGACGCAGGCGTCGCGGTCAGCGGCATGGGCGATCAGCTTGGCGAGGAGCGGGTCGTAGCGGGTGCCGACGGTGTCGCCCTCGCGGACACCGCTGTCGCAGCGCACGCCGGGCCAGGCCGGCAGCCGGAAGCGGTGCAGCGTGCCGGTGGCGGGCAGGAAGCCGGCCGCGGGATCCTCGGCGTAGAGACGGCTCTCGATGGCGTGACCGCGCGGAACGACATCGGCCTGCTCCAGCTCCAGCGGCAGGCCGGCTGCCACCTCGATCTGGGCGCGTACCAGGTCGATGCCGCAGACGGCCTCGGTGACGGGGTGCTCGACCTGCAGGCGCGCGTTCAGCTCGAGGAACCACCAGCCGCCGTCGCCGTCGAGCAGGAACTCGACGGTACCGGCGCCCTCATATCTGGTTGCCGCGGCCACCGCCAGGGCCGCATCGCCGAGCTGCGAGCGCAGCTCGCCGTCGACGGCGGGCGAGGGTGACTCCTCGACGATCTTCTGGTGGCGGCGCTGGATCGAGCAGTCGCGCTCGCCCAGGTGGACGGCGCGGCCGTGTGAGTCGCACAGGATCTGCACCTCGACGTGGCGAGCCGCGGCCAGCCTCCGCTCGAGGAACACGCGGTCGTCCCCGAACGCCGCGGCGGCCTCGCGGCGAGCGGCGGCGATCGCATCCGGAAGGTCGGCTGGGTCGTCCACCTCCCGCATGCCGCGGCCGCCGCCGCCGGCCGCGGCCTTCACGAGCAGCGGCGGGCCCAGCCGCAGGCCTTCGGCCAGCAGCGTCTCGTCGTCCAACAGCACGCCGGCGTAGCCGGGCACGACGGGGACGCCGGCAGCCTCGGCCAGCCGGCGGGCCTCGATCTTGTCGCCCAGCGCCCGCATGGCGGATGGCGGAGGGCCGATCCAGCGCAGACCGGCGCGGGCGACCGCCTCGGCGAAGTCGGCGTTCTCGGCCAGGTAGCCGTAGCCAGGGTGGACGGCATCGCAGCCCTCGCCGGCCGCCACCAGCGCGTCCGCGTTCAGGTAGCTGTCCACCTCGCGCGCCTCGGCGGCCAGTGCGACGTGCAGGGCGTCGCGGTCGTCCGGCTCGTAGGCGGCGATCGGGTCGATGCCGAGCTCCCGGCAGGCGCGGATCACGCGCACCGCGATCTCGCCGCGGTTGGCGATCAGGATGCGCCGGATGTCCATCCCGGGTCCCGTTTCTCCAGGAACGCGGTCAGGCCCTCCTGGCCCTCGGGGCCGGCCCGCAGTGCGGCCAGCCGCTCGGCCAGGTCGGGCAGCGCCAGCGGGGCGGTGGCATCGCGGATCAGGCGCTTGGCCTCGGCGATCGCGACCGGTCCCCCGCGCAGCATGTCGGCAGCCGCTTCGGCCACGGCGGCGTCCAGGGCGTCCGGCTCGACGACAGCGTGGACGAGGCCGAGCGACAGCGCCTCGGCCGCGCCGAAGCGACGGCCGCTGGTGAACAGCGCGCGGGCGTGTCCGGGGCCGATGGAGCGCAGCACATAGGGGGAGATCATGGCCGGGATCAGGCCCAGGCGCACTTCGGAGAAGCCGAACACGGCGTCCGGCACAGTAATCGCGATGTCTGCGCAGGCAACAAGGCCGATGCCGCCGCCCAGCGCGTGGCCGTTCACCCGTGCGATAACGGGCTTCGGGAACGAGTCGATCGTCTCGAACATGGTGCGGGCGGCGGCAGCGTCGCCGACGTTCTGCTCGTGGGGGAGGTCGCGGCTGGCACGCATCCAGTCGATGTCGGCGCCGGCCGAGAAGGCGGAGCCGGCACCGGTCAGCACCATCACGCGTGAGTCGTCCATGGCCAGCGCGGCGAACAGCTGCGTCAGCTGGGCGATCAGCGAGGGGCCGATGGCGTTCCGCAGCTCCGGCCGGTTCATGGTGAGGGTCGTGACCGGGCCGTGTCGTGTCAGCAGGATCTCGGTCACATCCGGAATACCCCGTAGGTCGTGGCGGCGGCCCCGGTGCCGGCCGCGGCGGCCAGGCCCAGCGCGAGCAGCTTGCGGGTATCGCGGGGATCGATCACGCCGTCGTCCCAGAGCCGCGCCGTCGAGTACCAGGGCGAGCCCTCGCGCTCATAGTCGTCGATGATGGGCGCCTCGAAGGCGTCGCGCTCGTCGTCGCTGATCTCGCCGCGGACGGTTGACAGCACCCGCGCCGCCTGGCGGCCGCCCATCACCGAGATGCGGGCGTTCGGCCACATCCACAACTGGCGGGGGGAGTAGGCGCGGCCGCACATGGCGTAGTTGCCGGCGCCGTAGCTGCCGCCGATGACGACGGTGAACTTAGGCACCTCGGCACAGGCCACGGCGGTCACCATCTTGGCGCCGTCCTTGGCGATGCCGCCGGCCTCGTACTCGCGGCCGACCATGAAGCCGGTGATGTTCTGAAGGAACAGGAGCGGGATCCGGCGGGCGGCGGCCAGCTCGACGAAGTGAGTGCCTTTCAGCGCCGACTCGGAGAAGAGGATGCCATTGTTGGCAAGGATGGCAACGGGCATGCCGTGCACGTGGGCGAAGCCGCACACGAGGGTGTCGCCGTAGAGCGCCTTGAACTCGTGGAGCAGCGATCCGTCGACGATGCGTGCGATCACCTCGCGCACGTCGTAGGCCTGGCGGGGGTCGCGGGGGATCACGCCCAGCAGCTCCGCGCCATCCAGTACCGGGGGCTCGGGGTCGCGGTTGACGGGCGGCGGGGGAGCCGGGCGATTCAGGTTCCGGACGATCTCGCGGGCGATGCGCAGCGCGTGCTCGTCGTCGTTGGCGTAATGGTCGGCGACGCCGGAGATGCGGGTGTGCACGTCGGCGCCGCCCAGCTCCTCCGGTGTCACGTCCTCGCCGGTGGCGGCCTTCACGAGTGGGGGGCCGCCCAGGAAGATGGTGCCGGTGCCATGGACGATCACGCTCTCGTCGCACATGGCGGGGACGTAGGCGCCGCCGGCCGTGGAGGAGCCCATCACGACAGCGATCTGCGGGATGCCGCGGGCAGACATACGGGCCTGGTTGTAGAAGATGCGGCCGAAGTGGTCGCGGTCGGGGAACACCTCGGACTGGAGCGGCAGAAAGGCGCCGCCGGAGTCGACCAGATAGATGCAGGGCAGGGCATTCTGCTCGGCGATCTCCTGCGCGCGCAGGTGCTTCTTTACGGTGACGGGGTAGTAGGTGCCGCCCTTGACGGTGGCGTCGTTGGCGACGATCACGCAGGGCAGGCCGGCGACCGGACCAATGCCGGTGACGATGCCGGCGCCGGGCGCCTCGTCGTCGTAGAGGCCTTCGCCGGCCAGGGCGGAGAACTCGAGGAAGGCGGCGCCGCGGTCGACCAGACGCTCGATCCGTTCGCGGGCGAGCAGTTTGCCGCGGGCGTGGTGGCGCTCGACCTGGGCCTCGCCGCCACCGGCCCGCACGCGCTCGAGCCGGCGTTCCAGATCAGCAACAAGCTCCTGCATATGCTCACGGTTCTTGCGGAACTCGTCACCACGGACGTCGAGATGCGTGTCGATGCGCGGCATCCGTCCGGCAATCTACTCCGCAGCGCGGCTCGCGGGGCCTGCGCCGGCTTTGCCGCGGGTCAGGTGTCGCGTGGCAGGCGCACTGTGAACGTGCTGCCGGCGCCCTCGGTGCTCGTCACCGAGATCCGGCCGGAGTGGCGCGTGACCAGCTCGCGTGCGATTGCCAGGCCCAGCCCGACACCGCCCGACTGGCGGTTGCGCGCATCATCGGCGCGGTAGAACCGCTCGAACACGCGCGGCAGCGCCTCCTCGGGGATTCCGATGCCGGTGTCGTGCACGGTCAGCACCGCCTCCTTGCCGTCCGCCCGGGCCTGCACGTGGATTCGCCCACCGGCGGGCGTGTAGCGCACCGCGTTGTCGAGCAGGATCACCAGCACCTGGCGCAGCTGATCGCGGTCGCCCATCACCATCAGCTCGTCCGGCGCGGCGTGTGTCAGCTCCAGATCGTGGTCGGCCGTGACCGTCTGAAACGACGCGACGGTGGCCTCGACCACCTCGGCCAGGTTGACCTGGGTGTGCAGCGCCTTTGCGCTGCGGTCGTCATCCCGTGCCACCGCCAGCAGCGCGTCCACCAGCGACGACAGCCGGTCGGTCTCGCTGACGATGTCTCGTGCCTCGACGTTCTCCGGCTGCTCCTGCTGCAGGAACTCGGCGTTGGCGCGGATCACGGCCAGCGGCGTGCGCAGCTCGTGCGACGCGTCCGACACGAACGCGTGCTGCCGGTTGAACGCGATCCGCACCGGGCGCAGCGACTTGCCGGCCAGCCACCAGCCCCCGACCCCCGCCAGCACCAGGCCGCCCGCGCCTCCGATCAGTAGCCCCGCAAGCAGCTTGCTGAGCGCCTCGTGCTCCGGCTCGGTTGAGCGGGTCACCTGGATCACCGCCACCCGGTCCGGCGCCTTCACCCGCACCGAGTACACACGCTGGCGGTCGCCGGAGGTCCCGGATGAGCGCAGGTCGCTGCCGTTCGGGTTCGTGTAAGCAGCCTCCATCGATGCCCTATCCAGGTGCATATACCCGCCGGGCGTCGTTTGGACGGCGAGTGGCGCCCCTAACTCGAGCGGCAGGAAGTTGACCGTATACGGACCCGTGCTGAGCCCGTGCACATCGACGTTGTCTGCCCGGATCCACTGCTCCGTCGCCTTCGCCGCCACCAGCTTCACGCCGTTGTCGACCCCGTTCAGCAGCTGCTCGCGCACCACCAGGTACAGCGCCGTGCCGAGCACGATCAGCACCGCCGCCAGCACGCTCACGTACCAGGCGGTCAGCCTGATGCGCGCGGGCGTGAAGAGGCGATCCTCAATCCCCGCGGCGGAATGCATATCCGAGCCCCCGCACCGTGCGGATCGGATCGACCTCGAGCCCGGCCGCCTTCAGCTTCCGGCGCACGTAGTGCACGTAGATGTCGACGACGTTTGACGCCGGTTCGAATCCCTCGCCCCACACCTCTTCGCGCAGCTGGTCGCGCGACAGCACCTGGCCGGCGTTCTGCATCAGATACTCGAGCAGCGCAAACTCCGTGCCGGTCAGCTCGACCGGGCTGCCGTTGACCCGCGCCTCGCGCGCGCCGGTGTCCAGCTGCAGCGGCCCAGCCTCGATCACCTGCGGCGTCGTCTTGCCGCGCCGGCCCAGCGCCCGCAGCCGCGCCGCCAGCTCGCCCAGCGAGAACGGCTTCACCAGGTAGTCATCGGCCCCCGCATCCAGGCCCCCGATCCGGTCGGGAACCGTGCTGCGGGCCGTCAACATCAGGATCGGCACGGAGTTGCCCTCCGACCGCAGCCGCCGGCACAGGTCGACCCCGTTCAGCCGGGGCAGCTGCAGGTCGAGCACGATCGCGTCCGGCCGGTCGTCCCGCGCCGCGCGCAGGCCGTCCTCGCCGTCGAACGCCGACATCACCTCGAACCCGTTCGACTCGAGCGACTTGGTCATGATGCGGACCAGCGGCTGGTCGTCCTCAACAACGAGTACACGCATGCCGCAAAGCCTAGACCGTAGCGATTGAGGACACGTTGATCGTTGTCACCTGGTGATCGCCGCCGCCACCTCGGCCACAAATCGCTCCAAGCCGTCGGCGCCACCCGCCTCCGACACCTCGATCGCCTTGCTGCCGATCACAACCCCGTCGGCGCCCGTGTCCATCACCTCGCGCGCGGTCGCCCCCGAGGCGATCCCGAACCCGACCAGCAGGGGCAGCTCGGTGTGCCGGCGCACCCGCCCGACCAGCGGCGCCACCCGGTCAGACAGCCTCTGCCGTGACCCGGTGATGCCCGCCACCGACACCAGGTACACGAAGCCGCCTGCGGCTCTGCAAGCCAGCTCGATGCGCTCGTCGGTGCTGGTCGGCGCCAGCAGCGGCACCACATCCAGTCCATTTCGGCGGCACGCGTCGAGCAGGTCTCCGGCCTCGTCGTGCGGCACGTCTGGCACGATCATGCCGTCGGCGCCGGCCGCGGCCAGGTCGGCGCAGAACCGCTCCTCTCCGTACGCCATCACCGGCCCGGCGTACGTCATCGGGACCAGCGGCACTGCGGTCCGCCGCCGAAGCTCGCCGATCAGCTCCAGCGCGCGCGTCGCCGTCATCCCGTTTCGCAGCGCGCGCAGCCCGGCCCGCTGCACGGTCGTACCGTCCGCCAGCGGGTCCGAGAAGGGGATGCCGATCTCGATCGCCGTGGCGCCGCCCCGCACCGCCGCCTCCGCCAGCTCGACCGTGTCGTGGTCAGCCATCAGGTAGATGACCAGCGCCGGCGTCTCGATCCTCACGCCTGCGACTCCCGCTGCTCGACAGCGTCCACGTCCTTGTCGCCCCGACCTGACAGTCCCACCACCACGACCTGGCCGGGCTGCGCCCGCTGCAGCGCCAGCCACAGGGCGTGTGCCGACTCAAGCGCCGGGATGATGCCCTCGCGCATGCACAGCAGGTGAAACGCCTCCAGCGCCTGTGCGTCCGTGACCGGCGCGTACTCGGCCCGGCCCGTGTCCTTCAGCCACGCGTGCTCCGGTCCCACCCCGGGGTAGTCGAGCCCGGCCGAGATCGAGTGCGTCTCCAGCACCTGGCCGCCCTCGTCGGCCAGCACGTAGCTCTTCGAGCCGTGCAGCACTGACACACGACCCTCCGACAGCGTCGCCGCCGTGCCGCTCTCGTCGCCGCCGGCCTCCGCGCCCAGCAGGCGCACGTCCGCGTCCTCGATGAAGGGATGGAACAGGCCGATCGCGTTCGAGCCGCCGCCCACGCAGGCAACGACCAGATCCGGCAGCCGCCCCTCGGCCGCCAGCGCCTGCTCCCTCGCCTCGCGGCCGATCACCGACTGCAGCTCCCGCACCAGCACCGGGTACGGGTGCGGGCCGGCCGCCGAGCCGATCAGGTAGTGCGTCTCCTCGACGTTTGTGATCCAGTCGCGGATGGCCTCGTTCATCGCGTCCTTGAGCGTGCCCGAACCGGCCGTCACCGGGATCACCTCCGCGCCCAGCATCCGCATCCGCACCACGTTGGGGTGCTGCCGGCGGATGTCCTCCTCGCCCATGTAGACGTGGCAGTCCAGCCCGAACCGCGCGCAGACGGTGGCGCTGGCCACGCCGTGCTGCCCTGCGCCGGTCTCGGCCACGATCCGCCGCTTGCCGAGCCGCTCTGCCAGCAGCGCCTGTCCGACCGCGTTGTTGATCTTGTGCGCGCCGGTGTGGTTCAGGTCCTCGCGCTTCAGGTAGATGCGGGCGCCGTTCGCGTACTCCTCCAGCCGCTCGGCGCGGTAGAGCGGAGACGGCCGCCCCACGTAGTCGCGCGCCAGCAGGTCGAGGCGCTCGTGGAACGCCGGATCCGACCAGGCCGCCTCCCACGCCGCCAGCAGCTCGTCCAGCGCTCCCATCACGGTCTCGGGCACGAAGCGGCCGCCGAAGTCTCCGAAGCGGCCGCGGGCGTCGGGCATGGTGCTCATGTGGCGTCCTTTGCGTTGCGGATGAAACGGCGCATGCGGTCGCGATCCTTGATGCCGGGCGAGCGCTCCACGCCGCGGGCGGTGTCGACGGCCCATGGCCGCGCGGTGCGCACGGCCTCGGCCACGTTGTCCGGATTGAGGCTGCCTGCCAGGATCACCGGCGCGCGCACGCCGGCGGCCTGCAGCCAGTGCGCGCGCAGCGTCTCGTCGTCGGGGGTCGAGTCGCGGGGCAGGTCGAGCAGCACCGGCACGCCGTCGGGCAGGCCGCTGTCCGGATGCTCGCGGATGCCGACGATCGTACGGTTGTTCGGGTGGGCGAAGCGGCCGTACACCTGAACGAGGTCGAACTTGTCCCACGAGTGGAGGTGGACGGCGGTGTCGGCGTAGACGACGACGGTGCGAACGTGCTTCGGGGCGCCGGTGGCGAGCTTGCACGCGGTCGAGAACTCGACGCCGCGCGGGCTGGACGGCACGACGATGAACCCGATCGCGTCCGCGCCGGCCTCGACCGCAGCCGCGACGTCCTCGGCCCGGGTTATGCCGCAGATCTTGACCAGCGTCTCAGCCACGCGGCACCCCCACCAGCTCGGCCAGCAGCAGCGGGTCGCGCATCAGGGCCGTCCCAACCAGCACCGCGTCGGCACCGGCGTCACGCGCCCGCTCCACGTCCTCGCGTGCGGCGATACCTGATTCGGCAACGCGGATCACGTCACGCGGCAGCGACGACAGCAGCACCAGCTGCCGGTCGCGGTCGATCTCGAGCGTCTCCAGGTCGCGGGCGTTCACGCCCACGACGCGCGCGCCGATCGCGACGGCGCGGTCGATCTCCTCGCGCGAATGAGTCTCCACCAGCGCGTCCATGCCGAGCAGCGCCGCGGTGTCCATTAGCCGACGGGCCTCGTCGTCGCTGACCATCGCCAGGATCACCAGGATCGCATCGGCACCCGCCAGCCGCTGGGTGGCGACCTGCTCCGGGAAGACGGTGAAGTCCTTGGCGATGGCCGGGATGGAGACCGCGGCGCGGGCCTGGAGCAGGTGGTCGAGCGAGCCGCCGAAGTCGCGCTCCGCGCACAGCACCGACATGCATGCCGCGCCGCCTGTCTCGTAGCGCACCGCCGTGGCGGCGATGTCCGCGTCCGGCGCGATTGCACCCTGCGACGGCGAGCTGCGTTTGACCTCCGCCACCACCGCCACCGAGGGGCCGGCTGCCAGCGCCTCGGCGAAGCCACGCGTCGGCTCCGGCGCGTCGCGGCGGACGTCGCCTCCGATCCGAGCCAGGTAGCCGCTCATGCCTCCGCCCCTGCCCGGGCGCTCGTGAACGCGACCAGCCGTTCGAGGGTGGAGGTCGCGCGGCCGTCGTCGATCGCGTCGCGCGCGGCGTACACCCCCTGCTCGAGCGTCTCGCTCAGCCCGGCGACGTACAGGGCGGCGCCGGCGTTCAGGATCACGGCGTCTCGCCGCGGCCCTGTCTCGCCGTCGAACACGGTGCGGATGATGGCGGCGTTGGCCGAAGCGTCGCCGCCGCCCAGGTCGTCGGGCGTTCCCGGGCCGGCGCCGAACTCGCGCGGGTCGACCTTGGACACGCTGACCCGCCCGTCCCGCACCTCGGCCACCAGGTTCTCGCCGGTCGGCGTCAGCTCGTCCAGCCCGCCAGCGCCGTGGGCGACCAGCGCGTGCTCGGTGCCGAGTGCGGCCAGCACCTGCGCGATCGGCTCGACCAGCTCCGGCGCGTACACGCCCACCACCTGCCGCTGTGCACCTGCCGGGTTCGTCAGCGGCCCCAGCACATTGAACACCGTGCGCACGCCCAGGTCGCGCCTGACCGGCCCTGCGTGGCGCATGGCGGGGTGATGGGCCTGGGCAAACATGAAGCCGAATCCGACCTCGTCGATGCAGTCGGCCACGTCGACCGGCGACAGGTCGATGCGCACGCCCAGCGCCTCCAGCACGTCGGCCGACCCGCTGCGCGACGACACCGCCCTGTTGCCATGCTTGGCGACGTACGCGCCTCCCGCGGCGGCGACCAGCGCTGCCGACGTCGAGATGTTGAACGTGTGGGCGCCGTCACCGCCGGTGCCGGCCGTGTCGACCAGCGTCTGGTGCTGCGGCCGCGCCGGCGTCACGTGGGCGCGCATGGCGCGAGCACAGCCGGTGATCTCGCCCACCGTCTCACCCTTCATCCGCAGCCCCACAAGGAACCCGGCGATCTGGGCGGGCGTGGCCTCGCCGTCCATCACCTGCATCATGGCCGCGTGGGCCTCCTCGGGCAGCAGGTCGCGCCGCTCCACCAGCGCGGCGATGGCACCGTCGATCATGCCGCTGCCCCCATCTGCAGGAAGTTCTCGATCAGCGTGCGGCCCTGCGGCGTCAACACCGACTCGGGGTGGAACTGGACGCCGTGCACGGCCCGCTGGCGGTGCCGCACGCCCATCACCTCGCCGTCCGGCGTGCGGGCCGTGACGATGAGCACATCCGGCACCTCGATCGCCGCCAGCGAGTGATAGCGGCCCGCCTCGAACGGGCTGGGCAGTCCCGCGTAGAGTGGGGAGGAATCGTGGCTGACCTGGTCGGGCTTGCCGTGCATCAGCAGCGTTGCGCGATCGACGCGGCCGCCGTACATCTCGACGATCACCTGGTGGCCAAGGCAGACTCCCAGCACCGGCAGCCGGTCAGCGAACCGCTCGATCATCGCCTGCGAGACGCCCGCCTCTCCCGGCGTACCCGGCCCCGGCGAGACGACCAGATGGGTCGGCCCCCAGGCGTCGGCCTCGTCCGGCTCGATCGCGTCGTTTCGCTCGGTGCGCACCTCGGCGCCGGCTGAGGCGATGTAGTCGACCAGGTTGTAGGTGAACGAGTCGTAGTTGTCGATCACGAGCACCCTCACGGCCCGTACACCCCTGTCTCGGCCTGGTCGATGGCGGCTCCCAGAGCGGCCAGCTTGTTCAGGCACTCCTGGTGTTCATCCGCAGGGTCGGAGTCTGCCACGATCCCGGCCCCCGCCTGCAGGTACGCAACGCCGTTGCACATGGCGATCGTGCGGATCGCGATGCACGTGTCCATGTCGCCACCGAAGCCGAGGTAGCCGATCGCGCCACCGTAGACGCCGCGGCGCCGGCCCTCCAGCTCCGAGATGATCTGCATCGCACGCACCTTGGGCGCGCCCGACAGCGTCCCCGCCGGGAAGGTCGCGCGCAGCAGCGAGGCCGCGTCGCGGTCATCACGCAGCTGGCCGAACACGTTCGAGACGATGTGCATGACGTGCGAGTAGCGCTCCACGACCATCGAGCGCGCCACGCGGATGCTGCCCGGCACGCATACGCGACCCAGATCGTTGCGGGCCAGGTCGACCAGCATCACGTGCTCGGCCCGGTCCTTCTCGGAGGCCAGCAGCTCGTCGGCCAGGGCGTCGTCCTGCGCGCGGTCGGCCGAGCGCGGCCGCGTGCCCGCGATTGGTCGCAGCTCGCACGTGCCGTCGAGGTCGAGCCGGACGTGTACCTCGGGCGAGGAGCCGACCAGCTGGAACTCGCCGTTGTCGAGCAGGAACATGTAGGGCGACGGGTTGACGCCGCGAAGCGCCCGGTAGATCGCAAACGGCGAGGCTCCGGTCTCGCGGCGGACGCGCTGCGACGGGACGATCTGGAACGCATCGCCGGCGGCGATGTGCTCGCGGGCGGTCTCGACGGCCGCCATGTAGCGCTCGCGCGTGATCTCGCGGTGCGCGGGTCCCTGCGCCCGGGGCGGCGCCGCGGCCGCCGCGGGCGGCCGGGACAGCGCCACCACCAGCCGCTCGACCGCCTTGCGCGGGCCGATCAGCGACATCGTGCGGCGGACGTGGTCGAACGCCACCACAGAGTCGGCCAGCATGAAGCGCATCAGCGGCAGACCCGCGTCGTCGGGGTGGGCGGGTGGCAGCGGCACCGGCTCCAGCTGCGACGCCCAGTCGTAGCCGAGGTGCCCGACGGCGCCCCCCACGAACGGCGGATCGCCGGGTGCCGGTCCGGGGCGGGTGGCCGTGAACGCCATCGCCTCCTCCAGCGAGTCGGTGGTCTCACAGCCGGCCGCCAGGAAGCTGTGCCTGCCCACCTGCTCGCCCCGCTCGACCGACTCCAGCAGGAAGGCCGGCGCGCCCAGCGCCTCGCGCAGCAGCATGTAGGCGCCAACCGGGGTCAGCAGGTCTGCGGGAAGCGTTCGGATGATGCGGTCGTCGGTCATTGGGGCAACAAAAAAGCCTCCCGCCGGATCCGGCGAAAGGCCTGTGCGAGGAGCGGGTGCCGCGGCGCAGCTAGCGGTCCGTACCTCGCGCGGGAATCCACCACCAGCTGCTGGGCTTGATCTGCATGCGAGTGGAAGTATGACCGGGCGGCGACAGCCGGTCAACCCGTTTGCGCCCCTGTGCTAGACCTCGTGCCAGTACACACCACTGCGATCAGGGACTGATTTCATGCCACGAACCGTGATCCTGGGTGCCGCGCGCACCCCGTTCGGCCGCCTCGGCGGGGGCCTGGCGTCGCTGCCCGCGCCGCAGTTGGGCATCCACGCCGGCAGCGCCGCGCTGGAACGGGCCGGAGTCAGCCCCGACGAGATCGGCTACGTGGTGATGGGCGAGGTGCTGCAGGCGGGGGTCGGCATGATCCCGTCCCGTCAGGTCTCGGCCGGAGTCGGCTGCCCGGTCGGAGTCGGCTCCGACACGATCAACAAGGTCTGCGCCTCCGGCATGCGCGCGACCGCCTACGGCGACCTGCTGATCCGCTCCGGCGACCACGATGTGGTGCTGACCGGTGGCATGGAGAGCATGTCCAACGCCCCCTACCTGGTGCCCAAGGCCCGCTTCGGCTACACGATGGGCGATGGCGTGCTGGTCGACCACATGACCAGCGACGGCCTCACCTCCACCTTCACGCACCGGATCATGGCCGAGGAAAACTCGGTCGTCTCGGCCGAGATCGCGTGCTCGCGGGAGGATCAGGATGCCTGGGCGCTGCGCAGCCACGAGCGCGCGGTGGCGGCCCAGGACGCGGGCCACCTGGCCGAAGAGATCGTTGCCGTGACCGTGCCCGGCCGCAAGGGCGAGACCGTGGTCGACGCCGACGAGGGCCCGCGCCGCGACACGTCGGCCGAGCGGCTTGGGGCGCTGAAGCCCGTGTTCAGCAAGGAGGGGGCCACGACCGCCGGAAACGCGCCCGGAGTCAACGACGGCGCCGCCGCGCTGGTGCTGGCCTCGGAGCAGTGGGCGGGCACACGGGGGCTGACGCCGCTGGCGCGGATCCTCAGTGAGGGCCACGTCGCCGACGACTATCCCTATCTGGTGCGCACCCCGGCCGCGGCCGCGCGAATGGCGCTGGAGCGGGCCGGCTTGACCGTGGCCGACGTCGATCTGTTCGAGATCAACGAGGCCTTCTGCTCGGTGGTGCTCTCGACCATCGACCTGCTCGGTGCCGACCCCGACCGCTTCAACGTGCAGGGCGGCGCCGTCGCCTTCGGCCATCCCATCGGCGCCTCGGGAGCGCGCCTGGTCGGCACCCTTGTGCACCAGCTGCGGCGACGCGGCGGCGGGATCGGGCTGGCGGCGATCTGCTCCGGCGCGGCCCAGGGCGACGCGATGCTGATCGAGGTGCTGCCGGCATGAGCGAGATCCGCCGCATCACCGTGGTGGGCGCGGGCCAGATGGGCGCCGGCATCGCCCAGACGGCTGCCGTCGGCGGCTTCGACGTGACCCTGAGCGACGTGGCGCCGCGCCAGCTGGAGCAGGCCGTATCCGGCATCGAGGTGTCGCTGGCGAAGCTGACCGAGAAGGGCCGCCTGGACGAGGCTGCTCGCGACGCCGCGCTGCAGCGGATCCAGACGGCGGCCGAGCCCGCTGACGCCGACCTCCTGATCGAGGCCGCGACCGAGAACGTCGAGCTGAAGCTGCGCATCTTCGCCCAGCTGGACGAGGTGGCCGGGCACGGAGCCATCCTCGCCTCCAACACCAGCTCGATTCCGATCACCCGCCTGGCCGGGGCCACGAAGCGCCCGCAGCAGGTGGTCGGCATGCATTTCATGAACCCGGTGCCGCTGATGCAGCTGGTGGAGGTGATCCGCGGCCTCGAGACCAGCGACGAGACGGTCGCCAGCGTGGTGGCCGCCGCCGAGGCGATGGGAAAGACGGTGGCCGAGGCCAACGACTACCCAGGGTTCATCTCCAACCGGATCCTGGTGCCCATGATCAACGAAGCCGTCTACTGCCTGATGGAGGGCGTGGGCGACCGCGAGTCGATCGACACCGTCATGAAGCTGGGCATGAACCACCCGATGGGGCCGCTGACGCTGGCCGACCTGATCGGCCTGGACACCTGCCTGGCGATCATGGAGGTGCTGCACGACGGGCTCGGGGACGACAAGTACCGGCCGTGCCCGCTGCTGCGCAGCTACGTCGAGGCCGGCCGGCTGGGGCGAAAGACCGGCCGCGGCTTCTACGAGTACTGAGGCTGACCTCCACCGCAGCCTCGGCACCATCTGGGCCCATCCCTATCCTCTCGACCTAACAAACTTCTTACGCGGGTATCACCCGAACGGTGGAGTGTGACTTGCGGAGACGAGCGTAAGGTGAAACTCAAGGGCGGCGCGGCTCGTGCCGGCTGCCGGGGGATCTGATGGGCCACGGACGCGACACCAAAGGCGACCGAGAGCGCCGTCACCATGTGGTACAGGAGCGTCTGCGGACGCACCTGGCGGTGACGAGCGCGCTCGCCGAAGCGCAGACGCTTGCGGAGGCTGCGCCGCGCCTGCTCGAGGTCGTCTGCCGGGGGCTCGACTGGGAGCTGGGGGCGCTGTGGCGGATCGACTCAGACGAGCAGGTGATCCGCTGCGTCGACCTTTGGCACCTGCCGGGCACGCCGCTGGTCGGCTTCTCGCTGGCAACGCGCCATGCGGTGTTCGCGCGGGGCGAGGGGCTGCCCGGCAGGGTCTGGCAGGACGGCGTCCCGCTCTGGGTGCCAGACATCGGCGCCGACCCCGGCCAGCAGCGCGGGGCGCAGGCGGCGCGCGAGGACATCCACGCGGCGCTGGCGCTGCCGGTCACCGCGTACGGCGAGGTGACAGGCGTGATGGAGTTCTTCAGCTCGCGGGTGCGCGAGCCCGACGAGGAGCTGATGGCCCTGCTGACGGGCATCGGCAGCCTGGTCGGCCAGTTCATCCGCCACCGCGACGCCGAGCGCGACGTGCGCGCCAGCGAAGCGCGCAAGAGCGCGATCGTGAACGCGGCCTTCGAGTGCATCATCGGGCTGGACGCGCACGGGCGCGTGACCGAATTCAACCCGGCGGCGGAGCTGACGTTCGCGCGTTCCCGAGACGAGGCGATCGGCCTCTCGATCACCGACCTGCTGGTGGTCGACCGGTTGGACGAGCCGCACCGTGCCGACATGGAGGCGTTGCTGGCGGGCCAGCTGCCGCGGCTGCTGGGCCTGCCCACCGAGGCGATCGGGCGGCGCAGCGACGGGCGCGAGTTCCCGGTCGAACTGGCGATCACGCAGATCGATCTGCCCGGGCCGCCCTCGTTCACCGTCTACCTGCGGGATGTCACCGCCAGCCGCGCGGCGCAAGCGGCGATGCGCCACCTGGCCGCGATCGTCGAGACCACGAACGACGCGATCCTGTCAAAGACGCTGGGCGGCACGATCCTCACATGGAACCGAGGCGCGGAGCTGCTCTACGGCTACGCGGCCGAGGAGGCGGTGGGGCGCGCGGCGGGGATGCTGGCCACCGAAGAGGGCGTGGACGAGATCGCCGACGTGCTGTCCGGCCCGGGGCGCGGCCAGCAGATCGAGCCGTTCGAGACCGTGCATCTCCGCAAGGACGGATCGACGGTGGACGTCTCGCTGACCGTGTCGCCGATCGTCGACGACTCGGGCCAGATCGTGGCGGTGTCGGTGATCGCGCGGGACATCACGGAGCAGATGCGGGCGCAGGCTCAGATCGAGCACCTCGCATACCACGACCAGCTGACCGGGCTGCCCAATCGCTCGATGTTCCACGAGCACCTGGCGCTGGCGCTGGCGCGGGCCGATCGCCACCACTTCGGCGTGGCCGTGCTGTTCATCGACCTCGACAACTTCAAGCTGATCAACGACAGCTTCGGGCACGAGGCGGGTGACGCCCTGCTGCGCGACTTCGGAGCGCGGCTGAAGTCGGTCACGCGTGCCACCGACATCGTCGCCCGCCAGGGCGGTGACGAGTTCCTGGTGCTGGTGCCCGACCTGGAGCTGGACGGCGGCGAGACGATCGTGCCGCGTGCGCTGGAGGTTGTGTCGGCGATCGAGAACAAGGTGCGAAGCGTGCTGGAGACGCCGTTCCTGGTGGCCGGCACGGACGTGCACGTGGGCCTCAGCATCGGTGTCAGCATCTACCCGATCGACGCCACCGACCGTGACGAGCTGCTGCGGAACGCCGATACGGCGATGTACATCGGAAAGGGCCTGATCGAGAACGAGGCGGCTGCGATCGACCCGGGCAAGGCGCGGGGGCGGCTGGCGATGATGGGTGACCTGCGCCGGGCGGTCGAGCGGGACGAGTTCGAGCTGCACTTCCAGCCGATCGTGGAGCTCGAGAGCCGGCGGCTGGTCGGCGCCGAGACGCTGGTGCGGTGGCGCGACGCCGATGGCCGGCTGGTGCTGCCCGAACAGTTCGTGCCGCTGGCGGAGCGGTCGGGGCTTATCGAGCCGATGACGCGGCGGGTGATCGAGGGGGCCTGCCGGCAGGCGCGCGCGTGGAGCGACCAGGGCGCGGACCTGGTGGTGTCGTTCAACCTGCCGCCAGGGCTCTGGGGGCCGAGCATCGTCGAGATGCTGCTGGACGCGACCGGACGCGCAGGTGTCGACCCCAGCCGCATGATGATCGAGGTGACTGAGTCGACCGTGATGGTGCAGCCGGCCCGGGCCGCGCACACGCTGTCGCTGCTGCGGGCGCACGGCGTGCAGATGGCGATCGACGACTTCGGCAAGGGGCACTCGTCGCTGGAGCGGCTGCGACAGCTGCCGGTCAGCACGCTCAAGATCGACCGGTCGTTCGTGGCCGACCTGCCACACGACCGCGGGGCCGCGGCGATCGTGGCCGCGATCATCCAGCTGGCGCACAGCCTCGACCTGCAGCCGCTGGCCGAGGGCATCGAGACGCAGGAGCAGCTTGACTTCCTGCTCGAGCACGGATGCGACCTTGGACAGGGCTACCTGCTCGGCCATCCGGTGCCGGCACGGGAGCTGGAGCTGACCACCTAGCGTGCCGTAGCGCCAACCGCCGCCGCGGTGCGCGGCCGCCGCATCCAGGCCAGCGCGCGCCAGGTGAAGAACGCCCCGGCGGCCGAGGAGGCCGCCGCAGTCAGCCACATCACGTCGTAGCCGGCGTGCTCGGCGACCAGCCCCGAGACGGGCGCGGCCAGCGCGCCGGCGCCAAACACCATGGTCGATGCCACGCCCACCGCGCGCGCCGCCCGGTCGGGGCCGACCAGCTCGCCGGCGGTGACGTACAGCACGCCGTTCCAGCCGAAGCAGCCGAAGCCGAGCGCGACGGTGACGGGCACGGCCAGCACGAAGCCAACGTGCAGCACCGGCGCCATGGCGAGGCCGGCCACCGCGGCCAGCACGCCGATCTCGACCAGGGTGCGTACCCGGCGGGTGCCGCCGCCGCGGTCGGCCATCCGGCCCCAGACCAGACGGGAGGCCGCGGCCGAGACGTTCAGCACCACGAACAGCGCGCCCGCCTCGGCCTTGCCGAGACCGTCGTCACGGGCGGCGGCGACGATGTAGGTGAGCGAGGCGCCGAGCGCGTAGACGTAGAACAGGCCCACGACCAGCAGCGGGCGCATGCCGCGCGCGGTGAGCGCGCCGTCCAGCCGCATGCGCCTCGCGCTACCGCCGCCGGCGGCCGAGAGCCACGCGAACACGGTGGCGGTGGAGGCTGTGGCGACGGCCGTCACGATCAGCGCCAGCCGCACGCCTCCGATGTGGGCTAGCACCGGTAGGGCGGCCGCGCCGATGGCACCCCCCATCGGCACCGCCAGCTGCCGCCAGCCAAGGGCGACCCCACGCCGTTCCGGAGGGAACTCCCTCAGCAGGCTGCTCATGCCGGCCACGGGGACGGCCGACGAGCCGATGCCGGCCAGGAAGATGGCGCCGGCGAACAGCGCGGCGTTCGGCGCGACCGAGGCCGCGAGGTAGGCACAGAGGTTGATGGCGGCGCCGATCAGGAGCACGGGGCGCGCCCCGAAGCGATCGACCAGCATGCCGGCCGGGATCAGCGCGACCGCGGAGCCGAGGCCCACGGCGGCGAACACGGCCCCGAACCCGGCCGGTCCCAGGCCGAACGCGTTCTGGATGTCCACGCCGATGGCGGGCAGGCCGAACTGCACGACCGAGACCGCCGCCTGGGCGATGACTGCAATGATCAGCGTCGTTCGCGGGCGGGGACTCATCGCGACACGGTATCCGGGTCTCGGCGGAATGTATGCTCGAACCGATGTCGTCGATCGAACGCACCCGATGTCCGATCTGCGCGAGCGGGCGTCCGTTGGACGTGATCGCCGAGCTGGACGCCACCTGGGTTTCGGCGCCGCCGGTGGCCGTGCTGCCGGGCTACGCGTGCGTCGTGGCCAGGCGCCACGTGGAGGAGCCGTTCCATCTGCCTGACGACGAGATGGTCGCCTTCTGGCGCGATTCGATGGTCGTTGCTCGCGCGCTCAGCACGCTGCTCGACCCCGAGAAGATGAACTACGAGATCCATGGCAACTGGATCCGCCACCTCCACCTTCACCTGTACCCGCGGTTTCCCGGCGACCCCTTCGAGGGCCGGCCTATCGCCATGGAAGCTCCCGCCTTTACCCGCAGTGCCGAGCAACGGCGCCGCATGGGCGACGCGATCGCAGCGGGGTCGGCAGCCTGCTGACGGTGTCCGCCGCCGCAACTACCCTGTGTGCCTGATGGTTCGCCTCGACCGCATCTACACGCGTGCAGGCGACGCCGGCGAGACGTCGCTCGGCGACGGTGAGCGCGTGTCGAAGAGTTCGGCCCGGATCTGGGCCTACGGCACGGTCGATGAGACCGGCGCGGCCATCGGTGTTGCGATCGCGACCGGGCTCGAGCCGGCCGCCGCCGATCTGCTGCGCCGCGTCCAGAACGACCTGTTCGACCTCGGCGCGGATCTGGCGGTGCCGATCGACACCGAGCGCGGGCACGGCAAGTCGCGGCTCCGCATCACCGAGCAGCACGTGGCCGCTCTCGAGGCGGCCTGCGACGAGCAGGGTGAGCGGCTCGCGCCCCTCACCAGCTTCGTGCTGTCGGGCGGAACGCCCCAGTCGGCGGCACTGCACCTGGCGCGCACCGTCTGCCGCGGCGCCGAGCGTCACGTGGTTGCGTTGTCGGCTGAGGCGACAGTCAACCCGCACGCGTTGTCCTACCTGAACCGGCTGTCCGACCTGCTGTTCATCCTCGCCCGCGTCCACAACGACGAGGGCTGCGGCGACGTGCTGTGGCAGCCTGGGAGCTCGTTGGCCTGAGCGTCAAGGTTTTCCCGGGCCTGCCGATCTCCAAGGTATGCGCCGGCTACGTCGATTCGTGCTGCTCCCCGTGCTGCTGCTGGGAGTGCCGTTCTACCACCACTTCCACCCCACCCACTCGTGGATGGAGGGCAAGGTGCGCGATGACGTGAACCGCGAGATGGCTCCGGTCAAGGCCACCGACGTGCACTGCGCGGTCAACGGCAGCATCGCCGACTGCACGGTCAAGACCTCGAACGGCCACGAGTTCACGGTGCACGTCACCAAGAGCGGCCACACCTGGACGGCCGAGCGGGCCGTCTCCGTGTACTAGGAACGAACGAGCACAGCCGAGGCCGGGGTATAACCTGCCGACATGGCGACCGCCCGCGTCCCCGATCCAGACGGCGCAGCCGCAGATCAGCACGCGACCATCTCCGGCATTCCGCTCGAGCCGCTGTATACGCCCGAGACGACGCCGATCGACTACGACCGCGACCTCGGCGATCCCGGCAGCTACCCGTTCACCCGCGGCGTCTACGGATCGATGTACCGCGGCAGGACATGGACGATGCGGCAGTTCGCCGGCTTCGGCACCGCCGAGGAGACCAACCGGCGCTTCCGCTACCTGCTCGACCACGGGCAGACCGGCCTCTCGACGGCGTTCGACATGCCCACCTTGATGGGCTACGACTCGGACCACGCCCGCTCCCTGGGCGAGGTCGGGCGCGAGGGGGTAGCGGTTGACACGCTGGCCGACATGGAGGACCTGTTCCGCGGCATCCCGCTCGACCAGGTCACCACCTCGATGACCGTGAATGCGCCGGCCGCCATCGTGCTTGCCCAGTATGTGTGCGTGGCCGAGCGTCAGGGCGTCTCCGCCGAGCGCCTGGGCGGCACGATCCAGGCCGACATCCTCAAGGAGTACATCGCCCAGAAGGAGTGGATCTTCCCACCGGAGCCGTCGATGCGGCTGATGATCGACATGATCGAGTGGTGTACCCGCACCATGCCACGCTGGCACCCGGTGTCGATCTCGGGTTACCACATCCGCGAGGCGGGAGCGACCGCCGCGCAGGAGCTGGCGTTCACCCTGGCCGACGGGTTCGCCTACGTCGAGCACTCGATCGCGCGCGGGCTGGACGTCGACGAGTTCGCACCGCGGCTGTCGTTCTTCTTCAACGCGCACATCGACTTCTTCGAGGAGATCGCCAAGTACCGCGCTGCCAGGCGGATCTGGGCGCGGGTGCTGCGCGAGCGCTACGGCGCCACGACGGAGCGGGCGCTGTTGATGCGTTTCCACACACAGACGGCGGGCGTCTCGCTGACCGCGCAGCAGCCCCAGGTGAACATCGTGCGCACCGCCATCGAGGCGCTGGCGGCAGTGATGGGCGGCACCCAGTCGCTGCACACCAACAGCTACGACGAGGCGCTGGCGCTGCCGACCGAGCATGCGGCCCGCTTGGCGCTGCGCACCCAGCAGGTGATCGCACACGAGACCGGCGTGACCAGCGTCGCCGACCCCCTGGGCGGTTCGTGGCTGGTGGAGTCGCTGACCGACGAGTTGGAGCGCCAGGCCTACGACTACTTCGACCGCATCGACCGGCTGGGCGGCGTGGTCGCGGCCCTGAACGAGAACTTCTTCCAGCGCGAGATCGCAGAGGCCAGCTTCCGGTTCCAGCAGGAGGTGGAGTCGGGCCGGCGAGCGATCGTGGGCGTGAACGCGTTCACCGAGGGCGACGACCAGCCGCTGGAGACGCTGCAGGTGCCGTTCGAGGTCGAGGAGCGGCAGGTTGCGCGGCTGCGGGCCGTGCGAGGCGATCGCAGCCAGGCCGCGGTGGACACGGCCCTGGCCGGGCTGCAGCGGGCCGCTGCCGCGGACGAGAATGTAATGCCGCACCTGGTCGAGTGCGCGCGGGCCTACGCCAGCGAGGGCGAGATCTGCGACGCCCTGCGGTCGGTATGGGGCGTGTACCGCGAAACGCCCGTGTTCTAGGATCGGTGCGTGGACGCCTACGAGATCGCACAGGTCGAGGCCGACCGCGTGGCGGCGGGCCGGCTCTACCAGGAGTTCCTGCGCGTGCCCTCGATCAGCGCCGGGTTGTACGTGCTGGAGGCGGGCGCGGACGACCCGCAGGGCCCGCACCGCGAGGACGAGATCTACTACGTGATCGCCGGGCGCGCCCGGGTCCACGTCGACGGCGAGGATCGCGCGGTGCGGGCCGGGTCCGTGGTGTACGTCGCCAGGCACGTCGAGCACCGCTTCCACTCGATCGAGCAGCGGCTGGAGCTGCTGGTCGCGTTTGCGCCTGCCGAGACCGAGTGACCCGTTGCCTGGGTGCGCTGGGTAGACTCGCGGACAATATGGACCGCCCGATTCGAGTCGTCGTCGCGAAGCCCGGCTTGGACGGGCACGATCGCGGAGCAAAGATCATCGCCCGCACCCTGCGCGACGCGGGCATGGAGGTGATCTACACCGGCCTGCACCAGACGCCGGAGCAGATCGTCGAGACGGTGATCCAGGAGGATGCCGACGCGGTTGGCCTGTCGATCCTGTCGGGTGCGCACATGACGCTGGTGCCGCGCATCATGGAGCTGCTGCGGGACCAGGGCGCCGACGACGTGCTGGTGGTGCTCGGCGGCACCATCCCGGCTGACGACATCCCGGTGCTGAAGGAGCAGGGCGTGGCCGAGGTGTATACGCCTGGGGCTCCCACTGCGGAGATCGTCGACTTCCTCGAGACCAGGCTGGCCTCCTGATGGCGGGCCTGCGGATCGTCGCCGAGGGGCGCGTTTCGGTGGTCACCGTGAACCGGCCGGACGTCCTGAACGCCCTCAACACCGTGCTCCTCGAGGAGCTGCTGGCGACGCTCGAGGATCTCGGCAGCGACCCCACCTGCGGCGTGATCGTGGTGACCGGTGCCGGCGACCGCGCATTCATCGCCGGCGCCGACATCAAGGAGATGGACGGAAAGACGCCGCTCGAGGCGCGCGACTACTCGGAGCTGGGGCAGGAGATCGCTCACAAGCTGGAGACGATGCGCAAGCCCACGATCGCGGCGGTCAACGGCTACGCGCTGGGCGGCGGCTGCGAGATCGCGCTTGCCTGCGACGTGCGGCTGGCCAGCGAGAACGCCCGCTTCGGGCAGCCCGAGATCAACCTCGGCATCATCCCCGGATGGGGCGGCACGCAGCGGCTGGCGCGTGCCACCAACATCGGCTACGCCAAGGAGCTGATCCTGACCGGACGCATGGTGGACGCGGCCGAGGCGCTGGAGCGGGGGCTGGTGCAGCACGTCTACCCCAGCGCCGAGCTGATGCCGCGGGTGATGGAGCTGGCGCAGCAGATGGCATCCAAGAGTCCGGTGGCGCTCTACTACGCGAAGGAGTCCACGAACCGTGCACTGCACGGCGACATCGGAGGCAACCTCGTGCACGAGGCGGATCTCTACTCGCTGATGTTCTCCACCGACGACGCCCGCGAGGGACTGCGCGCGTTCGTCGAGAAGCGCACGCCGACGTTCATCGGCAAGTAATGCAACCAGCATACGAAGCAGGGGGAGAGGGTTGAACATCGCAGTTTGCGTGAAAGAGGTGCCGAGCGCGACCAGCGCGAAGCGGCTCGACCCGTCCACATACCGGCTCGACCGGTCGGGCGACAGCGAGCTGAATCCGTTCGACGTGCACGGCCTGGAAGAGGCGATCAAGCTGCGCGAGGCGGGCCATGAGGTGGAGGAGATCGTGGCCGTCTGCATGGGCCGCGAGAACGCCCAGCGGCCGCTGCAGAAGGCGCTGGCGCTGGGCGCCGACCGGGTCGTGCTGCTGACCGATCCGGCGCTGGCCGGCTCCGACATCAGCGGCACGGCGTACGCGCTGGCGACGGTGCTCGAGGGGCAGAACGCCGACCTCGTGATCCTCGGCCAGCAGGCGTCCGACGCCGACTGCTACGTGATGGCTGCGGCGGTCGCCGACCACCTGCGCAGGCCGCTGGTGACGCAGGTGGCGTCTCTGTCGCTGGAGGGCGGGACGCTGCGGGCCAAGCGCCAGACCGAGCACGGCTACGACGTGATCGAGGCGCCGCTGCCGGCGGTGATCTCGGTGTCGGATGCGATCAACACGCCGAGGCTGCCCTCGATCAAGGCGATCATGGGTGCCAAGAAGAAGCCGACCGACCAGGTCTCTGCCGCGGACGCCGGGATCGACCCGGCGCGGGTGGGCGAGGCCGGGGCGAAGAGCGTGGTGCGCAGCGTGTCGCCGCCGCCGGCCAAGCAGGAGGGTCGGCGGATCGAGGATTCGGGCGGAGACTCGGCCGGCGCGATCATCGAGTTCCTGGCCGAGAGGGGCGTGATCTAGATGGCGACGATCGTGTTCATGGATCACGACGAGGGAGCGTTCAACCCGAACAGCCTGGGCGTGCTGGCGAAGGCGGCATCGTTGGGCGGCGAGGTGACCGCGTTCGTGGGCGGCTCCGGCATCGACGATGCGTGGGCGGGGGGCCTCGGTGCCTACGGCGCGTCCAGGGTGCTGGTCGCAGACGACGCGGCGCTGGCGGGATTGCCACAGCCGCTAGTGGATGCGCTGGAACCGCATGCGCGGGAGGCCGACGCGGTGGTGTTCGGCGCCGGCGTCGTCTCGGCCGACGTGGCCGCGGGGCTGGCGGCGCGGGTCGGCTCCGGCATCAACTGCGAGACGACCGACTTCACACTGGACGACGGCGGCGCGGTCGCGGTGCGACCGGCGCTGGGCGACACGGTGATGGTCGAATCGACGTTCGCGTCGTCTCCGGCGATCATCCTGGGCCGCGCGAACGCGTTCGCGTCGGAGCCGACCGGGTCGGGCACGGCGCCGGTGGAGCGGGTGGCGGTGACGGTGCAGGACTGGTCGTCGGCGGCGCGCATGGCCGGTCGCGAGCAGGCCGAGACGGGCGGGGTCGACATCACCGAGGCAGACGTGCTGGTGGCGTTCGGCCGCGGCATCGGCGGGCCGGAGAACATCCCGGTGGTGGAGCAGCTGGCCAGGGCGCTGGGCGGTGAGGTGGCGGCGACGCGGGCCGTGGTCGACGCGGGCTGGACGTCGTACTCGATGCAGGTGGGGCAGACCGGCAAGACGGTGTCGCCCAAGCTGTACGTCGCCTGCGGCATCTCGGGGGCGATCCAGCACAAGGTGGGGATGGCCAACGCCGGGGTGATCGTGGCGATCAACAAGGACGTGAACGCGCCCATCTTCGAGTTCGCCGACCTCGGCGTGGTCGGGGACGTGCTGACGGTGATGCCGAAGCTGACGGAGGCGCTGACCGCGCGGTAGCGAGTTAGCTGCAATCGTCACGATACTGCGCTAGTCTGCCGACATGGCCGAACGGCGGATCCTTGTGGTCGCCAACGAGACCGTGGCCGGGCGCGAGCTGCTCGATGATCTGCGCGCTCGCGCGGCTGACGGGGCCGAGGTGCTGGTCGTGGCACCGGCCCTGAACACGCGGCTGCGGCACCTGTTCGCGGACGTGGACAAGGCCCGCGAGGGTGCGGAGCAGCGGCTGGCCGAATCGATCGAGCACCTGCAGGCGAGCGGCATCCAGGCCCGCGGGGCGGTGGGCGACAGCGACCCGGTGCGGGCGATCGAGGACGCGCTGTTCGAGTTCGACGCCGACGAGATCGTGATCTCGACGCACCCGCGGGAGCGGTCGAACTGGCTGGAGAAGAAGACGGTCGAGCGGGCCGAGGAGAAGTTCGACGTGCCGATCACGCACGTGGTGGTCGACCTGGAGCGGGACTGGGCCGAGACCGGGTAGCCTCGCCGCGTGAGGCTGCCGGTGCTCCAGACGGAACGGTTGCGGGTGCGTCCGCTGTCGCCGCGGGACGCCGACGCGGTGCGTGCCGTGTCGGGCGACTCGCACCCCGGCTGGCTGGAGTGGACGGCGGCGACCTACGGGCAGCTCGAGGTGCTGCGCCAGCCGCCGTACGGCGAGCGGGCGATCTGCCTGCGTGACGGCGGCGAGCTGGTGGGGATGGTGGGGATCGTGCCCTCGATGGGGCCGTTCGCCCAGCTGCCGGGCTTCGGCGGCGCTGTCGGGCCGGCGGATCGGCTGCGGCCCGAGGTCGGGCTGTACTGGGCGGTCGCGCCCGAGCACCGCGGGAACGGCTATGCCACCGAGGCGGCGCGGGCCGTGATCGACCACGGCTTTGCCCAGCTCGGGCTGGCACGGATCGTCGCGACCACCGAGCGCGACAACCTGGCCTCGATCGCGGTCATGCGGCGGCTGGGCATGCGCGTCGAGCAGAACCCGCTGCCCGAGCCGCACTGGTTTCAGGTTGTGGGCTGGCTGGACGCGCCCCCCGTCACGGCCGCGTAACGCCGCCGTCACGCAACACCTGCGCCTGGCACCGGTGTTGCATTCGTGACAGGCGATGCAACATCCTGAGCGGCCGCCTGTAGAGCCGGATTCTGCGAAATGCGGTGCCGGTTCCTGTCACGCCTGCGCGAGGTGCTCGTGACCCGCGTCGCGGCGCGGTTGCAAAAGGTCGGCGCAACACCCGCGCCTGGCACCGGTGTTGCATTCGTGGCACCCGTTGCGAGCCGGACCCGCTACATGTTCGAGTACTCGGGGCCGCTGCCGCCCTCGGGCGGCGTCAGCCGGCCGCCCTTGGCGGTGATCGCCCCGCACTGCACGCAGTTCGACGGCGCCAGCTTCAGCTGCACGGTCGGGCCGCCGTCGTCGCGCCCTATCTCGTAGACCGCCGCGGGGCACATTGCCGCCCACGCCTCTGCCACCTCGCGCGGCACGTTCTCCTGGACGCGGATGTGGTTGGGCTGGTCGTCGCGGCTGCGGTTGCCTGACAGGAATACGCTCGAGAGCTTGTCGAACGTGAGCTTCCCGTCCGGCGCCGGATACACCCGCTTGCCCGGGTGCGGCTCGACCGCCGCCTCCGCGTCGCTGTGGAACTTCCAGTTGCCCGGCGGCAGCGCACCGCGGCTGATGTCCATCAGCCCGCCGATCGGCCCGCCCACGGCAAATCCCTTGCCGAGCGCCTGGCGCATGTTCCTGACCCGCTTGAGGTCGCTCCAGATGTGGCTTGACTGCACACGCTGGTCGTACCCCGCCAGCGACTTCGGCGCCGACAGGTCCTGGCCCGCCTTCAGCTGCTCGTAGATGGTCTCCGCCGCCAGCATCCCCGATCGCATCGCGTAGTGGATCCCTTTCAGCTTCGGCACGTTCACGAACCCCGCGCTGTCTCCCGTCAGCACCGCCCCCGGCATCGACAGACTCGACGGCAGCGCCAGGAACCCGCCCTCCGGGATCGTCTTTGCGCCCCACCCGATCCGCTCGCCACCCTCCAGCAGCTGCCGCACCATCGGATGCGTCTTGAACAGCTGCAGCGAGTCGTGCACCGACAGCGTCGAGTCGCGGTAGTCCAGCCCCAGCACCAGCCCGATCGCCACCATGTCCGGCCCCATCGGGTAGATGAAGCTACCGCCGATCTCCCGATCCTTCCGCGTCGTGCGAAACGGCCAGCCCAGCGTGTGGATCACGTGGTCGAGCGGCTTCGCGACCCGCCACACCTCCTTCACGCCCAGGCTCCACGCCTGCGGGAATTCGCCCCGCAGCCCGAACCGCTCCATCGCCGCCTGCGCCAGGTGTCCCTGCGTCCCCTCTGACAACACCGTCGCCTGCGCGTGCACCTCGACGCCCGGCTCGTACGACCCGAGCGGCTCGCCCTCGCGCCCGAGTCCTTTGTCGCCTGTCTTGACACCGCGCACCGCCCCGTCCGCCACCAGCAGCCGCTGAGCGTCGGTCTCCGGCAGCACCATCGCTCCCAGCTGCTCCGCCAGCTCCGCCATGTGCCGCCCCAGCTGGGACAGCGAGAACACCAGGTTGCCCTTGTTGTGGAACGGCGGCGGCGTCGGGATCCGCACCTCGAACGACTTGCTCATCAGGTAGACGGCTTCCTTGGTGACCGGCCCGAAGCAGCCCGGCAGCGCTGCCACGTCCTCACCGGGCAGCAGGTCGCGCAGCGCCGACGGGTTCACCACCGCCCCCGACAGCAGGTGCGCTCCCGCCACCCGTCCCTTGTCGAGCACGGCGATCGGCGTTTCGCCCAGCCGCTCCGCCGTCGCAGGGTCATCCGCCAGCAGCTGTCCCAGCCGGATCGCTCCCGCCAGCCCCGCCGGTCCGGCCCCGACGAAGACCACGCCCACGTCGATGCGCTCGTCCTCCTCCGCCTCCGGAGCCTGGACGAACTCGCCCACCTTGACCGGGGGTGGGTATGCGCTCGGCCGCCGTGCTGCCATGCGGCGATGCTACCCGAGCCCGCTCGGCGGATGCGCGGCTACCGCCGCCGCGGCCGCGCCACTAGCTCGCCGCCGCAGTTCGGACACGTGTGGTGCATCCGCTCGGCACAGCGCGCGCAGAAGGTGCACTCGAAGCTGCAGATGCGGGCGTCGTCGCCGTGCCCCAGCGACGTGTCGCACCGCTCGCAGACGGCTCGCATCTCAAGCGCCATGTGGAGAGGATACGCTCCAGCGCCATGCAGCCGATCGACCTTCGCTCTGACACCGTCACCCGTCCCACCTCCGCCATGCGCGAGGCGATGGCCACCGCCGAGGTCGGCGACGACGTCTGGGGCGACGACCCCACCGTGATCGAGCTCGAGCGCGAGGTGGCGGCCTTGCTTGGCAAGCAGGCGGCCCTCTACGTCCCGTCCGGCACGATGGGCAACCAGATCGCGATCCGCTGCCAGACCCGGCCCGGCGACGAGATCCTGGTGCATGAGCTGGCCCACGTGATCGTCCACGAGGCAGGGGCCGTGGCGGTGTTGTCGAGCGTGCAGACACGCATGATCGCCGGCGAGCGCGGCCTGCCCGGCCCTGATCAGCTGGAGCCGTGGCTGCGCGACCCCGCCGACGAGCATCACGCCCGCCAGCACCTGATCTGCATCGAGAACACGATCGGCGAGCAGGGTGGCCTGATCTTCCCGCAGGGCCGGATCGACGACATCGCCGCCTTCGCCCACGGGCGCGGTATGCGCCTGCACATGGACGGTGCCCGGCTCTGGAACGCCGCCGTGGCCTCGGACAGCGACCCCGCCCGGATCGTGCGTGACGTCGACTCCGTCTCCGTCTGCTTCTCGAAGGGCCTGGGCGCCCCCGTCGGGTCGGCCGTCGTCGGGGACGCCGAGCTGATCGAGACCGCCCGCCGCAACCGCAAGCTGCTGGGCGGCGGCATGCGACAGGCCGGCATCATCGCCGCCGGCGCCCTGCACGCGGTCCGGCACCACGTCGACCGCCTGGCCGACGACCATGCAAACGCCCGCCTCCTGGCCGAGGGCCTGGCCGGCTCCCGCCGCCTGCGGGTGGATCCCGAAAGCGTCGAGACCAACATCGTGTTCGGCGCCGTCCCGGCCGGCGAGAACGCCGCGGCGCTGGTGGCCGAGATGGCGGAGGCCGGTGTGCTGTGCGCCGACCTCAGCCCCCGCACGGTGCGGTTCGTGACCCATCTGGACGCCGGCGAGGAGGCCGTTTCCGCCGCCGTGGAGCGCTTGCAGCCGCTGCTACAGTGACTGTATGAAGACTGAGATCCATCCCGAATATGTGGTCGCCCGGGTGCACTGCTCGTGCGGCAACGAGTTTCTGACGCGTTCGACCAAGCCCGAGTTATCGGTCGAGATCTGCTCCGAGTGCCATCCGTTCTATACCGGCAAGCAGAAGCTGGTGGATACGGGCGGTCGCGTGGAGCGCTTCCGCCGCCGCCAGGCTCGCTCCTCCTCCTAGCACGTAACGCCGGCGCTCATTGCGCGCCTGCGTCGTGCCGACAATGATTGCGAAGATGAGCGCGAATGTCGGTGGTCAGGCGGTTCTCGAAGGCGTGATGATGCGCACGCCGTCGTCGTGGTCCGTCGCGGTGCGGCGGCCGGACGGCGGCGTCTCGTGCGTCTCCAACCCCGTCACCAGCCCCGCCTCGCGCCGCCGCTGGCTGCGGCTGCCCGTGATCCGCGGTGTCGTGGCGCTGGGTGAGTCGCTGGCCATCGGCTTCCGCGCGCTGGCCATATCGGCCAGCGTGGCGTCGATCGAGGAGGGCGACGACGGCCTGCCCACCGGCGAGATCACCCGCGGCCAGATGATCTTCGCCTTCGCCGTCGCGATCGGCTTCACCGTGATCGTGTTCAAGGTCTCGCCGGCCATCCTGACCGAGCTGCTGCCGATCCACAACACGATCCTGTTCGTGCTGGTCGAGGGCGTGATCCGTGTGTCGCTGCTGATCGGCTACCTGTATGTGATCGGCCTGATCCCCGACCTGAATCGCGTCTTCCAGTACCACGCGGCCGAGCACAAGGCGATCAACGCCTACGAGGACGGGGCCGAGCTGACGCCCGAGCGCGTCCAGACCTACTCCAAGATCCACCTGCGCTGCGGCACCGCGTTCCTGCTCTGGGTGATGGTGATCGCCGTGTTCGTGTTCGCGCTGGTGGGCCGCCCGGCCTGGCCGGTCCTGATCGCGTCGCGGGTGCTGCTGCTGCCCGTGATCGCGGGGCTCGCCTACGAGCTGATCCGATTCGGCGCCCGGCACCCGGACAACCCGATCGTCCGCAAGCTGCTGGCGCCGGGGCTGTGGCTGCAGTCGCTGACCACGCGCGAGCCCACGCTCGACCAGGTCGAGGTCTCGATCAACGCGCTCCGCGACGTGCTGGCGGCGGAGGAGCGGTCGCAGGCCGAGCGCGGCGTGAGCCGCGTCGAAGTGATGGCGTAGCCCCGCTCGGTATCCTCCATTCCACCATGGAACCGCTGGTCGCCGAGATCGAACGCAGCTTCGCCGAGCTGGAACGCCAGCTGGGCGACCCCGAGCTGATCGCCGACCAGAAGCGCTATGCCGACGTCGCCCGCCGCCACAAGCAGCTGTCGCGTGCCCGCGACATGGCTCGCCGCTGGCGCGAGCTGACCGCGCAGCAGGCGGAGGCCGATGAGATGCTGTCCGACGGCGACGAGGAGATCCGTGCGCTTGCCCAGGAGCAGCTGAACGAGGCCCGCGCCGAGCTGCCCGAGCTCGAGGAGGAGCTCCGCGCCGAGATGCTCGAGCGCGATCCCGCCGATGACAAGGACGTGATCGTCGAGCTGCGCGCCGGCACCGGCGGCGACGAGGCCGCGCTGTTCGCAGGCGACCTCTACCACATGCTGACCCGCTACGCCGAGTCGCTGGGCTTCAAGACCGAGACGCTGACGGTCTCCGGCGGCGACGCCGGCGGCTTCCGTGAGCTGGCCTTCGAGATCCGCGGCGACGCCGCCTACTCCATCTTCAAGTACGAGAGCGGGGTGCACCGCGTCCAGCGCGTGCCCCAGACCGAGTCGCAGGGACGCATCCACACCTCCACGGCGACGGTTGCGGTGCTGCCCGAGGCCGAGGACGTCGACGTCGCGATCGGGCCCAACGACCTGCGCATCGACGTCTACCGGGCCGGTGGCCACGGTGGCCAGTCCGTGAACACGACCGACTCGGCCGTGCGCATCACGCACCTGCCGAGCGGCCTGGTCGTCACCTGCCAGGACGAGCGATCCCAGCTCCAGAATAAGGATCGCGCGATGAAGATCCTGCGCGCGCGGCTGTTCGAGATGTACCGCGAGCAGGCCCAGCAGGAGGCCTCCGCTGCGCGGCTGTCGCAGATAGGCACGGGCGAGCGCAGCGAGAAGATCCGCACCTACAACTACCCGCAGAACCGCGTCACCGACCACCGCATCAACCTCACCGTCCACAACCTGGAGAGCGTGCTGGCCGGCAATCTGCAGCCGTTCACCGACGCCCTGTCGGCCGAGGAACGACGCCTGAAGCTGGCGGCAGCGGCGGCGTGATCACCCTGGCGGAGGTGCTCCGCCGCTCCACCGGCTACCTCGAGCAGCACGGCAGCCCGACCCCGCGCCTCGACGCCGAGCTGCTGCTGGCGCACGGCCTCGGGCTTTCCCGGGTCGAGCTCTACACCCAGTTCGACCGCCCGCTGGACGACGACGAGCTGGCCGCCTGCCGCGAGCTGGTGCGCCGCCGCGGCCTGCGCGAGCCGGTGGCCTACGTGATCGGCAGCTGGGGATTCCGGGGACTGGAGCTCGCGGTCGACGCGCGCGTGCTGGTGCCCCGGCCCGAGACGGAGCTGCTGGTCGACCGCTGCCTGGAGCTGCTGGAGGGCGTCGAGCGGCCGCGGCTGGTCGACATCGGCACGGGCTCGGGCGCAATCGCTCTGTCGCTGAAGTCCGAGCGCCCGGACGCCGAGGTGGTCGCCTGCGACATCTCCCAGGACGCCCTCGACGTGGCCGCCGCCAATGCGGCGCGGCTGGGCCTTGACGTCGAGCTGCACCTCTCCGACCTGCTCGCGCAGGTGCCGGGCGGCGGCTTCCGGCTGGTCGTCTCGAACCCGCCGTACGTGTCGGAGCGGGAGATGGCGGATCTGGAGCCGGAGGTGGCCGAGCACGAGCCGCGGCTGGCGACCGTTGCCGGGCGGGACGGCCTCGAGGTCTACCGGCGTCTGCTGCCCGAGGCCGCGGGGCGGCTGGTGGACGGCGGCAGCGTGGCACTCGAGTGTGGGAGCGGCCAGGCGCCGGCGCTGGTCGCCGAGCTTGCCGCCACCGGGTACGGACCGGCGGGGATCGATGCCGACCTGGCCGGCATCGATCGGGTGGTGTGGGCGCCGTGGCGGTGAACGTTCCGGCCGATGCGTCGCGGCTGCTGGGCGACGGCGGCCTGGCGCTGCTGCCGACCGACACGGTCTACGGGATCGCATGTGCCGCTGCCGACGTTGACGCCTGCGAGCGGCTCTACGCGCTCAAGCGCCGGCCGGCGACCCAGGCCACGGCGGCGGTGCTGGGATCGGTACCGGCCCTGCTCGAGCTGCTGCCGGAGATGGGCGCACGCGCCGCCGCCGCGTGCCGGGCGCTGTTGCCTGGCCCATACACGCTGATCGTGCCCAACCCGGCCGGCCGCCTGGCTCACATCTGCGGTGACGCGCCTGAGCGCATCGGCGTGCGCGTCCCCCTGCTCGACCCCGGCGTCGCCGGCCTCGCGGACGGGGCCGGCGGCCTGCTCATGACCAGCGCCAACCTGCGCGGCGGGCCGGATCCGTCCCGGCTCGCCCAGGTGCCGGATCAGCTTCGTGCTGCGGCCGCGTTCGAGGTGGACGGCGGCCCGCTCGGCGGCGTACCGTCAACCGTGATCGATGTCACCGGCCCGGAGCTTCGCGTCCTTCGTGAGGGCCCCGGCCTGGAACGCGCACTGGAGCTGCTGCGATGAGCGACGAGGAGACCACCACACCCAGCCCGATCGACCGCCTGCTCGAGCAGGAGCGTCTGCTGCTGCGGCGCCTGGAACCGCGCCAGGCCGAGCAGGCGGTGCGGGCGGGCGGTGTGATCGTCGACACCCGCAGCCACGAGCAGCGTGCCGCGGGCGGCATCGTGCCGGGCTCCATCCGAGTGCACCGAAACGTGCTCGAGTGGCGGGTCGATCCAACCTCGGCCTGGTTCGACGAGCGGTTCGCCGCCTACTCCGGCCCCGTGATCGTGATGTGCGAGCAGGGCTACTCCTCGAGCCTTGCGGCGGCCACCCTGCAGCGGCTCGGATGCGACCGTGCCACCGACATGGTTGGCGGTTTCCAGGCGTGGTCGGCGGCCGGCCTGCCGGTGCGGCCGCTTTCGGCTGAGCCCGATGCCGGGCCCATCGAGTAGCATCGCCACGAGCCGATCCGACGACGAAGGGGGTGGTGCCGGTGGCCACGGCCGAGCACACCTTGAGGCAGTTCCAGACGGCCGGGCTGGCCGAGACCGATCCCGCCATCGCGGCGCTGATCGACAGTGAGCTGGGCCGCCAGCGCGATCAGCTGGAGCTGATCGCGTCCGAGAACTTCACCTGGCCAGCGGTGCTGGAGGCGGTCGGCTCGGTGCTGACGAACAAGTACGCCGAGGGCTATCCGGGGCACCGCTACTACGGGGGCTGCGAGTGGGTGGACGAGGTCGAGCAGCTCGCCATCGACCGCGCCACGGAGCTGTTCGGCGCCGACCACGCCAACGTCCAGCCGCATGCCGGCGGGCCGGCCAACATGGCCGCCTACTTCGCCCTGATCGAGCCCGGCGACGCGATCCTGGGCCTGCGCCTCGACCACGGCGGCCACCTCACCCACGGGCTCAAGGTCAACTTCTCCGGCCGTCTCTACGACGTGCACCCGTACGGCGTCCGCCGTGAGGACTCGCTGATCGACTTCGACGAGGTGCGGCGGCTGGCGCACGAGGTGCGGCCGAAGCTGATCGTGGCCGGCGCCTCCGCCTACCCAAGGGTCATCGATGCCGCCCGCTTCCGTGAGATCGCGGACGAGGTGGGCGCCATGGTGATGGTGGACATGGCGCACTTCGCCGGGCTGGTCGCGGCCGGCCTGCACCCGAACCCGGTGGAGCACGCCGACGTGGTCACCTCGACCACGCACAAGACGCTGGCCGGGCCGCGCGCCGGCCTGGTGCTGTCGCGCGCCGAGCACGCCAAGGCCGTCGACCGGGCGGTGTTCCCGGGTCTGCAGGGCGGTCCCCTCTGCCACGTCGTCGCGGCCAAGGCCGTCTGCTTCAAGATCGCCCAGAGCGAGGGCTTCCGCGACTACCAGCGGCAGGTCGTCACCAACGCGGCGACCCTTGCCCAAACCCTGATGGACGGCGGCCTGCGGCTGCTCACCGACGGAACCGACAACCACCTGCTGCAGCTCGACCTGCGCACTACCCGGTGGTCGGGCAAGGACGCCGAGGAGCGATTGCACGAGGTCGCGATCACGGTCAACCGCAACACCGTTCCCTTCGACGAGCGTCCGCCCACGATCGCGTCCGGCGTCCGCATCGGCACGCCGGCCGCAACCATGCGCGGCCTGGACGAGCACGACATGCGCGAGGTGGCGGCGATCATCCTGGAGACGCTCGATCCGGTCGCCGACCTGAGGGCGCTGCGCGAGCGGACGCGGGAGCTGATGGCGGCGCGGCCGCTGTACCCGGCCTTCGCGCACGGGTACTCGACCATTTAGATGGTTGATTCCACGAGCTACGCGGCGCTCACGGTCGTTGACCACCCGCTGGTGCAGCACAAGCTCGGTCTGCTGCGCGACCGCGACACCACCACCCGCGACTTCCGACTGCTGGCCGGCGAGCTGGCCGCATTCCTCTGCTACGAGGCCACCCGCGGCCTCGAGCTGGAGCCGACCGAGGTGCGGACGCCGCTGGAGCTGGCGCCCGCGCACCGCGTGTCGGGCAAGAAGCTCGGTGTGGTGGCGGTGCTGCGCGCGGGCGTCGGCATGCTGGACGCCGTGCTCGATCTGATCCCGGTCGCCCGCGTCGGCTTCGTGGGCCTCTACCGCGACGAGCAGACGCTGATGCCGGTCGAGTACTACTGCAAGCTGCCGGGGGACCTGGCCGAGCGCGACGTGATCGTGCTCGACCCGATGCTGGCAACCGGCGGGTCGGCGTCGGCCGCGATCCGCCTCTGCAAGGAGCAGGGCGCGCGCCGGGTGACGATGGTGGCGCTGGTGGCCGTGCCGGAAGGGGTGGCCCGCCTGGAGACCGACCATCCCGACGTCGAGGTGGTGGTCGCGGCGCTCGACCGCGAGCTCAACGACCAGGGCTTCATCCTGCCCGGCCTGGGCGACGCCGGCGACCGCCTGTACGGGACGCGGTAGCGTGCCCGACCGCTCCTGTACGCTTTTGCCGACATGAACGGCGGGCTGATCGACTATCAGGCGGCCGTGGTGGGCTTCGCGGTCGCGTTCCTGCTGGCGGTGCTGCTGACGCCGGTCGTTTCGCAGTTGGCCTGGATGACGGGAATCGTCGACCGCTCGGTGGACGAGCGGCGCATGCACAATCGCCCCACGCCGCTGCTCGGCGGCCTGGCGATCCTGGGTGCGATCGTGATCCCGTCGGCCGCGCTCGGCCACAGCCACGGGTTCTGGGGAATCATCGCGGGCGCCGCGCTGATGTGCGCACTGGGCGCGCTGGACGACATCCGGCCGCTGCACCCGGGCGCCAAGATGCTCGGCATCGTGCTGATCGCGTGCATCCCGGCGGCGCTCGGCGTGACCATCGACCACGTCACCCTGCCACTCATAGGCGCCTTCGACCTGGGCGTCTGGCAGTACCCCGTGACGGTGTTCTGGATCGTCGCGATCGTCAATATCGTCAACTTCATCGACGGCCTGGACGGCCTCGCCGCCGGCTTCTGCGGCATCGCCTCGCTCACCTTCGCGGTGCTATCCGTGTCGCTCGGGCGGGCCGATGCGGCCGCCATCAGCGCGATCGTGGCCGGAGCCGCCTTCGGCTTCCTCATCTACAACTTCAACCCGGCCACGATCTTCATGGGCGACTCCGGGTCGCTGATGCTGGGCTACCTGCTGGCAGCGCTCGCGATCCAGGGCGTCCTGAAGACGGCGGCGGCCGTGTCCCTGGTGTTCCCGCTGATGGTGCTGGCGCTGCCGATCCTCGACACGTCGTTCGTGATCCTGAAGCGGATCAAGCACGGCCAGCCGATCTACCAGGCCGACCGCTGGCACTTCCACCACCGGTTCGCGAACATCGGCTTCTCGCAGCGTCGCACGGCCCTCTACCTGTACGGCTGGTGCTGCATTCTGTCGGCGCTGGCGCTGGCGATCCGGTTCGTCCCCAATCACCGGCACGACTGGAGCCCGGTGGCGGTCGGGGTGCTGGTCGGGCTTGGGCTGCTGGCGGTGTGCACCTCCGTGTACGTCATCTATCTACTGGAGATCCTGAAGGCGAGGCACCTGCGGGCGATCGGCCTGCTGCGAACACGGCGTGGCGAGGACGTGCCACAAAGCAAGCGGGCTGCATGAGCTCCTTTTCGCAGTTTTTCCCGATCTATGCGGGTTTGCGGCCATCGCAACATGCATTCGAGGTTGTCACATAGTCGCCGTTTCTGGCATACTGCCTGCGCCCGCCGGATGTTGAGGGCGGCGAGCACGGGACCGACACATGGGTGAGCAGCGACCCGCCGCGAGGGCGGCGGGCGCGGGGATGTACCTCCTCGCTGCGCTGATCGTGTGCGCGGCGCTCGGGCTCGGCGCCGGCTGGTTGGCGGGCAACGCGCTTGCAGGAGCGGCGGTCGGATTCGCCATCGGGGTGCCGCTCAGCTTCTACCTCGTCTACCGCCAGTACCGGGACATATGAGCAGCCAGACTCCGACAATGCAGAAGCTCGCCCTCCACAACCTGGACGCCATGCTCGCGATCCTGGCGCTGCCGGTGTTCGCGCTGACCGGCCTGCCGCTCGAGGGCTGGTTCTGGGCGGTGGCGATCTGGGCCGGCAACCGCGTGGTGCAGGTGATGGTGGAGCGCCGCGCCGTGCAGATGGGCGCGCTCCGCGCCGTCGGTGTGCTGGGCGCGAGCATGCTGCTGCGCCCCTGGATCGGCATGCTGCTGCTGTTCCTGATCACCCGCCACGACAGCACCCTGGCGATATCCTCGGTGGTCCTGTTCATGGTGCTGGTCACGGTCGACATCGCCACTCGCATCCTCACGCACCGCAACATCCGCACCCACGCCGGCAGGACCGCCTAGATGCTGTCGCTGCTGGCCTCCTCCGATTTCAACCCGGTCTCGGAGTTCACGGACTTCATCAACCACCCCTACGTCGATCTGCCGCTGGGGCTGGACATCAACAAGGGCGTCGTCTACCTGTGGCTGTCGGCCGCCGTCGCGATCCTGGTGCCGCTGCTGATCATCCGCAAGGGCCTGAGGCCCAAGCCCAGCCGCTGGCAGACGTTCCTGGAGTTGGTCTACGACACCGCCTATACCCAGATCGCCAAGGCCGGGCTGCCCGAGGAGGGGATGCGGATCTGGTTCCCATACGTCGGCACCTGCTTCATCTTCATCTGGGCGATGAACGTGATCGGCTTCATCCCGCTGCCGTTCAGCGGCGAGAGCGTGCAGCTGCTCGGGGTGGACGTGCCCAAGCTGCAGATCTACGCCGCGTCGGCGAACCTGTCGGTGGCGCTGACCCTGACGCTGGTCACCTTCGTGGCCACCCACGTCGAGGGCATCCGCTACAACGGCGTTCGCGGCTACTTCAAGAGCTGGATCCCCGCCGGCCTGCCGCCCGTGCGGCCGCTGCGGGCCGGCTCCTTCGGCGCCGCCATCCTGTTCGGCCTGATCGCCGTGGTCGAGGTGCTGTCCCAGTTCGTGCGGCTCGTCTCGCTCAGCTTCCGGTTGTTCTTCAACATGCTGGCCGGCCATCTCGTGATCGCCGTGTTCCTGGGCGTCGGCGCCCTGATGGCGGCGTCGCTGGGCAACGCCGCCTTTGCGGTGCACATCATCGGCTTCCCGATGGGTGTCGCCCTCTACCTGCTGGAGGCGACCCTGATCGCCGCGCTGCAGGCCTACATCTTCGCCGCTCTTTCCGCCATCTACATCGGTGGAGCAATCCACCCCGACCACTAGGAGAACAATGGCTGTTCAAGGCAACGTCAACGACGCAGCAAAGACCATCGTGCTGGGTCTGGCGACCGGGTTCGGCGCCATCGGACCGGGCATCGGCGTCGGCATCATCTTCGGCAAGACGATCGAGGCCGTCGGGCGCCAGCCCGAGCTGCGCGGTCAGCTGACCGGCATGATGTGGCTGGGCTTCGCCCTGACCGAGGCGATCGTGTTCTACGCCCTGGGCATGGCCTTCGTCGCGTACGCGATCACCTAGGAGCGCTGAGCAGATGCTGATCCTGGCAGCCGCAAAACCGAGCCTGATCGACATCAACTTCGGGTTGATGTTCTGGACGATCGTGTCGTTCGTGATCGTCCTGATCGTGCTGAAGAAGTTCGCCTTCGGCCCGATCCAGGCCACGCTCGACGAGCGGCGCAACGCCATCGCCGCCGACATCGACGCCGCCGAGCACGCCCGCGAGGAGGCGCAGTCGGCGCTGGCCGAGTACCGCCAGGCGCTCGCCGACTCACGCCGCGAGGCGACCAAGATCATCGAGGAGGCACGGCGGGCATCCGAGCAGCAGCGCGCCCGCGACATCGCTGATCTGGAGGCCGAGAAGAACCGGCTGCTGAAGCGGGCCAAGGACGAGATCGACTCCGAGACACGCTCCTCGCTACAGGCGATCCGCGACCAGCTGGCCGACCTGACCGTCGCCACGGCCGAGAAGGTGGTGCGCCGGCAGCTGGACGAGACCGAACAGCGTCGGCTGATCGACGAGGCCATGGCCGACGTCGACTTCAGCCAGTTCGCGCCTGCCGAGTCGGGCACGGCTGCGGAGGGCGGCGACTAGTGGCGGAGCTGATCGACCACGGTGGACGGGTGTACGCAGAGGCGCTGTTTCGCGCCGCCGAAGAGGCCGGCCGCGTGCCGGCCGTGGACGCCGACCTGCGCGACTTCATGGAGTCGCTGGCCTCCGACCGCGCGGCGCTGAGCTCGTTGCTGAACCCGCGGCTGCCGCCCGAGTCCAAGCGGCGGATCGTTGCCGCGCTGCTGAAGGACGCCGACCCGCTTGTCCGAAACGCGATGCTGGTGCTGGTCGACAACGGCCGGCTGGAGCTCCTGCACGACGTATCCGTCTCCTACGCCGAGCTGGCCGCCGAGCAGGAGCGCATCCTGGACATCGAGGTGACCACCGCCGTCGAGCTCGCCCCCGCTCAGGCGCAGCAGCTGCAGCAGAGCATCGAGCAGGCCACCGGCCTGCAGGCACGGCTCGAGCCAAAGATCGACCCCGCGATCATCGGCGGGATCGTGCTGCGTGCCCGCGGCGTCCTCCTGGACGCCTCGGTACAGCGCGAGCTGGACGAGATCCACCGCGCACTGATCACCACACCCCTGCCAGTTGGGAGCGAAGCGTGAAGCTACGGCCAGACGAGATCGCCTCGATCCTCAAGTCCGAGATCGAGCGCTATGAGGTTGATGTCGACATCGAAGAGGTCGGCACGGTTATCCAGATCGGCGACGGTATCGCCCGCATCTACGGGCTGACGGCGTGCGTCGCGCTCGAGAAGCTTGAGCTGCCCCACGGGGTCACCGGCCTCGCGCTGAACCTGGAGGAGGACAACGTCGCCGCGGTGCTGTTCGGCGACTGGGAGAAGGTCGAGGAGGGCGACACCGTCAAGCGCACCGGCGAGGTGATGTCGGTGCCGGTCGGCGACGCGCTGATCGGCCGGGTGGTGGATCCACTCGGCAACCCGATCGACGGCGGCCCTCCGATCGAGACCTCAGAGACGCGCCCGCTCGAGTTCAAGGCCCCCGGCGTGGTCGACCGCCAGCCCGTGAAGGAGCCGGTGCAGACCGGCATCAAGGCCATCGACGCCATGATCCCGATCGGCCGTGGCCAGCGTGAGCTGATCATCGGCGACCGTGGCACCGGCAAGACCGCGATCTGCGTGGACACGATCCTGAACCAGAAGGGTCAGGACATGATCTGCATCTATGTCGCCATCGGTCAGAAGGCGTCGACCGTGCGCCAGGTGGAGGAGACGCTGCGGTCGGCCGGCGCGATGGACTACACGATCATCGTCTCGGCCCCGGCCTCGGAGGCCGCCCCGATCAAGTACATGGCCCCCTACGCGGGCTGCGCGATGGGCGAGTACTTCCTCTACAACGGCAAGCACGCGCTGCTGATGTACGACGACCTCTCCAAGCACGCCGACGCCTACCGCCAGATGTCGCTGCTGGTGCGGCGCCCGCCGGGCCGCGAGGCTTATCCGGGCGACGTCTTCTACCTGCACTCGCGCCTGCTCGAGCGCGCGGTGAAGCTGTCCGACGAGCTGGGCGCGGGATCGCTGACGGCGCTGCCGGTGATCGAGACCCAGGCGGGCGACGTCTCGGCGTACATCCCGACCAACGTGATCTCGATCACCGACGGTCAGATCTTCCTGCAGCCGGATCTGTTCTTCTCGGGCGTTCGCCCGGCGATCAACGCCGGCATCTCGGTCTCGCGCGTGGGCGGCAACGCCCAGCGCCGTGCGATGCGTAAGGTGGCGGGCCGCCTCCGCCTCGATCTGGCGTCCTACCGTTCGCTGGAGGCATTCGCGCAGTTCGCATCCGAGCTGGACGAGACCACCCAGCAGCAGCTCAAGCGCGGTCAGCGGCTGGTGGCGACGCTGAACCAGCCGCAGTACAACCCGTGGCCGTTCGAGAACCAGGTGGCATCGATCTGGGCCGCCACCAACGGCTTCCTCGACCCGGTCGAGGTGGCCGACGTGCCACGCTTCCAGGCCGAGCTTATCCAGTATCTCGAGGCGGGCGGCAAGGTGCTGACTGCAATCCGGGACACCGGCGAGCTCTCCGACGAAACCGAGGCCGAGTTGCGCAAGGCGGCCGAGTCCCTCTCCGAGAGCTTCCAGCCGACGGAGACAGAGGCCACAGCCGCGGTCTGATGGCCACCCAGCAGGACATCAAGCGGCGGATCAGCTCCGTCAACAACACCAAGAAGATCACCAAGGCCATGGAGCTGGTGGCGGGATCGCGCCTGCGTCGCGCACAGGCACGGATCGAGGCGCTGCGGCCCTACGCCGACCGCATGCAGCAGCTGACGGTGGATGTTGCGGCCGCCACCGGCGATCTCAGCGACCAGCCGCTGCTGGCCCGCCGCGACGTGAAGACCGTGGCCGTGGTCGCGCTGACGGGCGACCGCGGCCTGGCCGGCGCGTTCAACGCCAACGTCGTCCGCCGCTCCCTGGAGATCGCGCGCGAGCAGCGCGCCGGCGGCCGGGAGGTGGTGTGGCTGGCGGTCGGCCGGCGGGGCGCCTCCACGCTGCGGTTCCGCCGCCAGACGCTGACCGCCGACTACGCCGGCATCACCGACCGTCCGGCCTACTCAGACGCGCAGGCGATCGCCGAGCGGGTGGCCGACCTCTACGAGCAGGGCGAGGTCGACCAGGTGGTGATGGTCTACAACCACTTCGTCACCGCGCTGACGCAGCGGCTGGAGGAGGTCGAGCTGCTGCCGGTGCCCGAGGAGGCGGTCACGGGCGAGGCGGTCAAGGTCGAGGGCTCCTACATCTTCGAGCCGGACGAGCGCGATGTCCTGGCCGAACTGATCCCCCGGTACCTCGAGGTCACCATCTACCGCGCCCTGCTGGAATCGACCGCGTCGGAGCATGGCGCCCGCATGACGGCCATGCGCAACGCCTCGGACAACGCCGGCACCCTGATCGACGACCTCACCCTGAAGATGAACCGCGCCCGCCAGGCCGAGATCACCCAGGAGATCCTCGAGGTGGTCGCAGGTGCGGACGCGCTCTCGTAGCGCGTCGCTGGTAGCACTGGCGGTTGTGGCCGCCGGCTGCGGTCACGGCGCCGCCGCTCCGGCGCCGACCGAGCCGGCGCCGTTGAACGGCGGCACGCTGGTGTACGCGCTGCCCGCCGATCCGGTCTCGGTGACCCCGCTCTACGGGGGCGACGCGGCCGGACTCATAATCGAGCGAAACGTGTTCGCGGGGCTGGTCGACGCCGACCCCTCGACGCTTCGTACGGTGCCGGTGATCGCTCGCAGCTGGTCGTCGACACCGGACGCCCGCACCTACACGTTCCGGCTGCGGCCGCACGTCTCGTTTCCGGGCGGTGCCGGCGCCGTCACGGCCGCCACCTTCGTTGCCGACTGGAGCTTGCTGTGCAGCCCGCGCGTGGCGTCCCCGAACGCCGCGGTGCTCGAGCCGGTGTCCGGATACGCCGCCTGCGGCTCAGGAGCGGGCACGCTTTCGGGGGTACGAGCCACCGGCCCCCTGACCCTGGTGGTGCGGCTGTCGCGACCGGTCGCGGACTTTGCGTCGATGCTGGTGGATCCGGCCACGTGGGCCTTCCCGCCGCAGCTGGCCGCGACCGCCGGCGACCGGGCGGCGTTCGAGCGGGCGCCAGTTGGTGCCGGGCCGTTCCGTCTGGTCAGCCTCCGCAAGAGCGCGCATCCGGCCGGCAAGGCGGCGGTTGCCGGGCGGGCCGTGCTGGGCCGCAATCCGGCCTACTTCGGTGCCAGTCCGCATCTCGACCGCGTCGAGATGCCGGTGGTGGCCGGGGCCGACGCGGGCTCGATCGCTGCCTACCGCGCCGGCCGCTACCAGGTGCTGCCGCTGCCCGCAGCCGAGGTCGACGTGGTGCGCGCCGACCCCGAGTTCGGCCGCCAGCTGCTGGACACTCCGCGGCTGAGCCTGATATCGCTGCAGCGCCGCCCCGGCGCGACCTCGTCGCTCGCCGGCGGGCTGAGCGCATCGCAGGTGACTGCGCTGGCGGCGGGCAAGTCAGGGCAGGCCGCCGACGCGCTGGTGCCGGTGGGCATGCCGGGCTACGTCCCGAACGTCGCCCGGTTCGCCCCCTCGCCGGTGACCGGGGAGACGGTGACGCTGACCAGGCAGGCCGGCGCCACCGACACGTCGTACACGAACGCCGTCGCGCGGGTGCTGCGAACCGGCGGCGCCCGCGTACGGATCGTCCGCCTCGGCGACTGGGCGGTCTCGCAGCTGAACCTGCAGTCGGCCGCCCCGGCGACGGTCATCGCGGCGGTGGCCGCCCGCGGGACCACATCACTGGTGTCGCAGGTGGAGGCGGCCTCGCCGGCGGCGGTGGGACGGACGCTGCTTGATGCACAGCAGACAGTGCTCGCGACCGGGTCGATCGTCCCGCTCAGCTTCGGCCAGACGCAGCTCCTGATCGCGCCGGACGTGCGCGGGTTGGTGGTCGATGCGCTGGGGGCGCCTCGCCTGGCAGGTGCCTGGTTGACAACCGCACGCTAATTGTGCCGCGCTAGAATCTTGCGCTATGTCTGCAAAGGTGATCGCGCTGTGGGATCAGCGACCCGTGCGGTTGGCCTTCAGCGCCGTGGCCGCCGTGGTGCTGGTGGCCGGGCTGATCTCGTTCATCGTCTCGCGCCAGTCCAGCACACCGAACTACACGGGCGGCGCGCCCTACACGGCGCCCAGCGCCACGCAGCAGTACGGCGCGAAGGTGAAGCTGCCCGTCGAGGCCCGGACGCTGGCCCGCTCGTTCATCCGCGACGGGGTGCTCCGCCACGACCCGGGGGCTGCCCGGGCGATGGTGTCGGCGAAGCTGCAATCGGGAGCTACCAGGCAGCAGTGGAAGGCCGGCACGATCCCGGTTCCGCAGTTTCCCCAAAGCGTGTTCGCCGGAGCCGCCTACAAGGTGCTGCGGTCGCGGTCGCAGGACGTCCTGCTCGACGTTCAGATGGGCTCGACCAACCCGAGCGTGACCAAGAGCGTCGATCTGCTGATCGAGATGAAGCCGGTCGGTGGCCACTGGATCGTAGTTTCGGCGGCGCCGCGTAACTCGACCGCCGTGCCCTCTGCGTGACGCGTCACTGGGCACGTCCTTACGTTTGGGGTATCATCTAACCAGATGGCTACCAGCAGCGAACGCCCGATTCTCTCTGGTGCGACCGCCGGCGCTGCCGATATCGCTGTCGGTGGCGGGCTGGGAACCGGCGAGCCGACCGCCATCAAGGCACGAGGTTTTTGGGAACAGGCCTGGCGCCGCTTCCGCCGTGACCGCGTCGCGCTGGTCGGCGGAGTCGCGATCATCGTGATGATCCTGGTCGCGTTCGTGGGGACGCCGATCGCGAACCACCTGCTGGGCCGCACGGCCTACAGCCTGAACACCAACGCTCAGGGCTTCGAGCCGGCGCTGCCATGGTCGCACACGCCGACGGCGGCGGGCACCTGCTGCACGCTGTACGTGCTGGGCACGTCGGACACCGCCGGCCACGACGAGCTGCTGGGGATGATGGCAGGGGCGCAGATCTCGTTCGAGGTGGCCATCCTGGCCACGATCTTCGGGGTCGCCATGGGAGTTCTGATGGGCATGATCGCCGGGTACTACGGGGGGGTGGTCGACATGTTCGTCTCGCGGGCCACGGAGCTCGTGATGGCGCTGCCGCTGCTGCTGTTCGCCATCGCCTTCTCGTTCACCGCCGGTTCGCGCCTGAACGCCTACACCTTCTTCGGATTGTTCTCGCCCGGTGTGGTGACGCTCGTGATCGTGATCTCGGTGTTCTCGTGGTTCTATCCGGCCCGGATCATTCGCGCTCAGGTGCTGTCGCTGCGCGAGAAGGAGTTCGTGGAGGCGGCCAGGATGGTGGGCGCGAGCAACCGCCGCATCCTGCGATCGCACCTGCTGCCGCACCTGACCGGCACGATCATCGTGTACAGCACCCTGCTGGTGGCGACCAATATCCTGTTCGAGGCTGGCCTCTCGTACCTGGGCGTGGGCATCCCGCAGGGCGAGCCCAGCTGGGGCAACCTGATCAACTCGGCCGTGAACTACTACACGACCATCCCGTGGCTGATGGTGTGGCCGGGCCTGGGCATCCTGTTCGCGACGCTTGCGTTCAACCTGCTGGGCGACGGTCTGCGCGACGCGCTCGATCCGCGCGGCACGGTCTAGCCCGGCTTCCGTCCCGCAACTAACTTTGCGCCGCCTGTGTCGTCTACCGACATGGATAGGTGGGGTCTCGGTCAGCCATCGAGCCCCGGAAACGCAACGGGAGAGGAACCGCATGAGACGACCTGGAATGTGGATAGCGCTTGGCGCTGTGACGCTTGGGGTGGTGTTATTTGGAGCATCCGGCTGCGGCAGCAGTAGCAGCAGCGGCAATGCCAGCAACGTCAGCACCGGCGCCAGCGTCAACGAGGTCGGCAAGCCGGGCGGCACAATCAAGGCCGCGTGGCACGGCGGCATCGACTTCATCGATCCCGCCCTCGCCTACTACCAGGAGTCCTGGCAGATCGAGTACGCCACGTGCGTCAATCTCCTGGGCTACCCGGACAAGCCCGCCCCGGCGGGCTACCAGCTGCAGCCGGAGGCGGCGTCGGCAATGCCGACCATCTCGTCTGACGGCCTCACCGTGACGTTCACGGTGCCGCCCGGCAAGTACAAGTTCAACACCGGCGAGCCCGTCACGGCACAGACCTTCGCCGATTCGCTGATGCGCGACCTGAATCCCAAGCAGGTGTCTCCGTTCGTCAGCTTCGTGGCCAGCTCCATCGAGGGCGCCACTGGCTGGAACGGCAAGGGCACCATCCCGGGCGTCCAGGTCAACGGCGACCAGTTCATCCTGCACCTGACGAAGCCGAACGGCACGATCGAGGCCGAGATGGCCACGCCGTTCATGTGCGCGATCCCGCACGATCTCCCGATCAGCCCGAAGGGCGTCACGTCGATCGCAGGTGCCGGTCCCTACTACATCGCGAGCTACACGCCGAACCAGTCGCTGGTGGTCAAGAAGAACCCCAACTACACCGGTCCTCGCCCGCACCTGATCGACGAGATCGACTTCGGTCAGTTCGCGATCGACCAGAACCAGGGCATCCTCGAGACCAAGAACGGTCAGCTGGACTGGTGTCCGGACTGCGTGACGGCCGCTCAGTCGCTGCCGCTTTCCCAGCAGTACGGCGACGGCAGCCCCGCTGCTCAGGCCGGTAAGCAGCAGATGTTCATCTCACCCGAGATCGAGGTGAACTACTACGCCATGAACACGGCCAACCCGGCATTGTCGAACCCGCTGGTCCGCCAGGCGGTCAACTACGCGATCGACCGCACGGGCATGACGAAGCAGCTGGGCTACAAGGCCGGCATCCCGACCGACAAGTACCTGCCTCCGCAGGTGCCGGGAGCCTCCATCGAGAAGGCGGTCTACCCGCTGACGCCTGACCTGAGCAAGGCCCAGGATCTGATGAACCAGGCCAAGGCCGCAGGAGTCAAGACGCCGATCAACGTCCTCGTATACTCGACGCAGGGTGTGCAGTCGGCAACCAACCGCATGGCGCTCTTGACCCAGGAGTTGAAGCCGCTCGGCATCAACGTCAAGGTCAAGTACTACCAGCGGGCGGTGCAGTTCCAGGAAGAGGGTGTCAAGGGCACGCCCAACGACATCGCGGACGAGGGATGGCTGGCTGACTTCCCGGACCCGTACGACTTCCTGAACATCCTGCTCAGCGGTCACAGCATCCTGCCGAAGAACGGGGACAACTTCTCCTACTTCGACAACAAGTCGTACAACGACCAGATGGACGAAGCTGCGACCAAGACCGGATCGGAGCGAGCGCAGGTCTACGGCGACATCGCCACGTCCATGAAGACGGACCAGGCACCGTGGGCAGCGTGGAGTAACCAGACCAACTACGACTTCTTCAGCTCGAGGATTGGGTGTCAGCTGTGGGAGCCGAGCTACGGGATGGACATCGCGGCGCTCTGCGTCCGCTAGCTCACAGTTGAAGTACCGGGCTGGGGTGCAAAAGCACCCCAGCCCGGTATGCTTTCACCAGCATCTGTTTTTTGAGAGGGTGAGGGTTGAATGGTCAGATACGTGATTCGCCGTCTGCTCTGGGCAGTGGTGCTCTTCACCGCGGTCACCCTCCTCACGTTCATCATGTTCTATGTGATCCCGGTGAACCCGGCAGCCATGGTTGCCGGGAAGGCGGCGACACCGGCCGCGATCCAGCACGTGACCCATGCGCTCTACCTCGACCGGCCGCTGTACGTCCAGTACGGCCACTTCATGAAGGAGCTGGTCTGGGATCACAGCCTGGGGTATTCCTACGGCAACCGCCAGAGCGTGAACTCGATCATCGCAAAGGCGGCGCCCGTGACGGCGGCGCTCGTGTTCGGGGGCGCCATCCTGTGGCTGCTGGTGGCGATCCCGGTCGGCATCTACTCCGCCCTGCGGCCGCGCTCGAAGGGCGACCGGGTGGCGATGGTGGGCGTGCTGGCCGGCATCTCGGCGCACCCCGTGTGGGTCGGCTACATGCTGTCGCTGATCGTCGGCTACAAGCTGAACCTGCTGCCGATCCAGGGCTACTGCAACCTCCGCGGCGCCAGCGCGGGCCAGTCGTGCGGTGGCCCCTACGACTGGTTCATGCACATGCTGCTGCCCTGGATCACCTTCGCGATTCTCTACTCGGCCTTCTACGTGCGGATGATCCGCTCGAGCGTGATGGAGACGCTGAACGAGGACTACGTGCGCACAGCTCGCGCCAAGGGGGCGCCGGAGCGCACCGTCATCCGCCGGCACGCGCTGCGAAACGCGATGCTGCCGGTGGTGACCATGCTGGGAATGGACATCGCCCTGGCGCTGGGCGGCGCGGTGTTCGTCGAGATCGTGTTCGGTCTGCCGGGCCTCGGCTGGTGGACGATCCAATCGACCTTCACCTTCGACCTGCCGATCATCATCGGGGTGGTGATCTTCGCCTCGATCATGGTGATCATCTTCAACCTGCTGATCGATCTCCTGTATGCGGTGATCGACCCACGGATCAGGCTGGCCTGACCCGGACGCCGTCGACACTGGCTCCGACCCGGTACAATTTCCCGCATGCCGCTGCTTGACGTCAAGGATCTGAAGACGTACTTCCGCACGGACGACGGCATCGTCCACGCCGTGGACGGCGTTTCGTTCAGCGTCGAGAAGGGAAAGACGCTCGCGATCGTGGGCGAGTCCGGCTGCGGCAAGAGCGTCACCTGCATGACGATCATGGGCCTGAACGCCAAGCGGAACACCATCACCGAAGGGCAGGCGCTCTTCAAGGACAGGGACCTGCTGAAGATCGATCCCGACGAGCTGCGCAAGATCCGCGGCAACGAGATCTCGATGATCTTCCAGGATCCGATGACCTCGCTGAACCCGGTCTACACGATCGGGGCGCAGCTGCGCGAGGCGGTTCAGCTGCACGAGAACGTCAGCAAGCAGGTCGCCAACAGCCGCTCGGTGGAGATGCTGAAGGCGGTCGCCATCCCACGCGCCGAGACGCGCATGGACGACTACCCCCACCAATTCTCGGGCGGAATGCGCCAGCGCGTGATGATCGCGATGGCCCTCGTCAACAACCCCGATCTGCTGATCGCCGACGAGCCCACGACCGCGCTCGACGTGACCACCCAGGCGCAGATCCTGAAGCTGATGAACCAGCTGCAGCGCGACTTCGGCAGCGCCATCATCCTGGTCACGCACGACCTCGGCGTGGTCGCCGAGACCGCCGACGACGTGATGGTCATGTATGCGGCCCAGGCGGTCGAGAAGGGTGGCTACCAGGACATCTTCTACCGCCCTGAGCATCCGTATACGTGGGGCCTTTTGAGCTCGCTGCCGCGGCTGGTCACGGAGGGAGCCGACCTGAAGCCGATCCCGGGCACGCCGCCTTCGCTGCTGCAGCCCCCATCCGGCTGCCGGTTCCACCTGCGCTGCACGTACGCGTTCTCGCCCTGCATTCCCGAGGTGCCGGAGCTGCTGCCCGTGGGTGGCGAGTCGGCCGGCGACCATGCTGTCGCCTGCCACCTCGAGCCCGAGTTCCGGCGGCGCGAATCCCACGATCTGCTCCACGAAGCGATGGCGGAGCAGCAGACCTAGCGAGGAATGTTGGAAGAGCCGCTGCTGACAGTCGAGAACCTGGAGAAGCACTTCCCGATCACCCGCGGGATCATCTTCCAGAAGGAGATAGGCCGCGTGCGCGCGGTGGACGGCGTCTCGTTCTCGGTCAACAAGGGTGAGACGCTGGGCGTGGTGGGTGAGTCCGGGTGCGGGAAGTCGACGATGGCCCGCTGCGTGATGCGCCTGCTCACCCCGACCGGCGGCAGGATCACCTTCGACGGCCAGGACATCACCAGCATCAAGGGCAACGACCTGTTCAGGGTGCGCCGAGAGATGATGATGGTGTTCCAGGATCCCTATGCGTCGCTGAACCCGCGCAAGCGCGTGGGCTCGATCGTGGGCGAGGCCCTGGAGGTGCACAAGATGGGCACCGCCGCCGAGATCAAGCGCAAGGTGCAGGATCTGCTCGAGGTGGTGGGGCTCAACCCGGAGCACTACAACCGATTCCCGTTCGAGTTCTCGGGTGGTCAGCGACAGCGCATCGGTGTCGCCCGCGCCCTGGCGGTGCGGCCCAAGCTGATCGTGTGCGACGAGCCGGTGTCGGCACTGGACGTGTCCGTCCAGGCCCAGATCCTGAACCTGCTGAAGCGGCTGCAGAACGAGTTCGACCTCACCTACGTGTTCATCGCACACGACCTGGACGTGGTGCGCCACATCTCGAACCGCGTGGCCGTGATGTACCTCGGCAAGGTGGTCGAGGTGGGCGACGGCGGCCAGCTCTACAACCGGCCGCTGCACCCGTATTCCGGCGCCCTGCTGTCTGCGGTGCCGGTCCCGAATCCGAACGTGGCCCGCAACCGCAAGCCGATCGTGCTCGAGGGCGATGTGCCCAGCCCGATCAACCCTCCGTCCGCCTGCCGCTTCCACCCGCGCTGCCCGCGCTTCCAGGCGGGCATCTGCGACGTCGATGAGCCGCAGCTGACGGAGCGCGAGGCCGGCCACGAGGCTGCCTGCCACTTCCCGCTGGAGACATGGCCGATGTCCGACCTGCGCCTCGAGCCGGGTCGGGTGGCAGCCTCGTAGGGGGACGCGCCACCATGCTGGTCGCCGGGCTGAAGCGGCTCGGGCAGCTGGTGGGATTGGTGCTGGCGGTGGCGCTGGTGCTCGCAGTGCTGGGAGCGCTGCTGCTGCACGTGCCGTTCCGTCGCTCGCTGTCGGTGACCTGCTACGGGCTGGGCGGGTTCTTCCTCCTGTCGGGCTTCTTCCACGGCGTGCGCCCGGCGATCCGGGTCGAGGACGACTCCGGCGTGATGAGCATGTTCGGCCTGCTGCTGACGTCAGGCAAGCTGCGTACCGCCACCCTGGACGAGCGGTATGAGGCGATCTCGTCGTCGGCGCTGTTCGTCGGGGTGGCGCTGGTGCTGATCTTGGTCGGCGGCCTGGTCGATCCCGTACACCACCTGTTCTGAGAGCGGCGCCCTGGGAACGGCGGCCCATCGTCGCTACCATCCGTGCATGGCACTGATTTCAGCCGTCTCATCGCGAGCTTGACATGTCGACCACGCCGCCCGTGTGGCGGTGGCGCTCGAGGCCCAGCGGCTGCATGCCGACCCGGCACACCGTTGCCTGCGCGGGCGCATCGCGAGGTGGCTGCACCTGGGCGGTGAGCGAGCCCTCGAGGTGCCGCCGGCTGCTGCCGATGACCGATCCGGGAGCGACCGGCCGCAAACTTCGGGCCCAAAGCCACGTCTATCGTAGGTACTCATGAGCCATCCACATCGAACCTGGTTTCGCAGACTCGAGCGCCAATGTGAGGCGGTGCGCGAGACGATCTCGGCCGAGCTCGACGGCGAGGTCAGCGAGATCGAGGCGGCCTTCGCCCGCCGCCATCGCGCCGAGTGCGGCGACTGCGAGCAGTTCGCGCAGTCGGTCGGGCACACGACCGACGTGCTGCGAGCGGCACCGCCGCTGCAGCCGTCGCGCCGCCTGATGCCGGCGCCGGCGCGGGTGGCCTCGCGCGGGCTGGCGGTGGCTGGGTTCGCGGCCGCGATGTTCGTGGCGGCGCTGCTCGGCGCCGGGCTGGCGTCCCGGGCAACCAGCACCCCGGCGCAGACCCACCGGCACGAGATCGTCGTCGCCAAGGGCGGCAGTCAGGACACGATGGCACGCGAGCAGATGCTGATCCGCCAGATGCTGCACGACGTGCGCACGCTGGATCGCCAGCCTGGCCACGAGCGCCTCGGCTAGACCGAGGAGCCATCAATCGCCCCGAGAGGCGTGTCACGAAGTTCCGCTCCAATCCGACCGCCAGGTTGCTAGAATCCCTGTCCACGCGCCAAAAATGCCGCTCATCCGTTCGAGCAAGGGAGTTACATGTCAGCCGCCAACGGCCACAACGTCGGGAAGATCGTCGAGATCAAGGGCGTCGTCATCGACGCGCAGTTCGAGGGAGAGCTACCCGCGATCTACAACGCCCTCGAGATCAGCGTTCCCGCCGCCGGTGACGGCGCCGCCACCACGCTGGTGGCTGAGGTGCAGCAGCACCTCGGCGACGACCGCGTGCGCGCCATCGCGATGGACGCGACCGACGGGCTGGACCGCGGCCTGGACGTGGTCGATACCGGCGCGCAGATCACGGTGCCGGTCGGTGAGGTGACCCTGGGGCGGATCTTCAACGTCCTGGGCGAGCCGGTCGACCACGGCGACCCGCTGGCCGACAGCGAGCGCTGGGAGATCCACCGCAAACCGCCCGCGTTCGAGGACCTGTCGTCGACCGTGGAGATCTTCGAGACCGGCATCAAGGTGATCGATCTGTTGGCCCCGTACGTGAAGGGCGGCAAGGTCGGGCTGTTCGGCGGCGCCGGCGTGGGCAAGACGGTGCTGATCCAGGAGCTGATCAACAACATCGCGCAGGAGCACGGCGGACTGTCCGTGTTCGCCGGCGTAGGCGAGCGCACCCGCGAGGGCAACGACCTGTGGCTGGAGATGACCGAGTCGGGTGTGATC
>JBJMJD010000013.1:0-39223 GCA_045806525.1 Gaiellales bacterium | reverse complement strand
GGGCGCGCGCTGGTGGCCGAACATCCCCAGGACCCCACCCTGCTGTACAACCTCGCCTGCTGCGAGAGCCTGGCCGGGCGGCCGGGGGATGCGATCGAGCATCTGCGAGCCGCGATCGACATCAACGAGGAGTTCCGGCCGATGGCCGCCGCGGACTCCGACTTCGACCCGATTCGCGACCAGTCCGCGTTCAGCGATCTGGTTGCTGACCCGGCACGATCAGGAGGAGAGCATGAGTGACTACGCCGTGGCTCGGATCGACGAGATCGACGAGCTCAGCGACGGCCGCTGTCCGTTCCGGCCCATTCGGATGCACTTCGGCATCATGTCGTTCGGCATCAACGCCTGGACGGGAACGAGCGCTGGCGACCGCATCATCAATGAGCACGACGAGGAGGATGAGCACGAGGAGCTCTACCTCGTCCAGCAGGGCCGTGCGACCTTCGAGCTCGACGGCGAGCGGGTTGATGCGCCGGCCGGGACGATCGTGTTCGCCCGCCCCGGCGTCAAGCGGACGGCGTTCGCCGAGGTCGCGGGCACCACGATCGTGGCGATCGGAGGCACGCCGGGTGAGGTGTACGAGCCTTCCGGCTTCGAGGTCTGGCTGCCGATCACCCCGCTCTACGAGGCCGGCAAGTACGCCGAGGCGGCGGATCGCGGCCGCGAGCTGATCGACCAGAACCCGGAGTACGCCGGCCTGCTCTACAACGTCGCGTGTTGCGAGAGCCTCGCCGGGCGGCCGGCCGATGCGATCGAGCACCTTCGCGTCGCGATCGAGCGGTCCCAGCGGTTTCGCTCGTTCGCAGCCGGGGATTCGGACTTCGATCCGATCCGCGACGAGCCGGAGTTCCAGCAGCTGGTTGGCTAGCCGATCGCCGGGCTATGTGTCGGTTCCGGCTCGAGCGGAAACCTGCGGGCGTGCCCGGTGCGCCGACGAGTAGACGGCGTTTCTGCAGATGCGACCGTCGCGAGCCTGGATCAGGTCGATCCCGTCCCATTCGATCAACGCGCCGGTCTGCGGGTGGGTCGCCCGCGCCGTCCACTCCGCGACAGCATGCTGCTCCCCAGCCATGATTCCCTCGTCGCGTTCCAGGAATCGCATGTCCGGCCAGCGGGAGTGGATGGACGCGATGTGGCTGCGGACGGCGTCGATTCCCTCGACACGCTCGCCGCGGTGACGTTTTCGAAGACGAAGTCCTCGGTGACGAGCGCGAGGATCGCCTCCACATCGCGCGCGAAAAACGCGTCACGATAACGGCGGCATAGCTCGAGCGGCGCATCGAAGTCAGGCACGAGCGCAGGATACGACGCCGGGCCTACGCTGGCTCGATGATCTCCACCCGATGGTCATCCCGGTCTCGACAGCGAGCTGATGGCGCGAGTTCAGCCTCCACGTGCTCGCGGTGTCGATGCACCTCGCCGCGGGCGCCATGAACGATTTTCTCCGGCAAGGGTGACTAAGCGCGCAGGTCGAGGCGCCAGTCCTTACACGTCATGAAGTGCCCCTTCGGGAACTCGAACTCGTGCGCCTCGAGCAGCTCGAAGCCGAGCTTGCGGCAGATCGCGTTCGACGGCGCATTGTCGACGTTCGGGAAGGCGTGCATGAAGCGGTGCTTGGCCTTGCGCTTGGCGACCGCGATCGCCTGTGCGGCCGCCGCCGCCGCAATCCCACGACCTTGGAACTGCGGCACGACCATCCAGCCGATCTCATAGACCTGGTCGTCGCGCCACTCCTTCGTCCAGAAGCCGACCGACCCGACGCCGGCGCCGCTGGCCACGTCGACGATCTTGTACATCCGATCACCGCCAGCGAGGCGCTCGTAGCGGCCCTGACGCTCGCGCAGCTTGTCCGCGCTCTCGGGGCCGCCGAGGTGCTCGGTCATGCGCGGGTCGCCCATCAGCCGCTCGAGCAGGGGCAGGTCGCCGCCACCCCAAGGCTCGAGGGTCACAATCCCGGTCACTCCGCGCAGCGTCGTCATGGCTAGCGCCGCTCGATGATCTCCACCCGATAGTCATCCGGGTCACGCACGAAGCACAGCCGTGAGCCGCCGTCGCTGACCGTGTAGGGCGGCCGTTCCGGTTCGATGCCCTGCTGCTTCAGCTCCGCCAGCGTGGCGTCGAGGTCGGGCACGCCGATCGCGATGTGTCCGTAGCCGGTGCCGTTGTCGTAGGTGCGGCCGTCGTGGTTCAGCGTCAGCTCCAGCACGTCGGGCATGCCGCCCACGCCGAAGAAGTAGTTCGTGGCCTCGAGCTCGCCGTTGCGCACGATCGGCGACTCCTTGCCGGGCTCGAATCCGAGCGCGGTGTAGAAGGCGCGGCTGCGCTCGGGATCGGTGATCCGCACCATGGTGTGAAGAAACGTGGTCATGACCGCATGCTATCCGCCCTCACCAGTCCGCCAGCGTGTTCTCCTCGATCGACCCGGCGTCGACCGCGTTCTGGAACGCCTCCAGCTCCTCGGGCGGGATCGTGTACGTGTGTTCCTCGGCCGGGTAGACGTGGTTGCGCACCTCGGTGGCGTAGGCGGCGACGGCCGCTCCCATAAGCTCGCCGATCTCGGCGTACCGCTTGACGAAGCGCGGCTCGCGCCCGTCGCCCGGGATGCCGAGCATGTCGTGGAGCACCAGCACCTGGCCGTCGGTACCGGGGCCGGAACCGATGCCGATGGTGGGGATCGCGAGCCGCCGGCTGATGGTGGTCGCAACCGGCGCCGGCACCGCCTCCAGCACCAGCGCGAAGCAGCCGGACCGTTCCAGCGAGATCGCGTCCAGGAACAGCCTGCGAGCGGCGTCGGCCTGGCGGCCCTGCGCCTTGTGGCCGCCCAGCGCCGTCGCCGTCTGCGGCGTCAGCCCGATGTGCCCCATCACGCCGATGCCGGCCGAGACCAGCGCCCGTACGCGCTCCAGCGAGGGGCCGGCACCCTCCAGCTTGACCACGTCGGCACCACCATCCTTGATCAGCCGCCCGGCGTTGGCCACCGCTGCGGCGTCGGACACCTGGTAGCTCATGAACGGCAGGTCGCCGACCACCAGCGCATTCTCGACGCCGCGGTTGACGGCCGCGGTCAGCATCGTCATCTCGTCCATCGTGGCGGGCACCGTCGACTCGTGGCCCAGCACGACGTTCGCCGCCGAGTCGCCGACCAGCACCAGGTCGACGCCGGCGGCGTCCACGATGCGGCCGCTGGGGTGGTCGTAAGCCGTGATCATCACGATCGGCCGGCCGTCGCGCTTCATCTCACGAAGCGCTGGGAGCGAGAGTTTCACTGAGCCTCCAGGACGATGTTGTCGATCAGTCGGGTGCCGCCGAAGCGCGCGGCCGTAATCAGCAGCGCGCCCGCGCGGGGTGTGCACGGTTCGAACGCCTCCGGGTCGACCACCTCGAAGTAGTCCAGGTCGCCCTCCACCACCCGCGGGTCACGCAGCTCCAGCGCTCGATACAAGCTCGCCGCTCGACTGCGCTGCTCGGCGTCGAGGTAGACGTTTCGCGAGGACATGGCAAGGCCGTCCGGTTCGCGCTGGGTGGCGACGGCACGCACATCCACCGGCACGTCCAGGTCACGCACCATGCGCCGGATCACGGCCAGCTGCTGAGCGTCCTTCTGCCCGAAGTAGACGTGATCCGGCTCGACCCGCAGCAACAGCTTGAGGACGACTGTCGCGACGCCCAGGAAGTGCCCGGGGCGGTAGGCGCCCTCGAACACGTCGGCCAGCTCGCCCACGCTGACCGACGTCGAGAAGCCGGGCGGGTACATCTCCTCGACCGTCGGCACGAACACCTCGTCGACGCCCTCCGCGGCCGCGATGCCGCGGTCGCGCTGCTCGTCGCGCGGATAGTGTCGGTAGTCCTCGCCGGGGCCGAACTGCGTGGGGTTCACGAACAGGCTCATCACCACGCGCCCGTTCTCGGCGCGGGCGGTGCGCAGCAGGGCGCGGTGGCCGTCGTGCAGCGCACCCATGGTGGGGACGAGGCCGGTGCTCACAGCAGCTCGCGAACGGCGTCGGCGGCCTCGGGGTCGACCAGCGGCAGCGTTGCTCTTCCGAGTTCACGATAGAGCGGCTGCAGGTCGGCGCCGATCGCCTGCAGGTGCGCGGCGACGGTGGCCGCGTCGCCTCGCGCGATCGGGCCGGTCGGGCGCCGGCCGGCCACGTCGAGCGTCCGGTCCTGCAACGGGCGCAGCGCGCGCAGCGCCAGCTCGCGATCGAGGCCCGCCCGCTCCAGCAGGCCGATCGCGACCTGCGTCGTCGTCACCACGTAGTTGGAGGCGAAGGTCGAGGCGGCGTGGTACAGCGGCTTGCGGTCATCGGCCAGCGGGAACGGAATCATGCCCAGCTGCACGGCCAGCGCGTCGCCCACGGCCGCGTCGCCGGTGACGGCGGCGTAGGCACCCTCGAGCTGGTCGCGTCCCAGCTCGGGCCAGACCGTCTGCATGGGATGGACGCAGGCGGTCGGCCCGGGGGCGGCTTCGAGCGCGTGCACCGAGGTGGCGCCGGAGAAGTGGATGACCGACGCCTCCGGGTCGAGCCGGGGAGCAAGCGCCTGGCAGACGCGTTCGATCTCGGCGTCGGGGGTCGCGATCAGCAGACGCCGGCAGTCGTCCAGGTCGGGCTGCTGTCCGCGTCCGTACAGCCGAGCGCCGGTGAGACGGGCTGCGACGGTGCGGCCCAACCTGCCGGCCCCGATGACAACGGTTGTTGTGTGCATGGTCGCAAGCCCCCCGGGTCTGGCACTCTACCCAGCGGCCGCCACACCGCGGCTCGGTACGAATGACGCGACGGCATCATGCGTCCGACCCGCCTGCCAGAATCGGTGTCGTGGTCGATGCGGACACGCGACGTCAGGAACTGGAGCGGCGGGCGGCGGAATGGGCGAGCTGTGAGCGATGCGCCCTTGCCGGCAGCCGCACCCAGGTGGTGGTCGGCAGTGGAGAGCCCGACGCCGACCTGATGTTCGTGGGCGAGGCTCCCGGCTTCCACGAGGACAAGCAGGGCATCCCGTTCGTCGGCCAGGCAGGCCGGCTGCTGGAGACGCTGCTTGGCGAGATCGGGCTGTCGCGAGAGCAGGTGTACATCGCCAACGTGCTGAAGTGCCGGCCACCCGGGAACCGTGACCCGCTCCCGGCCGAGATCGAGTCGTGCCAGGGCTACCTGTACGACCAGATCCAGCTGATCCGGCCCCGGGTGATCTGCACGTTGGGGAACTTCGCAACGAAGCTGCTCTCCGGCAGCCCGCTCGGCATCACCCGGGTGCGGGGACAGGCCCAGCAGCACACCTTCGGGGCCGTCACCGTGCAGCTGTTCCCGATCTACCACCCGGCGGCGGCGCTCTACACGCCTGCCATGCTGGAGATGCTGCGAAGCGACTTCGCGGCGCTGCCGGCGCTGCTGGCAGGCGGCGGTGCCGTGGCCGAAGCCGTGCCGCAACCGGGGCCGATGTCGGCGGCTGCGGCCCCGGCTGCCGAGCCCGAATTCGACGACGCTCAGCTGACCTTCCAGTTCTAGACGAGGCCGGGACGGCCGCGACCTGTCAGAGGTGCGTGCCAAGACGCCGGAATCAGGCGGTCGGTGTTTGACACCGCGGCCGCGGCCGCTGGCTATGGTCGTGACCGTGGCTGAACGTCCCCTGACATCCAGGTCACCGGCCGACACCGAGGGGATCGCGGCCGAGCTGTCGGCGCGGCTCGTGCCGGGAGATTCGGTCTGGCTGCGCGGCGAGCTGGGAGTGGGGAAGACCGCCTTCGTGCGCGGCGCCGCGCGTGCGCTGGGGGTAGCGCAGCCGGTCACCAGTCCCACCTACACCGTCGGCAACCGGTACCCGGCGACCGGTGTCAGCGTCGCGCACCTCGACCTCTACCGCTCGAGCGGCCTCACCATCGAGGAGTGGGCCGACCTCGAGCTCTACTTCGAGGATGCGATCGCGTTCGTCGAGTGGCCCGACGGCGGCGCCGGTCTGCTGCCCGATCCCCGTGTCACGGTGGACATTGAGCACCTGCAGGGCGATGCTAGGCTGATCAGGCTTTCCTGCGACGATTCGGGTCTGTTGAACGCCCTTGCTGCTGCTCTCGCTCGATACCGCGACTGACACCGCAACCGCCTGCCTGTGGCGGGACGGCGATGTGCTGGCCGAGTCGGCCACCGCCGGGCGTTCAACCGCCGCCCAGCACCTGCTCGACGACGTCGACCACCTGATGCGCACGGCTGCGATCGAGCCGTCGCGGCTGGATGCGATCGTGGTCGGCACCGGGCCCGGTACGTTCACCGGCCTGCGGATCGGCCTGGCGTCGGCCCGCGCACTCGGCTTCGCCCTGTCCGTGCCGGTGCACGGCGTCGGCACGCTCGACGCGCTGCTGTGCGGCGACGGCGTGGACGTGGCCTGCATCGATGCACGCCGCGGCGAGGTGTTCTGCAAGGGTGCGGGCATCGACGTGTGCGCGATCGCCCCCGCGCACCTGGCCGAGCTGATCACGCCCGGCGCCTCGCTGGCCGGCGACGGCGCCGTCCGCTACCGCCAGCTGCTCGAGCCTGCCGCCGCGATCGCGCCCGACGCCTCGCCCCTGCACACGCCGTGGGCCCGCCATCACGCGTCGCTGCCAGACCTCTGGGCCGCGCCCGAGCCGCTCTACGTGCGGGCGCCGGATGCCGACCGCTCGCACCCCGCAAGGGCCGTCTCATGATGACCGCCGTCGACGTGCGGCCGCTGCGGCCGGTCGACCTCGATGCGATCGAGCGAATCGAGCGCCGCGCATACCCGACTCCGTGGTCGCGCTCGATGTTCGCCGGCGAGCTGTCCAAGCCCAGCGGCATCTGCCTCGGCGCCTTCCAGGGCGAGGACATGCTCGGCTACCTGATCGTCGCCCGCTATGTCGACGCCTGGCACGTCATGAACGTCGCCGTCGACGCACCCTGGCGGGGCCGTGGCGTCGCCCGGCAGATGCTGGAGCGGCTGTTCGAGCTGACCGGCGAGGACATCGACCGCGGCTACACGCTCGAGGTGCGCGTCTCCAACGACAGCGCCATCGGCCTCTACCGCGACCTCGGCTTCGTCGAGACCGGCGTCCGCCGCGGGTACTACACCGACAACCGGGAGGATGCCCTGATCATGTGGCGCGACCCGGAGCCGGTGGCGTGATCCTCGCGATCGAGAGCTCCTGCGACGAGACCGCCGCCGCGCTGGTCGACGACGGTGGACGGCTGCGGTCGAGTGTGGTCGCCTCCCAGGCCGAGCTGCATGCCCGCTACGGCGGGGTGGTGCCCGAGGTGGCCTCTCGCCGGCACCTGGAGCTGTGCGTGCCCGTGGTCGAACGGGCGCTGGACGATGCCGGCGCCACTTTCGACCAGGTCGACGCCGTCGCCGTCACCGAGGGCCCGGGCCTGATCGGGGCACTGCTGGTCGGGCTGGCGACCGCCAAGGCGCTGGCCTTCGCGCGCCGCCTGCCGCTGATCCCCGTCGGCCACCTGCACGGCCACGTCGCGTCGCTCTACCTCGAGCCCGAGCCGGTGGCGCCGCCGTTCCTGGTACTGCTGGCGTCGGGCGGCCACACGCTGCTGGCCGAGGTTGACGACCATGGCCCCGCCATGCACGTCGTCGGGCAGACGCTCGACGACGCTGCCGGCGAGGCCTTCGACAAGGGCGCCCGGCTGCTCGGCCTCGGCTATCCCGGCGGTGCCGCGCTCGAACGCCTGGCCCGCGACGGCGACGACCACGCCTACGAGTTCGCCGTCGCCATGGCCGGCCGGGAGGGCCTCGACCTGTCCTTCAGCGGCCTCAAGACCGCCCTGCGCACCGCCGCTCTGGCCGCCGGTGCGGACGACGCAGGTCGTGCCGACCTGGCCGCCTCCTACCAGCGCGCCCTGGTGCGCTCGCTCGTGTCGCGCACGATGCGAGCGCTCGAGGTGACCGGTCGTGACACGCTGGCCGTGGTCGGCGGCGTCGCGGCCAACGGCGTGCTGCGTGCGGCGCTTGAAGGGGAGTGCGCCCGCGCCGGCGTGCGGCTGGCACTGGCCCCGCTCGCGCTCTGTTCAGACAACGCCGCCATGATCGCGTCGGCTGCCCGTTTCTGCGCGGTGCTGCCCTATCCGCAGTACCTCGCACGCGACGCCTACGCCACCGCGTGACCGTCTCGGTGGTGCTCTACGGTGCGCCCGGCTGCCACCTCTGCGACGTCGCCAAGAACGTGCTCGAGCGCCAGCAGCCGCTGCTCGGCTTTGACCTGGAGCTGGTGGACATCTCCGGCGATGCCGAGCTGGAGGCGCTCCACCGCGAGCAGATCCCGGTCGTGTACGTGGCCGGCCGAAGGGCGTTCAAGTACCGCGTGGAGCCGGTGGAGCTGGCGCGGCGGGTGGCCGCGGCGTCACAAGCGTCCGCGTCCTGACGGCCCTTGTGACAAGCGGACGTGTGTAGGGAAGCCGCTCGCTACACTGCTCGTGCAATGTCACAAGGAATCATGGCCAGGGAGGAATCGTTGTCGCAGGAACGACTCACGGTGGGGGTCGCCGCGCGGCTGTCCCGGTATCTGCAGGTGCTGACGCAGGCCAAGAAGATGGGACGCGATTCGATCTCGTCACAGGAGATCGGCGAGTACACCAACGTCAACGCCACCCAGATCCGCCGCGACCTGTCCGGCTTCGGCAAGTTCGGCAAGCGCGGGGTCGGCTACAACATCGACTCCCTGATCGGCGAGATCCGCGGCATCCTGCGCACGTCCGGCCAGCACAACATCGCCCTGATCGGCGCCGGCGACCTGGGCCGGGCGATCGCCTCATCGACCGTGTTCGCCGATCACGGCTTCCACATCGCGGGCGTGTTCGACAGCGACCCCCGCAAGGTCGGCACCCAGATCTCTTCGCTGTCGGTGCAGAACCCGGCCACCCTGGTCGAGACGGTGCGCGACAAGAACATCATCGTGGGTGTGCTGGCGGTGCCGCCGGCCGCCGCTCAGCCGGCGGCTGACGCGCTGGTCGAGGCCGGCGTGAAGATCATCTTCAGCTACTCGGACGCGCTGATCGACACTCCGCCCGACGTGACTGTGCACCGCTCCAGCCCGGCCGCCGCGCTGCTCTACGCGCTCTACTTCCACCTCACCTAGTCTGAGACGGTTGATCGGTATCTCTCGCGAGCCCGGCCGCTGCTAGAGGTCAGTGGTGGGATACGGCGCGGGTGGCTACGGCTGCGAACCGTCGCCTCGCGGCGTCCTCGGTCGCGCCAATATTCCCGATATTGACGCTCCCTGCGTTTTTGGGAGACTCGGTTCTCGCCGTCCAGGACATCACGGAGATACCAATCAACCATCTCGTGGTTCAATAAGGCGGTGTCTCCATGTGAACCGGCCGGAGCGTCGTGAATCTGGTCCTCTGGCACGGCTACCTGCTGTCCGGGACCGGCTCCAACATCTACACCCAGCACGTGGCCGGTGCATGGGCACGGCTCGGCCACGACGTGCGCGTGCTCTGCCAGGAGCCGCACCCGGAACTGTTCTCGCTCGGCCCGGGCGTGCGCATCATCCGCCCCCAGGCGGGGCCCCTGCTGCCGACGTTCGTGCTCGACCGCTACCAGGGCATAGAGGCCCGCCTGGTCGGCGACTTCTCAGAGGCCGAGCTGGAGCGCTACCTCCATCTGAACGCTTGGGCGCTGGACACCGAGCTGGAGCGGGAGCCTGCCGACCTGGTGTTGGCGAACCACGCGATCATGGGCGGTCCGGTGGCACAGCGCGGCTGCGCCGCCTCCGACACGCTGTATGCCGTCAAGCTGCACGGGTCCGAGCTGGAGTACGCGATCCGCGGTAACCGCGGCCTGGCCGACCTGGCACGCGGCCCGCTTGACTCGGCGCACGCGGTGTTCGCCGGCTCGCAGCACATCGTGGATGTGACCCGTGAGCTGCTCGGGGACGGCACATACCTCGACCGGATCGCGATCGTCCCGCCCGGGGTCGACGTGGACGCGTTCCGCCCGGACGGAGGCTCACGGTCGGTCCTGTTCGACCTGCTGCGGTCGGACCGGCCGGGTGCGCACCCGGAACGGCACCCGGACACCGACGCCGCCGATCGCCTGGAGCAGGCGGGGCCATTCGTCCTCTACTTCGGCAAGCTGCTGCGCCAGAAGGGCGTGCACCTGCTGCTCGACGCATGGCGGCGGCTGGCGCCGCGGTATCCGGACACGTCGCTGGTCGTGGTCGGCTTCGGCTCCGACCGGGCATGGCTGGAGTCACTGGCCGGTGAGCGCGTGATCTTCACCGGCGCCATGGATCATGCCCAGCTGCAGCAGCTGGTGCCGTGCGCTGAGCTGGTGGTGGTGCCGAGCGTGCTGCCGGAGGCATTCGGGATGGTCGCCGCCGAGGCTGCCAGCTGCGGTCTGATGACGGTCGTCTCGGACCACTCCGGGTTGGCCGAGGTGGCGGCCGGCCTCGGGCCCGCCTCGCGCACGTTCGACGGCTCCGTCGGCGATCTGGAACGCGCGGTCGGCGAGGTCATGGACCTGCCGGCGGCCGACCGGGAGGCGATCGGCCTGCTCGGCCGGGAGCGGGTCTGCGCCCGCTGGAGCTGGGAGCGGATCGCGGATCGCCTGATCGCAGACGTACCCCACACCGGGCGCTAGTCCATTCGGGCGGCGGCTCGGGTATCGTGCCGCCCCGGATGGGAGAGTCGCCCAAGATCACCGACCCGCTGGCGGCGCTCGAGCACGCGCGCATTCAGTTCGAGCAGGCCGAGGACTTCACCGTCGCGGTCGAGGAGGAGTTTGCCATCCTCGACCCGGCCACGCTGGAGATGACATCCGGCTTCGAGCGGTTCGACGCGGCCGCGCGCGAGCACCCGACATTGCGGGAGATGGTTGCGGGCGAGCTGATCCGCAGCGAGGTCGAGGTCAGAACGGGCAAGTGCGAGGGCTTCGCGGAGGCGGCCGCCGCCATGGCCCAGCGGCGGGCCGACCTGCTCGAGGTGGCCGACGAGCTCGGGTACCGCCTGAGCGCCGCCGGCACGCATCCGTACTCGCGCTGGGAGGACCAGCAGGTGATCGACACGCCGCACTACGCGATCGTCGAGTCGACCCTGCGCTACGTGGCCTGGCGCAACAACACGTTCGGCCTGCACGTGCACGTCGGCATCAACGGCGCCGATCGCGCGATCGCCGTGAACAGTGCGCTTCGCACGGTGCTGCCGGATCTGCTCGCCTTCTCCGGCAGCTCGCCCTGGCTGGAGGGGCGCCACACGCACCTGCACTCCACGCGCACCGAGATCTTCACCAAGTTCTTCCCGCGCTGCGGCATCCCCGACAGCTTCACGGGCTGGGATCAGTACGCCGAGTTCATCCGCTTCCTGATCGATACGCGCTCGATCCGCGAGCACACGGAGATCTGGTGGAGCGTACGTCCGCACCAGGCCTATCCCACCGTCGAGACCCGCATCTGTGACGGGCAGCCCGAGTTCGCGCGCTCGGTGGCGCTGTCCGGCCTGATGGTGGCGCTGACCGCCGACTTCGCCCGTCGCTTCGACGCCGGCGAGCCGCTGCCCGCCTATCCCGGCCGCGACCTCGAGGAGAACATGTGGCGGGCGATCCGCTGGGGCATGTCGGGCGAGCTGATCGATCTGGCCGCGCGCCGCTCGATCCCGGCCCTGGAGCGCCTCGAGCAGGTGCTCGACCAGGTCGCCGATACCGCCGCCGAACTGGGCATCTCCCCGCACCTGCCGCCGCTGCGCGAGCCGACCCTGTCGCAGCGCATGGACGAGCTGATGGAGGATGGTGCCGACCCGCGAGAACTGTGGCCCGAGGTGGTCGAACGAACCCACCGCTCGGTCGGGGAATGGCTGTCGGACAGGGAGGGAGCGCTATGAGCGACACCGGTGCACAGGGGCCCGAGAGGGGTGGCGAGCAGGAGATGCGGATGCCGACCGTGCCGGAGCTGGTGCTGTCGACAGCGCAGCTGGCGATCTCGCTGGCTGCCGACGAGATCGCGCGCAAGGGCGACCTCGAGCAGGCACAGCTTGCGATCGACACCGCCGATGCACTGATGCCGTTGGTGGCGCGGCTGCTGCCGCCCGAGCATCTGCCCCAGTACCGCCGCGCACTGTCGGAGCTGCAGCTGGCCTACGCCGAGGCCACCGCGCCCGCGTCCGGGCCGGCCGCCGGACGGGAGCCGGAGGCCGCGAAGGACACGCAACCGCCGACGGTCGAGACGCCGCCGCGTCCGCCCATCTGGACACCAGGAGGAGATGTATGAGCAGCGCCGAGATCGGGGTGTTCGGAGGATCCGGGTTCTACTCGTTCCTCGACGACGCCGAGGACGTGGTGGTGGACACGCCCTACGGCCCCACCTCCGACCGCTTCGTGATCGGCGACGTGGGCGGCAAGCGGGTGGCGTTCATGCCGCGCCACGGCCGCACCCACAGCCTGCCGCCGCACGCGATCCCCTACCGCGCCAACCTGTGGGCGATGAAGGAGCTAGGAGTGCGCCGCGTGATCGGGCCGTGCGCGTCGGGCAGCCTGTCCAAGGATCTGCCGCCCGGCACATTCGTGGTCTGCGACCAGTTCGTCGACCGCACGAGCGGCCGCGCAGACACGTTCTACGACGGGCCGGTGACGACGCACGTCTCGGCCGCCGACCCGTACTGCTCGGAGCTGCGGCAGATCCTGCTCGAGACCGGCCGCTCGCAGGACCTCGACATCCGCGACGGCGGCACCGTGGTGGTGATCCAGGGCCCGCGCTTCTCGACTCGGTCGGAGAGCCGCTGGTTCAGCCAGATGGGGTGGGGCGTGATCAACATGACGGCCTATCCCGAGGGCTGGCTGGCGCGCGAGCTGGAGCTCTGCTACGCCAACGTCTCGCTGATCACCGACTACGACGTGGGGCTGGAGGACGACCCCGACGTGGAACCCGTCAGCCACGAGTCGGTCGTCAAGGTGTTCACCGAGAACAACGAGAAGCTGCGGCGGCTGCTGTTCGAGGCGATCCCGAAGATCGCTCCGCAGCCGCAGGACACGTGCGCGACCGCACTCACGGGAGCCCGATTCTAGAAATCCCGCGGGGCCGCACCTGAGCGTCACAACCTCGCGGGTAACCCGCCTGTTCAAGCCGCGACCGCTGATACAATCGCGCGGTTGTCATCGACCCTCTAAGGAGCTTGCCACGTGAGTTCACTGGTTGACCATGCCGTCCTGATCGCGCTCGTGTGTGGCGCTGCGGCGGTTGTATACGGGCTCGCATTGACCCGCTGGGTGCTGGCGCAGCCGCAGGGATCCGACCGCATGCGCGAGATTGCCGCGGCGATCCAGGAGGGGGCGGCAGCCTATCTGCGCCGCCAGTACACGACCATCGCAGCCGTGGCCGTCGTGGTGGCGGTCGCGATCGCCCTGGCCGGCATCTGGACCGGCGACCTGGGCGTGAAGGTGGCGATCGGGTTCGTGATCGGGGCGGTGCTGTCAGGGATCACCGGCTTCATCGGCATGAACGTGGCCGTGCGCGCGAACGTCCGCACCGCCGAGGCCGCGAAGAGCGGCATGGCACCGGCGCTGTCGGTCGCCTTCAAGGGCGGTACGGTGACCGGCATCCTGGTGGTGGGCCTGGGCCTGCTGGGCGTGGCCGGCTACTACGGCGTGCTGCGCGCGATGGACTACAGCGACCAGTCGGCGACCAAGGCGCTGGTCGGCCTGGCCTTCGGTGGTTCGCTGATCTCCGTGTTCGCCCGGCTGGGCGGCGGCATCTTCACCAAGGGCGCAGACGTGGGCGCCGATCTGGTGGGCAAGATCGAGGCCGGCATCCCCGAGGACGACCCGCGTAACCCGGCCGTGATCGCCGACAACGTCGGCGACAACGTCGGCGATGACGCCGGCATGGCGGCCGACCTGTTCGAGACCTACGCGGTGACCATCGTCGCGGCCATGTTCCTGGGCGCCCTCAGCGGCATCCACGCGGCGGTCGTGCTGCCGCTGCTGCTGGGTGCGCTGGCGATCCCGGCGTCGATCGTGGGCACGCTGCTGGTGCGGCTGCCAAAGAGCGGCAGCATCATGGCGGCGCTCTACACCGGCGTGGTCGTCTCGGCCGCGCTGTCGGCCCTGATCTACATCCCGGTGATCCACTCGGTGGCCGGCGACCTGCCGCACGGCTGGGGCCGGATCTACCTGTGCGCCCTGATCGGCCTCATCATCACGGCGCTTCTGGTGGGCATCACCGAGTACTACACCGGCACGCGGTTCAATCCGGTAAAGCGGATCGCCCAGCAGTCGACCACCGGCCACGCGACCAACATCATCGCCGGCCTGGCGGTGGGCATGCAGGCAACCGCGCTGCCCGTGATCGTGCTGGTCGTGGGCACGCTCGGCTCCTACAAGCTGGCCGGCATCTACGGCATCGCGACCGCGGTCACGGCCATGCTCTCGATGGCCGGCATGGTGGTCGCGCTGGACGCCTTCGGTCCGGTCACCGACAACGCCGGCGGCATCGCCGAGATGGCCGACCTGCCGCACGAGGTGCGCGACAACGTCACCGACCCGCTGGACGCGGTCGGCAACACCACCAAGGCCGTCACCAAGGGCTATGCGATCGGCTCGGCCGGGCTGGCCGCGCTGGTGCTGTTCCAGAGCTACAACGACGAGTTGGCCAAGCAGGTCGGCCACCCGATCGTGTTTCGGATCAACGATCCGTGGGTGCTGGCCGGCCTGCTGATCGGCGGCCTGATGCCGTTCCTGTTCGCCTCGCTGGCGATGGACGCCGTCGGCCGCGCCGGCAGCCAGGTCGTCGAGGAGGTGCGCCGCCAGTTCCGTGAGATTCCGGGGATCATGGAGGGCACCGCCAAGCCCGACTACGCGCGGTGCGTCGACCTGGTCACGAGGACCGCGATCCGCGAGATGCAGCTGCCGGCGCTGATCCCGGTGGCCGTGCCGATCGTGGTCGGCCTGATCTCCTACCAGGCGCTGGGCGGGCTGCTGGTGGGCACGATCGTGACCGGGCTGTTCCTCGCCATCTCGATGACGTCCGGCGGCGGCGCGTGGGACAACGCAAAGAAGCTGATCGAGGACGGAGCGTACGGCGGCAAGGGCTCGTCGGCGCACGCGGCCTCGATCACCGGCGACACGGTCGGCGATCCCTACAAGGACACGGCCGGCCCGGCCATCAACCCGATGATCAAGATTACGAACATCGTGGCCATCTTGATCATTCCGCTTCTTACCAGGTAACCCCTCAGGGCAACGCGTCGACGAGGTAGCCTGACCGTGCACTCCCATGTGCGCGGTCAGGCTGAAGCCAGACCGCCGCGCGCTGTATAACAGCGCGGTGCCCGTGAAGCGCCGCCAAGCCGGGGGTCTGCACCGAGTCCTCGGGACGGCGGCGCTGTTCTCGACGGCCTACGGCAACGTGGGCTCGTCGATCTACTACGCCCTGGGCCTGGTCACCGCCTACGCCCTTGGCCTGACTCCGGTCTCGTTCTTCATATCGGGCATCATCTTCTTCTTCACGGCCGTCACCTACGCGGAAGCCACGGCCCGCTTCCCCGAGGCCGGGGGCTCCTCGTCGTTCACCCGCCACGCCTTCAACGAGGCGGTCTCATTCTTCGCCGGCTGGGCGCAGATGCTGAACTACACGGTCACGATCGCGATCTCGGCGATCTTCGTTCCGCACTACCTGGCCAAGTTCTGGCCCGGCGGGCACCTGGACACGCACCCCAACGACATCTACGGCGGCGCGCTGGTGGTGCTGCTGCTGGTGGCACTGAACATCGTGGGCGTGAAGGAGGCTGCCGGCCTCAACATCTTCCTGGCGCTGGCCGACCTGGGCACGCAGGCGCTGCTGGTCGCGATCGGCCTGATCACGGTGTTCTCACCGCACGTGCTCCAGGCCAACGTCGACCTCGGCATCTCGCCCAGCTGGCACGACTTCGTGATCTCGATCCCGGTAGCGATGGTTGCCTACACCGGCATCGAGACGATCTCGAACATGGCGGAGGAGGCGATCGACCCGCCCCGTCACGTGCCGCGCTCGATCATGTACGTCGTGCTCGCAGTGTTCGCGATCTACGCGTTCCTACCGTCGGTGGCGCTCTCCGCGCTGCCCGTTCATTCTGCCAGCGCCCAGGATGTCGCCAACGTCTCGAAGTACCAGTGCACCGCCCAGCAGGGGCTGCAGGTCGGTGACCGCACGTCCGACCTGGCCTGCCGCTTTGCGGGAGATCCGGTGGCGGGCGTCGTCGACCATCTGGGCCTGCCCGACACGGTCACGAGCGGTCTGGCCTTCTACGTGGCCATCCTGGCCGCGACCATCCTGATCATCGCCACCAACGCCGGCATCATCGGGGTATCGCGGCTGACCTATTCGATGGGGCAGCACCGGCAGCTGCCGGAGGCGATCCGGCGGGTGCACCCGACCTACAACACGCCGTACGTCGCGATCATCCTCTACAGCCTGATCGCGATCCTGCTGATGATCCCCAACGGCGCCGTCAGCTTCCTGGGCAACCTATACGCGTTCGGGGCGATGCTGTCGTTCACGCTGGCCCACGCGGCGGTGGTCTGGATGAGACACACGATGCCCGATGAGGACGTGCCCTGGCGCGGGCCAACCTCGTTTTGGATAGGCGGCTACGACGTGCCCACGTTCGCGATCCTGGGGGGAATCGGCACCTTCGTCTCCTGGCTGGTGACGGTGTTCCTGCACATCTCCGACTACGTCGCCCCGGTCGGCCTGCTCTGGCTGCTGCTGGGCATGGTGGTCTACTACAGCTACCGCCGCTCGCAGCACCTGCCGCTGACGCAGACGGTGCTGGCGCCGCACGCGCTGACCGGCCCAGCGCTGGAGGTGGAGTACCGCTCGATCCTGATGCCGATCTCCTCGGCACGGGTGGACGACGTGATGACGGCGACGGCGCTGCGGCTGGCGGCGGAGTCGAACGCCACGCTGGTCGTGATGTACCCGATCGAAGTGCCGCTCAACGTCACGATGTCGGCGCCGCTGGACGACGAGGTGGCCGACGCGGAGTACCAGCTGCGGCAGGCAGCCGCGCTTGCCCGCGAGTACGGCGTCGACGTGATCACGCGCATCGTGCGCACGCGGAACATCGGCCAGGCGATCGTCGAGGAGGCCGAGCGCCGCCGCAGCGAGATCATCGTGCTGGGCGCGCGCGACCGGCACAAGCCCGGCCAGCGCGTGTTCGGGCCGAGGGTCGACTACGTGCTGCGAAACGCCCACTGCCGGGTGATGGTGGGCGCGGAGCCGGCGCCCACCTGATGCTGCGCATAAACCAGGTGCTCGCGGTGGCCTTCGTGGTGCTGGGGGTGGCGCTGGCCGTCGTCACCACCGTGCATGGCGGCGGGCAGGTGGGGTACCTGGAGGCTGCCGTGTTCCTGCTGCTGGGCATCCTGCGTCTGCGGGCGACGCGCGGGTGACCGGTCATCTAATCTGAGCCGCAGTGGCACGCAAGATCCCCGTTCTCGGCAGGTTCCTGGGCGCCCCGGCGCTGTACGCGATGGCGTACGGCGAGATCGGCAGCTCGCTCTACTACGCGCTCGGCATCACCGCGGTCTACGCCCTGTCGCTGACGCCGGCGGTGTTCCTGGCGGCCGGCCTGATCTTCGCGCTGACGGCCGCCGCATACGCCGAGGGCGCCGCCACGATCCCCGAGCCGGGCGGCGCCTCGACGTTCGCGCGGCGCGCGTTCAACGACCTGGTGGGGTTCATCGCCGGCTGGGCGACGGTGCTCGACTACGTGATCTCCATCTCGCTGGCGGCGCTGTTCCTACCCCACTACGTGCTGGGAGCGGTCGGACACGACACGCTGTCGGCCGACCAGAGCGAGCTGCTGGCGGTGTTGCTGATCGTCGTGGTCACCGCCGCCCGCATCGCCCGACGCACGAACGTGTACATGGCGGGCGTGGTGCTGGCCGTGCTCGACCTGGTGGTGCAGGCCGGGCTGGGGCTGATGGGACTGATGCTGCTGTTCGACTGGACGGCGCTCACAAACAACATCGATCTGGGCACCAAGCCGACCTGGAACTCGCTGGCGTTCGCGTTACCGATCGCCATGATCGGGTTCACCGGCCTGGAAAAGGTCACCGGGCTGGTAGGACTGGTCAAGCGGCCTGAGAAGTCCGTGCCCGACAGCATCCGCTCGTCGGTGTTCACGGTGATCCTGGTCTATGCGGCGGTGGCCACGGCGGCCATCTCCGCCTTTCCCTCGCACCGCGATCTCTCGGAGCCGGCCGGCTACTCGAGCGAGCTGACCACGCGCTGGCTGGACGCACCGATGCTGGGGCTGGCGACCGCGGTCGGAAACGAGTTCGGCAGCACCGCCGCCACCGCGGCCCGGTTCATCGTGGGCGTGACCGCCTCGCTGATCCTGCTGCTGGCCATCACCACCAGCTTCTCGGGTGCGGGGCGGCTGTCGGTTGCGATGGGCGAGCGGCTGGAGCTGCCGGGCCGGTTCGCGAAGCGGAACCGCCGATCGCTTCAGCCGACCTTCGCCCTGCTCGGGGTGGGATTGCTGGCGTCGGCGTCCGTGATCGTGGCGGCGCTGTTCCAGGGCGAGGAGGTGCTGTCGCTGGCCTCCATCTACAGCTTCGGCATCCTGATCGCCTTCGGGCTGGCGAATGCCTCGATCGTCTGGCTGCGGATCACCGAGCCCGACATGCCGCGCCCGTTCATGATGCGAGGCAACGTCTGGATACGGGGCCGGCTGATCCCGTTGACGGCGGTGGCCGGTGCGGTCACCGCCTTCGCCGCCTGGGTGATCGCGCTCGGCACCCACCCGGGCGCCCGCGACGTCGGGGTGCTGTGGATGATCGTCGGTCTGGGCGTCTACACGATCGTGCGCGTGCGCGCGGGCATCCCGCTGATGGAGCGCTACGAGCCGGGCGCCCCGCCGCCCGAGGAGGCGATCGAGCTGCCCAGCGGGCCGATCGTGGTGCCGCTGGAGGAACCGGGCGAGCTGGCCGAGGAGGTGATGGCCACCGCCTGCCGTCTTGCGACCGAGACGGGCGCGCCGGTGGTCGCGGTCAGCGCCATCCACGTGCCGGTGCAGGATCCGCTGGACACCGAGCTGCCCGAGCGCGATCGGGCGGTGGCCGAGGTGCAGGAGATGGCACGGTCGCTGGCGTCGGATTACGGCATCGAGTTCCGGGGGGTGGTGGCACGCACACGCAACCCGGGCCGGGCGATCGTCGACGCGGTCGTCGACGAGGGCGCCACGCTGATCGTGATCGGATCGCCGGAGAAGCGGCGGTTGGCCGTCAACCGCCAGGAGGCGTTCTTCGGCCGCACCGTCGACTTCGTCCTGCGCAAGGCGCCCTGCCGCGTGATCGTCACCCACTTCCCGTCGGAGGAGGCGGTCGAGGCGGCACACGCGGTGCCTGTGCCGCAGTAAGGGCGGTCAGGTTGCTTCGGCGTGGCGCTCGAGCACCGGCAGCAGCACCGGCGCGGTGCGGCTGAAGTCCTTCGCCGCCACGCCGTCGGCGGCGGCGCGCACGTCGCCCTCGGCGGCGCGGTGGGTGAGGATCACGATGTGCACACCGTCCTTGCCCGGGTGCTGCACGACCTGCGCCACCGAGACTCCGTGGTCGGCCAGCTGCTGGGCCACCTGCGCCAGCACGCCGGGCGTATCATCGACGGTGAAGCGCAGGTAGCAGGGGCTCTGCAGGCGGCCGGGCGGGAACCGGCCGACATCGCGGTAGTGCACATCGTGCTGGAGGAAGCCCGTGCCCTGTGTCCCGATCACCGCAACCACGTCGCCGATCACGGCCGTGGCCGTCTCCTCGCCGCCGGCGCCGGGGCCCTCGAGGATCACCTCGCGGATCGAGCTGCCCTGCAGCATCACCGCGTTGAAGGCGCCGTCCACCGCCGCCAGCGGGTGGTTCGCCGCCAGCAGGCAGGGATGCACCCGGGCCGCCACCTCGCCACCGGACCGCCAGGCCGATGCGATCAGCTTGACGGCGTAGCCGAGCTCGGCCGCGTGCTCCACGTCGGCCAGGTCGAGCAGGTTGATGCCGACGTGATCGACCTCCTCCAGCCGCATCCGCGTGTGGAATGCGATCGACGCCAGGATGGCGATCTTGGCGGCCGCGTCTGCGCCGGTCACGTCCTCGGTGGGGTCGGCCTCGGCGTAGCCCAGCACCTGCGCCTCGGCGAGCGCCTCGGCATACGGCGCGCCGCTCTGGATCATGCGGGTCAGGATGAAGTTGGTGGTGCCGTTGACGATGCCGTCGATCCGGTGCACGTTGGTCACGATCATCGACTCGCGCAGCACCTTCACGACCGGGATCGCGGCGCAGACGCTTGCCTCGAACCGCAGCTGCACGCCGTTTCGCTCGGCCGCCCCGAACAGCTCGTCGCCGTGCTGGGAGAGCAGCTGCTTGTTCGCCGACACCACCGACTTGCCGGCGCCGAGCAGCGCCAGCACGTACTCGCGGGTGGGCTCGATGCCGCCCATCACCTCGGCCACGACGCTGATGCTGGGATCGTCCCGCAGACGTGCGAAGTCGGTCGTGAGCACGCCGTCCGGGGCGTCGCCGTGGCGGACGGGATCGCGAACCAGCGCCGCCGCCACCTCGACCGGCTGGCCGGTGACGCGCTCGATCGACTCGGCGCCGTCGCGCAGCAGCCGGTGCACGGCGGAGCCGACGGTGCCGTATCCGAGCAGTCCGATCCTGATGGGTGAGGTGCCGGTCACGACCGCGGCACGATACCGAAAACCGGCGCAGCCAAGCGGTCGCACCCGCTCCGCGACGCCAGCGATGGAGTACGCTAATCCCATGAAACTTCTGATCGTGGGCTGCGGGCGGGTCGGCTCGTCGATTGCCAGGAACATGTCGGATGACGGGCACGACGTGTCCGTGATCGACGAGGACCCCGAGGCGCTTCAGCGGCTGCCCGAGTCGTGGCCGGGGCGCTTCGTGCACGGCCACGGACTCGACACCGAGGTGCTGGTCGAGGGCGGGATCGGCACGGCTGACGCCTGCGTCGTCTGCACCGACGGCGATAACACCAATATCGTGATTGCCCAGATCGCCCGTAAGCGGTTCGACTGCCCGTGTGTGGTCACGCGGGTGCTCGACCCGGCCCGCGCCGCCTTCTACGACACGCTGGGGCTGCAGACCGTGTGCCCGACGTCGCGCTCGATCGACATCATGACCGAGGCCATCTGCGCGACGCCCGGACGAATGCCCGGTGACGGGTAGCGGTAGCCCATGTACATCCTGATCGTGGGCGGCGGAAAGGTGGGCAGCAACCTCACCTCCACGCTGATGAAGATGGGGCATGAGGTGACGCTAGTCGAGGGCGATCGCGACCGCTACGGGCTGCTCGAGGAGAAGTTCGAGCACGTCGTGCGTCCTGGCGATGCGACCGAGCTGTTCGTGCTGGAGCGGGCCGGGGTGGAGCGGGCCGACCTGGTGGTGGCGGTCACCGGCGACGACGAGGACAACATCATCGTCTGCCAGGTGGCCAAGGAGAAGTACGGCGTGCCGAAGGTGATCGCGCGCGTCAACGATCCGCGCAACCAGCCACACTTCGACATGGTCGGCATCACGCTGACGGTGTCGGCCACGGCTACGATCCTGGCGCTGATCGAGCACCAGCTGCCGCAGCATGAGCTGGTCACGTTGATCGACCTGAAGCGCGAGAACCTCGAGATCGTCGAGTTCGCGATCGGCTCAGGCTCGCCGGCGGCGGGCAAGTACGTGCGCGAGCTGAACCTGCCGAACCGCTCGCGCCTGATTTCGGTCACCCGCGACGGCCGCGCCGAGATCGCCATCGGAGAGACGCAGCTGGCGCCGGGCGACCTGGTGATGGCGATCCTCGAGCCCGACGTCGAGGACGAGCTCAAGCAACAGCTGATGCCCGCCTAGGGATGGTTGACTCCACGAGCTACGCGGCGCCGGACTGGTCTGAGACACGCCGTACGCCACGATCGCCCTCGGCCAGGACATCATCCAGCCTGCCCGTCGGACGCTCCCGTCGTCCACCGCGCCCCATCCTGCGCCCGGCATCCACGCATCCCGTGGAATCAACCATCTGACGCCATGCCTGCCGGTCTGATCGAGCGCTACCGCGACCGGCTTCCGGTCACCGATGCCACGCCGGTGGTGTCGCTGGGGGAGGGCTCGACGCCGCTGGTGCCGGCCCCGCGGCTGTCGGCGCTGACCGGCCTGGACGTGCACCTCAAGTACGAGGGGCTGAATCCGACCGGCTCGTTCAAGGACCGGGGGATGACGATGGCCGTCTCCAAGGCGCTCGAGGAGCGAGCGACCCACGCCGTCTGCGCCTCGACCGGCAACACCTCCGCCTCGGCCGCCGCCTACTGCGGCCGCGCCGGGATCCGGCTGGCGGTGGTGCTTCCGGAGGGTGCCATCGCCCGCGGGAAGCTGGCTCAGGCCCAGATCTGCGGCGCCCGCGTGATCGCCGTGCAGGGCAGCTTCGACGACGCGCTGCGGCTGGTGCGGGAGCTCGTGGAACGCCGCCCGATGGCGCTGCTGAACTCGATCAACCCCTACCGGCTGGAGGGTCAGAAGACCGCCGCCTTCGAGGTGATCGAGCAGCTGGGCGCCGCGCCCGACTGGCTGGCTCTACCGGTCGGAAACGGCGGCAACATCACCGCCTACTGGAAGGGATTCGGTGAGCTGGGAGTGGCACCGCGGATGCTGGCCGGCCAGGCGGCCGGTGCCGCCCCGCTGCTGACCCGGGCACCGGTGCCCAACCCCACCACGGTCGCGACCGCGATCCGGATCGGAAACCCGGCCCGCCTCGATCAGGCGCTGGAGGCGGTCGAGCGGTCGCGCGGCGGCATCCGCGCCGTCTCCGACGAGCGTATCCTGGCCGCCTACCGGCTCCTTGCGCAGGAGGAGGGGGTCTTCTGCGAACCGGCCTCGGCGGCCTCCGTGGCGGCGCTGCTCGAGGCCGCTCACGATGGGCTGGTCGAGCCGGGCGCACGCGTGGTCTGCGTGCTCACCGGCCACGGGCTGAAGGATCCCGACACGGCCGGCCAGGAGGGTGCCGAGATCATGCGGTGCCCGCCGGCCGTCGAGCGGCTCGAAGAGTTGGCGTTCGCCGAGGAGCCCGCGCTTGTCTGACACGCTGGTCGTGAGCGCGCCTGCCTCCTCGGCCAACCTCGGTCCCGGATTCGACTGCTTGGCGCTGGCGCTGGATATCCGAAACCGGGTCGAGATCGCCGCGGCCGCGGGAGCAGCGGTGCAGGTGACGGTCACCGGAGAGGGCGCCGTTGAGGCCCCGGCCGGCCCGGACAACCTGTTCCTGCGCGCGTTCGTGGCCGCCGGCGGCGATCCGGCCGGGCTGTCGTTCGGCATGCACAACGAGGTGCCGTTCGGGCGCGGCCTGGGCTCGAGCGCGGCCACGATCGTGGCCGGCCTCGTGGCCGCCGATGCCTGGCACGACCGGCCGCCGCGCGACCTGCTGGGGCTGGCGGCCGAGCTCGAGGGTCACCCCGACAACGTCGCGGCGGCGCTGAACGGCGGCCTCACCCTGGCCTGGACCGGCTCCGGTGGGGTGTCCGCGATCGGCTTCGGCGCCCCCGCGGCGGGGTTCGTGACGGTGGTTGCCGAGCAGCGCCTGTCGACAGACCAGGCGCGGGCGGCGCTGCCCGACCAGGTGCCGCGCGCCGACGCCGTGCACACCGCCGGTCGGGCGGCGCTGCTGGTCGCCGCGCTGGGATCCGGGGATGCCGATCTGCTCAGAGACGCGCTGGACGACCGGCTCCACGAGCCCTACCGGGCGGCGCTGGCGCCGCTGCTGGGCGCGGTGCGTGAGCGCGTGGCCGGCGAACGTGCCGTGCTGGGTGCGACCCTGTCGGGTGCCGGCCCAAGCGTGCTGGTGTGGTGCCTGCCGGGCGCGGAGCAAAGCGTGGCCGGGCGGCTCGCAGGGCTCAGCGGCGCGTCGGCGCTGGCCGTCGCGGTGGCCGAGCAGGGCGTTCGGGTCGACTGATCAGCCGGCGACCAGCGCGGGCAGCTCGTGAGGCGTCTCCGCCAGGAAGCTGGGCAGCACGGCCAGCAGGGCGTCGCGAGAGCCACCCGTCCAGACGGCCGCGGCTGTGGCGGCACCGGCGTGCTTGGCCTCCGCGATCACGTGCGGCGAGGCTGACACGACCAGGGCCGCTTGCGGCTCCAGCCCCAGCTCGCCGATCAGATTGACGGGACCGGCGTGGCTGGCCTCGACCCGCTCCAGCTCGAACCTCCGCGACAGCCCCAAAAAGTGGCTCACGATCGCGCCCACCTCCGCCGGGCCTGGTGACCAGGCGGCGATCCGCACGCCGGCGGCCGACATCTGGCGCACCACGCCGTTCAGCGCGGGGTCGGGGCGCACGTAGACGGGGATGTGCTCCTCGTAGAAGCGAGCCAGCTCGAGCTGCCAGCTGGACACCTCGTCGCCGGCCCATGCCTCCAGCTGCGGCAGCGCCAGGCAGCGGTCGTCGGACACCGTGGCCGGATCCAGTGGCGTGACCCGTCCCAGCTTGCGGGCCAGGTGCTCGACGGCGTCGCGCCACAGGCGATCGCCGGGCGCGAGCGCGTCCTCCGCAAAGATGACCGCGTCCACGGGCCGCAGGGTAGTCCTGCGTCGGCGTCTGTCACGGCAGTCGTGACAGGTTCGTCACGGCTTCGGCGACGATCGGGTCTGGATTCGTGACGGGGCCCGGGATCACCATGAGGCGGTCAACCGCTTCGCCCCGAAAGGACCCCGGCTCCGTGAAACGTCTGCTCCTCATGCTCTGCACCGCCGCCGCGCTGGCCGCGCCGCTTGCGATCGCGCCGCCCGCACTGGCCGGCACCTACCACATGGCCATGGACACCTCCAAGAGCACCGATGGCTGGACCCTGTCCCACGACAGCGGCTTCTGGGGCTGCTCCCTCAGCAGCCGGCCGGGACCCTGCGCCGACGCGGACGTGCCGGTGCCGACCTCGCTGCGCCTGTTCGCCCGTGGCACCGTCAACGCCGGAGACCTGGCCTTCTGGTCGTGGGAAGCGCCTCCCACCGTCTCGATCGCCGCGGGGTCGGTCACGGTCAGCTACGCGACCACCGCGGATACCCGCGTGTTCATGAAGGCGCACCTGCGCCACTTCGGCTACGGCTCGCAGCCGCAGCTGCACACGGCCTCCGACGACGGCACCGCGGTCTGGAAGATTCCGATCGGAGAGACCGACGTCGGTCTGTTCCTGACCAGCCTCGCCGATCACTCCTTCAGCAACAAGTGGTCGAACACGCTGCGGGTGGCGTCGATGGACGCCACGCTCCGCGACGACACCGCGCCGGTCGCGACCGTGACCGGCCCGCTGGCCTCCGGGCAGTGGCTGAACCAGGCGCAGGCCGTCTGTGCCACCGTGTCGGCGTCCGACGCCGGCTCGGGCGTCGCCTCGTCCCAGCTGCGCGACACCCTGGCCTCGGTGCTGGACTCGCACGCGCTGCCCATCGCCGCGGTGGCGCAGCCCGGCGACCTCAGCTACGCGCACGATCTCTGCCTGACACCGTCGCACCTGACCGACGGCAGCCACGACCTCGTGGTGCGGGTGGCCGACGCCGCCGGCGAGGCAGTGGAGGTGCCGTTCACCGCCCGCGTCGACAGCCACGCACCCACCGCGATCGGGACGGCACCGTCCGACACCACGCAGCGACAGCCCGTCGTCAGCTTCTCGGTCGATCCCGGCCCCAGCGGCCTGTCCGACTTCCAGGCGTGGGTGGACGGCCAGCCGATGGCGGTCAACGGCGCGGATGCCTTCTACCAGCCGGCGGCCGACATGGCCTTCGGCGCCCACACCGTCACCTGGAGCGCCAGCGACCAGGCCGGCAACCGCCGCGACGGGTTCTGGACGTTCCGTGTGGTGGACGCCCAGCCACCGGTGCTGAGCGGCGCGGCGCCGCAGGCCGGCAGCGCCGGCGAGCTGCGCCGCCCGCCGCTTGCCTTCACGCTCGCCGACGACGGCAGCGGCGTCGATCCGGCGACGCTGCACGTGCTGCTCGATGGGTTGGACGTGGCGCCGTTCGGCACGATGATCGACGGCCACTTCGGCTACGTCCCGGCGGCCGACCTGGCGTACGGCCACCACACGGTCAGCGTTTCCGTGTCGGACCGCTACGGCAATCCGATGCCGCCGCAGCAGTGGGGCTTCGACGTGATCGACGCGACGCCGCCGGTGCTCGGCGATGTGCGTCCCGACGACGCATCCGCCGGTGCCGACCGCAGCCCGGTCATCTCGTTCGCGGTCTCCGACGCGGGCACCGGTGTGGATCCAACCTCGATCTCGCTGACCGTGGACGGCCGCGACGTGACCGCCCGTGGGGTGCTGACGGGCGGCCGCTTCGCCTACGTGCCTTCCGATCCGCTCGGGTACGGCAGCCACAGCGTCTCCGCGCGCGCCGGCGACCGATCCGGCAACGTTTCCGCGCCGCTCACCTGGTCGTTCCAGGTGCGTGACGAGACGCCGCCCGTGATCGCCCAGCGCACCCCGCTGCCGGGATCCACGGTGGTGGGGGCGGCCCCGATCGGCTTCGCGGTCAGCGACGAGGGTACGGGCGTGGACGACGATACGCTGCGTGTGACCGTCGACGGCTCCGACGTCACGTCCTGGGGCAGCTTCGCCTCCGGCCGCTTCGTCTACGCGCCCGGGAATCTCGGCGCAGGCGTGCACACGGTCGCCGTGACCGTGGCCGACACGTCCGGGAACGTCGCCGGCCCGGTCATGTGGCAGTTCGCCGTGGCCAACCCTGCGCGGGTGGCGGTGTCGGCGCTGTCGGTGCCGTCGCGCATCACCGCCGGCGGCTCCGCGCGGCTGCGCTACCGAGCGACCGCCAACGGCAGCCCGCTGGTCGCTACCAGCCTGCGGCTGGAGAGCCGATCGGCCGGGCAGGCCGGGTTCTCCGACGCGGGGGTGCGGGTGACCGGCGCAGATGGCGAGGCCTCCTGGACGGTACACCCAGCTGTCACCACCGAATACCGCGTGGTGATCGTCGAGAGCGAGGCCGACAGCGACGTTCGCACCGTGGTCGTGGGACAGCGCGTGAGCCTGTCGGCGGCCCGGTCGCGGGTGCGTCGGGGCGACACGATCCACCTGTCGGGCAGCGTGCAGCCGGCCCACGCGGGCGCACCCGTGCGGGTGCAGCTGCTGACCAGGCGGGGGTGGGTGACGGTCTCCACGCCGCACCTCAGCGCCCGTTCGCGGTTCACGGCGACCCTGCTGCCCCGCGTGCGTGGCCGCTACGTGTTCCGGGTGGTGGCGGCCGCCACCGCGGGCAACGCGACCGGCATCAGCCGCAGCGTGACGGTGCGAGTGGGATAGCCGGTGGGCCGGGCGGGCGCCGGGGACGCGCCCGCCCGGTGCCCCCGGGGCGCCAACTAGAATCCCTTTGTGACCCTCGCTTCAGCCGCCGCAGCACCCGAGACGAGCGCCGGCTGATGGCGGCGCCCGCGGCCACGCTGGAGGCGCTGAATCCCCAGCAGCGCGAGGCGGTGCTCTGCACGGAGGGTCCGCTGCTGGTGGTGGCGGGCGCCGGTTCCGGCAAGACGCGCGTGCTGACACACCGCATCGCCCATCTGATCGACCAGGATCTGGCATCACCCACCGAGGTGCTTGCGATCACCTTCACGAACCGCGCCGCGACCGAGATGAAGGAGCGCGTGCAGCAGCTGGTGGGCGGCCGCATCGCCGCCCGCATGTGGGTGATGACGTTTCACTCCGCCTGCGGCCGAATGCTGCGGCGCGACGCCGAGCTGATCGGCTACCGGTCGAACTTCACGATCTACGACCAGGCCGATCAGGTGCGGCTGGTGAAGAGCTGCATCGAGGATCTCGGCAAGGATCCCAAGCGGTTCGTGCCGCGGGCGGTGCACGGCGCCATCTCCCACGCCAAGGACCGGCTGCTGACCGCAGACCTCTACCGGGAGCAGGTGGGCGGCTTCTTCGAGGAGGCGGTGGCCTCGGTCTACGACCTCTATGAGCGGCGGCTGTCCGAGGCCAATGCGATGGACTTCGACGACCTGATCATGAAGACGGTGCTGCTGCTCGAGCGGGTGCCGGAGGCGCGGCGCCACTGGCAACAGGCCTTCCGCTACGTGATGGTCGACGAGTACCAGGACACCAACCACGCCCAGTTCAAGCTGGTCTCGATCCTCGCCGAGAAGCACCGCAACCTGGCGGTGGTGGGCGACCAGGATCAGTCGATCTACGCCTTCCGGGGCGCCGACATCCGCAACATCAGCGAGTTCGAGCAGGACTTCCCGAACGCGGTCGTGATCGCGCTCGAGCAGAACTACCGCTCCACCCAGACGATCCTGGACGCCGCGAACAGCGTGATCGAGCACAATCGCGACCGCAAGCCGAAGCGGCTGTGGTCGGATCTCGGCGCCGGCGACGTGGTGCGGGTGGTCGAGGCCGAGGACGAGCACGCCGAGGCCCGGTATGTGGCCGGCCGCATCCAGTCGGCGCTCGACGACGGCGCCAACGCCAGTGAGATCGCGGTTTTCTACCGCATGAACGCGCAGTCGCGGGTGCTCGAAGACCTGCTCACCCGCCAGGGCATCGACTACCGGGTGGTGGGCGGCCCCAAGTTCTACGAGCGGGCTGAGGTGAAGGATCTGATCGCCTACCTGCAGGTGCTGGACAACCCGTCCGACGAGGTCTCGCTGCGGCGAATCGTGAACCAGCCCCGGCGCGGCATCGGCAACACCTCCCTGGACCGCCTGAGCGCGCATTCGCGGGCGCTGGACGTGACCTTGTGGGACGCCATGCTGGACGTGGAGGCGGCGCCGCTGGGCGCGGCCGCCGCCTCCAGCGTGACGCGCTTCCGGGAGCTGATCGAGGAGCTCCGAGACGGCGCCGACGCCGCTCCGGTGGGGGACCTGATGGAGCGGGTGCTGATGGAGAGCGGCTACGCCGAGATGCTCGAAGCGGAGCGCACGATCGAGTCCCAGGGCCGGCTCGAGAACCTGCGCGAGCTGGTGGGGGTCGCCCGCGAGTTCGACCAGCGCGGCGAGCAGGTGGAGGAGTCATCGCGGATGTCCGCGTTCCTGCAGGAGATCTCGCTCTACACCGACCAGGACGCCATCGACGAGGACCGCGGCCGGGTGACGTTGATGACGTTGCACAATGCCAAGGGCCTGGAGTTCCCGGTCGTGTTCATGATCGGCCTCGAGGAGGGGCTGTTCCCGCATCAGCGCTCGCTGGACGAGGGCAACGAGGGCGAGGAGCGCCGGCTCTGCTACGTGGGCATGACCCGCGCGCGGCGGACGCTGACCCTCACCTACGCCCGTGCCCGCACCATCTTCGGCGCGCGCGGGTTCAATCGTTCGTCACGGTTCCTGGAGGAGCTTCCGTCGGAGGGCATCGAGTGGGAGCGGCAGGCGCCGGCCTGGTCGGTGCCCGGCACAGGCGGTAGCACCGTCACCGGCACGCCGCGGCGGGCCTTCGAGGCGCCCGAGCTGCCGCGGATCGACCTCTCGCTGGGCGACGAGGTGGCGCATGCCACGCTGGGCGAGGGGGTGGTCACCGCGCTCTCGGGGGACGGCACGGTCACGGTGCGGTTCCGCGAGGACCGCTCCGAGCGCAGGCTGGTACTTGGCTACGCCCCGCTGACCAAGATCTGAGCGGGCTCAGCCGATGCGTACCGCGCCGTCATAGTGGCGGTCGTACCAGCCGTTCCCCATCGATGACGCGTGGACGCGCTCGCCGGTGCGCGGCGCGTGCAGGAACCAGCCGTGGCCCAGAAAGATGCCCACGTGGCCGAGGTGGTGGAAGAACACCAGGTCGCCTCGCCGCAGATGGCTGCGGCTGATGTGCCTGCCGGCGTGCCACTGGTCGTAGGTGACGCGGGGCACCGACACGCCCAGCTGCGCGAATGAGTACTGGACGAGCCCGGAACAGTCGAAACCGCGGCTGGGCGACTCGCCGCCCCAGCGGTAGCGGACACCCACGTAGCGCTTGGCCACGCGCACGAGCCGTGTCCCGAGCGTCGCATGGTGGGACCGGGGCCGCGACCCGCTCCCGCCATGCGACGCGCGGTGCAGCGCCAGCAGCGTCTGAGGTCCCACCTCGCCGTCCACCAGCAGGTGGTGCCGGCGCTGGAACCGCCGCACCGCCAGCCATGTCCGGTGGTCGTACAGGCTGTTGACCCGGATGTGCAGCATCCGCTGGACACCGGCCACGGCAGGACTGCGGTCCCCCAACCGCAGGATGCCGTCGCCGTGAGCGCGCCGTGACCGTGCCGCCGTGTGACGGTGCCGAAGCAAAGCCTTCCAGGTCTGCGGGCCGACCTGGCCGTCCACCAACAGGTGGTGCCCGCGCTGGAACTGCTTCACGGCGCGCCGCGTGTGCCGCCCGAAGACGCCGTCAACCGGCAGTTTCAGGTGGCGTTGCAGCGTCCCCACGAGAGGGCCGTGGTCGCCCATGCGCAACAGCCGTACGTGCTGACCGTGGATCCGGGTCGCGTTCGCCGGTGTGGCGGCGACCATCGGAATGGCCACGGGAACAACGCACGCCAGTGCGAAGAGCGTCCATCGAGTCGGATGTTTCATGCTGATTGACCCATCGTGCCCTGTGCCTCGTTCTAGGCCGGGATTGCAAATGGGTGATGATGTGATCGTAAGGATTTGGCAAGCGACGAATTATGGGCGCCGTTTGCGTTTCGCCTGCCATGGCGAGGGCTGCAGGTTCCATTCTGCGCGCGGGCCGACCGCCAACGCGGCGGGCGCGGCGACGAGCAGGGTCACCAGACCAAACGCGACGAACGCCCAGCGCTCGGAGACCACCGTCGCCAACGCGCCGCCGCAGATGGTTCCGGCGGCCTGGCCGGTGGCACTGAGCGCGATCAGGAACGAGATCACCCCGGCCCGCTCACCGGGCTCGGTGTCGCGGACGACGCGCGTGCGGTTCAGCACCAGCGCGAATCCGTTGAAGACGCCCAGCAGCGTGAATCCGAACGCCGCCAGCGCGATGTCGGGTGCGGCGCCGACGATCATGGCGCAGCCGCCGATCCCGGCCAGCGCCAGCGGATAGGCGGCCCGCCCGAATCGGCGCGAGCCCGCCACCAGGCTGCCCACGACCAGGCCCAGCGCATCGAGGCCGAGCAGCAGGCCGACCACGGTCGGCGAGGCGTGGAACGTCCCCCGCAGCAGCGGCACCTGCACGGCCAGCACCACGCCGATCACGAAGGTCGCGATCGTCCAGCCGATCGCGATCTGAAACAGCACCGGCGAGGCATGGATACGCGCCAGCGTGGTGCGCGCAAACCCTCTGGCCAACCCGATCTTGGGCTGATCGGGAGCCTGCTGGCGCCCGGCGCCGGCCAGCCCGCCGCAGCTCGAGACCAGGACCGCGGAGACCAGGAACGAGGCGCTGTTCAGGCCCAGCGCCAGATCGGCGCCGACGGTAGCGACCAGGATGCCCCCGACCAGCTCGCCCAGAAACGTCATCGTGTGGTCGACGGAGCCGAGCGCGCCGTTTGCGGCCTCGAGATCGTCGTCCGCCACCAGCATCGGCACGGCGGCCGTGGCCAGCGGCCGGAACACGCCCACTCCGACCCCGCCCAGTGCGGCCAGGGCGACCACCGCCCACGGCGTCGAGATCAGCGCCAGCGCTGCGAACACCGCGGCGCTACCGATGTCGCAGATCACCAGGCTGCGCCGCACCTGCAGCCGATTCAGCCGGTCTCCCACCAGGAACCCGATCACCACCACCGGCGTGAACTCGGCAAACAGGAGCGCGGACACCCAGCCCGGTGAGCCGGTCATGTCGAACATCCGGATGGCCAGCGCGATCGCCGCCATCCAGGTGCCCAGCACGCTGATGGCGGTCGCCAGCCAGAAACGCCTGAACTCGGCTCCTCCCGGGCCAACCAGCGCACGCATGAGCGATCTCGAGGTCGGGGATCTCACGGGGGCAGCATCCTACCGGCCGACTCGGCGTGGGCCGCTATCCGATTTCGGCCGCTATCGCAGCCCCTGCTCGGTCAGTTGCCGCCCGAACGACTGCAAAAGTGGTCGACGGGTGACTGCACAGATCCCCCGGCTCGGCGCACCTTGTAGAATCCGGACCCCGTGCGTACGGTCGAGCGAGTTTGGCTCAACCATGCGCCAGGGGCGGTTAGCTCAGTTGGGAGAGCACCAGCTCGACAAGCTGGGGGTCACTGGTTCGAGCCCAGTACCGCCCATCCCACCGAAACCCCTGCACACGCGGGGGTTTCGTCATTGTGGGGCTGCCTGCCTCAACCGCCGAGGCTCGCCCGTTGAGTACGTTTTGAGCACACTCTGGCGCGCTTCGACGATCGCGTCGACCATGTTCTTGGCGGTGCCGAGCTGGGCCTCGGCGTAGACATGGCTGTAGTGGCGCAGCGTTGTCGCAGCGGTCGAATGACCAAGCGCCGCGGTGACATAGGCAAGGCTGCGACCCTCGTGCAGCAAGAGGCTGGCGTACGTGTGCCGCCCGTCATATGGGCTTGAGTCGGGGAACGTCGCCTTCCAGACGCGCCGCCGCCAGTTGTGGAGGTCGAGGTACCCGGCGAGCTGGTTCGGCACGACGAGGGCGTCGCGGGCCGGGCGCGCAGGCCGGAACGCTGTGAGGTCATCTGCGAGCGGCGCCACTAGGTCAACCGTTCGGCGGTGATGCGTCTTGGTGTCCTTCAACTCGCCGTAGCTGTACGAGCGGTCGATGATCAGCAGTCTGCCGCGGACATCCTCCCAACGCAATGCGAGGGCTTCTCCGGGGCGCAGGCCGGCGTAGCAGAGCAGTCCGATCATGACACGGTCGCGCAGCCGGATCAGCGAGATGCCCCGCTCGATCTCCAACGGTGAAAAGACGCGTGGCCGCGTGACGCGGACAGGGATGCGCTTTACGCCTCGGCACGGATTTGCGGGCAGTTCGCCGCTCGTGACCGCGGCGCTGAGAGCAGCGGATAGGACGGCGAGCGCTTGGTTGGCTTGGGCCGGCTTGCACCCGGCCGCGGTGATCTCGGCGCGCCACTCGTTGACGCGCTTACGGCCGAGATCTGAGAGGCGCACCACGCCGATTCTGGGGCGCACCCAGCGGTTTAGCACGTCCTTACGCTGCGAGCGGGTGCTGGCGGCCCACAGCGGACTCTCCATCGCCCACCACGAGTCCAGCCACTCGTCCAGCGCCTGGCGCTGGGACGGCTCAGCGCGTGTGCGCCCATCTGGCGGGCCCGCTTCTGGTCGAGCTCGAACGTCTCAGCGTCCTCTTTCCGCGCGAACGAGCGGCCGAGATGCTGCCCGTCGCGGCGGTAGCGGACGTAGTAGCTCTTCCCGCGCTTCTGGATGCTCACGATTCCTCCTGTTGGGGTGATGGGGCTTCGCCGGGGCGCTTGCCGAGTGCGGCGCCGAGTAGCGGCGGGTCGTGGTCGCGAGCAGCGCGGATGCGCAGGCTCGCGGTGCTCTCACTGATGAGCAGTGCCTGGGCGACGTACTTACGCGGGTTCCGGCTGCCCTGTGCCATCGCGTCGCGATAGGCGTTGGCGACCTGTTTCAGGTTCTCCGTGGTCGGCGGGAACGCACCCGAACGGCGCTGCGCGCCACTGCCGGCGAGCGCGGCTTGGAAGGCGCGCTGCTCGGCGAACATCGCGAAGTCCCGGTCGTCGAGTTCAAAGCCTTTCGCTTCAATGCTCTCGGTCTCTTGCTCGCCGAACGCCTTACCGCCGAGCGGCCGAGCGATCCGTGTTGCCCAGATTCGCATCACACGGTGTAGCGCGACGTGTCGCAGTACGTCGCCGTCGATGACCTCGTCCGTCGTGGCGATCATGTCGAGCCGCTCGCAGCACAACCGCCCGTTGGGTTTGACCTCGACCTCCACGACGGCCACTCCGGTGACTAGGTGGTCGGCATGGGACAGGCCTATGAGGAACCCGAACCGGCGGGGGATCAGATAGCGGCCATTCGCGAAGCTGATCCATTCATCGCTGACCGCCCACACCCGGCCCGGCGGCGGTTGCCACGCGCGGGGGCCGCTCGAGGTCGAAGGCATGCGACTTGCCATTCGCGCGGATGACATCGTCGCCATCTACTCAGAAGACAAAGCCGGTGCCATCACCGTGCGCTACCACGGCAACGAGAAGCGGATGAAGGTCGACCGCGACTGCAACGGCGACATCGCAGCATCAGCCCCGCCTGACTCGGCGGTCACCACCGATGCCTGGGTGGGGGCAGCACGGCCCATGCACGCCTTAGGAGCCGGTGCCACACCTCGTCTGGGACAAGCGCGGCGATTCTGAAGCGTGTTGAGACGTCTGCTTTCGCTCGGCGGAGGAGGCGCTGCCTCCTCCGCCGAGCGTCTGTCTTGTCTAACTGGCGCGGGCGAACTGTTCGCTGTAGGCGTGCCAGGCCGGCGGGTCGCCGGGGCCGTCCCAGCAGAACTGGACGTAGACCTGGCCGCGGATGAGTGCGCCGAACCCGTACTCGTAGTCCGGGTCGGAAGGATCCGACGTGATCCGCCAGGTGCCTGTCTGCCATGTTCCGTTGCAGGTGAACTCGTTGGGTGCGGGGTGACGCTCTAGGAAAGCGGACGAGATTTGGCTGCTTCCTTCAAGCTTGAGTGCCCGATCGGGGCGCCCGTCGGCGACCTGCTTGACGGAGACAAACAGGTGCGCGAACCCGCTTGGGCAGGTGTACCTGCCGCTTACGTAGGCGACTTGTGGGTCGTGCGGGTCGATCCGCACCACGCCTGTCTGCACCGCGTTTGCGCCGCCGCTGTGGCTGCTGGTGGGTTGAGCCCATGCCAGCGAGGTCGTACCGATGGCTGCCGCTGCCGCAAGCGCGAGCGGCAGCCCGAAGAACCGCTTCTTGTTCACTATTTGCCTTTCTGGAGCCGTGGACGGGCCGAGCATCTCACACTTTCTGCAACTTGTCCAGCCCGTGCGCAGCGATCCCCTGGAACGCTGATCGCGCGTAATGGCGTAGCAAACGGTATTGGGTCGCTAGACGCCCGTGCCATAACCACGGAGGATCCCTTGGATGCACCGAGACACCTATCGGGACGGTCGCAGGGGTTGTGGCGAAAGGCGCTGACCGAGTTCTCTCTGGAAGCCACCGAGATCGAACTGCTGAGGCTCGCGCTTGAGGCGCTTGACCGCGCGGAACAGGCTCGGCTGATCCTCGCCGAAGACGGTTTGATCTCGACTGGGCGCTACGGCCAGAAACTCGCGCACCCGGCGGTCGCGATCGAGCGGGACTCGCGGATCGCTGCGGCGCGGCTCTTCAGGCAGCTCGCGTTGCCCGAGGCGTTGAACGAGAGCGTCTCGCCGCTAGAACTGCGGCGGAAGGCGAGCTAGGTGGCCCGGCGCCGCGCCGCTCGCCGCGATTCGATGCTCGCGCGATACGCGCAGCATGGGCCGACGCCGATGGACATGGTTCCCTACAGCGACACGCCGAGGCTCGTCTGGCAGATGCTGCACGAGTGGAAGGCGTGGCGGGACGAGTATCTGGGCCGCTGGCTGGCTGGGGATGTTGTGCCGGCCCCGCCGCATGCGGATAAGTGCGTGAGCGCGCGAGGCGAGGTCTGATGGCGCGCCGTGTCACGCAGGGCGGACGTATATCGCCTCTCTACGCGACGCTTGGCCCATTGCGCTCTAAGGCGCTGCGCTACTGCGATGGCGACGATGTGAAGGCGGAGGCGATGCGTGCCGACTGGCAGCGCTGGCACGACAAGTACGGCCTGGACTACGTGAACGGTAGAGGCGTTCCCGCGCCGCCTCACTACGAATCGCTTGGCGCTGGTTATGCGCGAGCCACGTAAACGCCGCCAGTGCCGCGGCCGGTGATGCGAACGCGTCGTCCAATGGACGCGCTGCCCGGATCACCAACCGCCGCGCCAGTCGCTCGAACGGTGGCTCGACGAGTTCTGGGCAACGCCGATACCAGACGACACCCTAAAACAGCTAGCACTTCGAGACATGCATTACCTATTAGACCAGTTCATCAGTCGGCGCGGGCCGGCATATGAGCGCTATGCACGGTTTGGAGAGCATCTTGACCACGACTTATGACACGAAACGCCAGTCCGACCGCAAGGTGGACGTAACTCACACCGAGGAATGCAACGGCGCGCATTGGGAGTATCGCAGTAATGGCGACATAGCGATGTACCTGCCGATGCTGACGTGTACGCGCTCGCTTACCGCCTCGTATGGCGGCCAGTCGGTGACGCTCACCGCCGGCGTGTCGAGGGTGTGCCGCGACCACGACCTGGCCCGCGCTTACCCGCATCACTTCACGGGCGCTGCGGCGGCGCCGGTTCGTGACCGCTCAACTGGTCGGAGCGCGGCGGTCGAGGCGGAGCTTCGGATGAGGAGCGAGCTGCTATCCCAACTGCGTGCGCAGACGACCGCCGATCAGACGCCACGCACCGCGCCTAGCCAGGGTTTCCTGCGCGATGCGGAGCCAACGGACGGGTGGACGTATGAGAACTGTGGCGTCGAGTTGCGCTCGAATGTCGGTCGTGGCGGTTCGCCGCTCAGCGTTCGCATCGGCCGCGACGCGTGGGACGAGATCCTAGGCAATGCCGAGCACTACCAAGGGGATCTTGGCGTTGAATGCTTCGGGGCGCTCTACGCGCCCGGGACACGCCCTACCAGCCGCAGCCTCTTCGTCAGCGAGGCTACCGAGATCGGTCTAAAGCGCTCGTATGGCAGCGTCCACGCCGACCTCGACGACCTCCATGCGAACGAGCGCAGGCGCCTCGACGGCGATATCCGCTCGGGCGGCTCGTGGCACACCCAGCCGACCACGATCAAGCCGTCACCCGCCGACCTGGCGACGTGGAGACACGCTCACATGCACGCTCATTCGCGCCACCGCGCATGGCGGCAGGTGCACCTCATCCTCGCGCCGGGGAAGGCGCGCCCTGAGCGACGCTGGCGACGCCCGCAGATCGGCGCCTACACGCTCCGCCGGGAAGACGACTCGCTGGGCTACCGGTACCTCTGCGAGCCGGCGACAATCATCCTGCCATGAAACTGCGACCCTGTACACCGAACAGGAAATCATATCCGGTTTTCGAGAGGCGATGCACGGGCGGCAGCGGGACAGTCAATCGTCGAGGACGTTCGGCTGGCGGCAGGGGAAGCTCATGGTGACGGTGGTGCCGCCGGCGTGGTTGCTGATCCGTGTGGTGGTTATCTGGCTGAGGATGCGAAGGCCGATGCCGGGTTGGAGTGGCTGCTCGCTGGCGCCGTGGTCGGCGATTCGCAGGATCAGGCGGGAGTCGGTTTGGTAGGCGTCGAGCTCGACCGGGCCCGGCTCAGGGTGGTTGTGGTAGGCGTGTTGGACGACGTTGGTGGCTGCTTCGGATACGGCCAGGGCTAGATCGCCCAGTAGTTGGTCGTCGGGCTCGCAGGTTTCGAGGGCGAAGGCGACGGCGAGTGATCGGAGCTGCTTGATGGAGCCGGTCGTGGCGGGGAGTGTTCGCCGCATGCGCAGTATTGCGCCGTAATGCCCAGGTCTTCCGCGGGCCAAACGACTTGACGATGCGAAGCTGGAGTGTAGGATCCCGACGTTCGGTCAAACAGCTGCCGAGCACGGGAGAGGCTCCTCCGTGCCCAGCCGCTCCCGACAAATCACCAGTTTGGGAGGGCTGACTGATGGGTTCGGAGCATGGCCAAACCGTCATCGCCGATCTGCCCGGCGACCGTTGGTTGGTTTCGCTTGACGGTGAGCACGATCTAACGACGGCCCCGGATCTGCGCGACAAGCTGCGGGCGATCTTCCGCACCGGTACCACCGTGGTGATCGACCTCACCGCGGCGACGTTCATCGACTCCTCGACACTGGGCGTGCTGATCAAGGCTGACCGCTACGCACACGAGCACGACTGCGAACAGGTCGGCATCGTAATCGCGGAGGACACGCCGCCCGGGCGGTTATTCGGGCTGGTCGGCGCACATCGCGTGCTGACGACCTTTACCTCGGCCGACGAGGCGTTCGCGTACTTCGAGTCTGCGGCTAGCAGCACCGACCCCGGCGCCGCGGCACGCCGGGAGGAGCGCAAACGGCGGATCGTTCAGAACGAGCAGGCATTTCGCGACGCAAACAATCGCAAACTCCAGCACGCCTCAGTCGATGAGACCGATGATCACGAGCCGATCCAGTTCCTCTGCGAATGCGGCGACAAGGACTGCGACCAACGCTTGGTGATAACAGCCGCCGGCTTCACCACCGCCCACTCCGCGCCCAACCGGTTCATCGTCAAACCCGGCCACGTCTACCCAGACGTCGAACACGTCGTGACAGAAAACGAGACGTTCGCCCTGGTCGAAAAGCAGCCGATAGCGCTCAGCCAAGCCGGCTAGCAAACACTGCGCCGTTTGTGGGAAACCACGGGCGGGTAGTTGACTGGCGTCGGAGCAAGGCGGCATGATCAGGGAAGGACAGAGACGATGGCAGCACGACAACGACTGACGGTGTCACCGGCCAAGGCCAAGGGCGGCTGGATTCTGAACATCGTGGGCGACGGCGAGCACTCATATCCTACGAAAGACCAGGCCGTGAAGGCCGGGGCATCGAAGGGGCGGCAAAACGGCCACGCCCAACTCGTCATCAAGGGGCGCAACGGTCGCATTCAATCCGAGCGCACCTACGGCGCCGATCCCCGCCGCACAAAAGGCTGAGCTTTGGGGCATATCGCCGAGGAGATCGCAGGCCTGGCCGCACCCGCCGAGACACGGCACGATTTCGACCAAGTGTTGGACACCGTCGCTGAGCTCGACCGCTGGGCGGGCAAGGTATGACCAGCGTCATAACCTGTCCCGTCAATGGCTGCAGCCAACGGCCTTCCATCGAAGGTGTACGTGACTTCCTACTCACGCAGACCCGGGCGGGCGCCCACTTCGAGCCACCACCGCACTTCACTCTGGTCTTCTGTGAGCAGCACATGCGACTCTTCGACGGCGGCCAGTTACGGATCGCCCAGTCGGCCGACTGAGGCGCTGCATCGGGGCCGGGATAACCGGTTTGCGAGCGGCCCTCGATGTGGAATCAAGTCGGAGCGACGTGGTTTCAGAGTGCGCCTCTCGGGTAGTACCCGATTGTTCCGGCTTACTAAGAGCGAGCCAGATTCATGGGGTGGGATGGCTTGCTTGGCCGAACTCCTACCTCGTCCTAGGGGGTAGGAGGCAATATGTCTACACGAGCAGCGGAGCGGGATTACGCGCGCGGCCGAACCGAGCGCCGGACGCTGGGGTGGGCGGAGACCAGGCCGTCGTTTATGACGACTGAGTTCTACGCCATGATCGCGGCGATCGTGGGCACGATCATCG
>JBJMJD010000012.1:0-53674 GCA_045806525.1 Gaiellales bacterium | reverse complement strand
GCGACCGCATCACAGATCGCGATTCCACAGCGGATGGCCCGTTCAGGGTCGTCCTCATGCGCCACGACCGCGCCGAACAACGCCATCACCCCGTCGCCCATGAACTTGGCGACAACGCCGCCCGTGCGCTCCACCGACGAACGGAGCAGACGCTGGTAAGGCGCCAGCAGGCCCTCGACATCCTCTACGTCGAGGCGCTCCGACTGGCCCGTGAATCCGACGAGGTCGGCAAACAGCACCGACACCACCCGGCGCTCGCGTCGCCCGGGCAGGTAGGACCCGGCCAGCGGCGTGGCGCATCGCATGCAGAACCGCGCCGCATCGGGGTTCTCCATGCCACATGCGGCACAAGCCGTCATCGGGCGGGATTCTACGAGCCGACGTCGATCCGGTCTAACCCGGCCGGCGGGAACGCGTCCTAGCACGCAGGTGGCGGACGGCGACACGCGAGCGGCGAGCGGATACTGGCGACTGGCCTGGGGCCGGCTGCGCCGTGACCCGCTGGCGATGGCAAGCGGGACGCTGCTGCTGCTCGTGTTCGCCGCCTGCTTCATCGGCGCGCCGCTGCTCGCGGCTGCGCTTGGACACGGCCCCGACACGATCTTTTCGAACGCCGTCCAGGACTTCAGGCCGGTCGGCCTGTGGACGCGGGTGCCGAACGCCAACTACACCGGTGAGCACGTAACCGGAACGACCCTGATGGTTCTGGGCGCCGATGGCACGGTCGGACGTGACGAGTTGCTGCGCCTGCTCTATGGCGGACAGGCGACGATCGAGGTCGCCCTGGGCGCGACGCTAATCGGCGTTACGATCGGTTCGACCCTGGGCACCCTGGCCGGATACCTTGGCGGCCGCGTGGATGGCATCCTCGTCTGGGTGACCAACTTCGCCCTGGCCTTCCCCGTGCTGCTGATGGCGATCGCATTGGGAGCGACCGTTTCCGACCGCTACAGCCGCTACACGCTGGACGGGCTGGTCGAGCCGGGAGTGCTGTCGCTGGCGGTCTTCCTGGGCGTCTTCATCTGGCCCTATGCGGCGAGACTGGTGCGGGTGCAGGTACTGGAGCTGCGGGAGCGCCCGTTCGTCGAGGCTGCCCGCATGATCGGCAGCGGGCGCGGCCGGATCCTGCGTACGCACATCTTCCCGCATCTGATCCCGATACTGATCCCGCCGGCAACGATCATGTTCGCGACCACCATGCTGCTCGAGGCGTCGTTCTCGATGCTGGGCGTCGGCATCGACCCCAACACGGCCAGCTGGGGTGGCATGCTGGCGTCGCAGATCGGCTGGCTAACCGCGCTCGCCTCCGCCGAGAGCATCACGCTCACCAGCAGGCTCGTGGTCGTCCCCAGCCTGGCCGTGCTGCTGACGGCTGGCGCGGCGGCGCTGCTCGGCGAGCAGATCCGCAAGGCCCTCGACCCGACGGGCGTGTGACCGGTGGCCGGGTACATCGTTCGCAGGATCCTGACCGGGCTGGTGATGATCTTCGCGCTGACGGTGATCACCTACCTGGTGTTCGCCACAGTCCCGGCCGACCCGGGCATCTATCTCACCGGTCTGCGCACGACGCCGGCCCAGCTGAAGGCGGCCGACCACGCGCTCGGCGTCGATCGTCCGATGTACATCCAGTACCTGCACTTCGTGCAGGGGCTGCTCCATGGCAACCTCGGCACGTCCTACGCCTCCGGCACACCCGTCTCGACCATCATCCGCGCGGCCCTGCCCGTGACCGCATCGATTGTCATCGGCGGCGCCGTCCTGCTGGTGGTCACAGCGCTGTTGATCGGCGTTGGCTCGGCGCTTCGGCCCCACACGCTGTTCGACCGCACCCTGAACGCGCTGATCATGTGCGGCGTCGCGCTGCACCCGTTGGTGGTCGGCCTGATCCTGCAGAGCGTGTTCGTGTACACGATCCCGCTGGCACCGACCAGTGGCTACTGCCCGCTCACCGGGCCAGGCTCGTGCGGCGCTCACGCGTGGGCGGCGCACCTGGCGCTGCCATGGATCACGTTCATGCTGTTCCTGCTGCCGCTGTACGCCCGCGTGATCCGTACGCAGGTGCTGAGCCTGCTGACCCAGCCGCACGTCGTCGCCGCCCGTGCCAAAGGCGCGTCCGAGACCAGAGTGCTGCGGGTGCACGTGTTGCCCCTGCTGATACCGACACTCGCGACCATGCTCGCGATTGACGTCAGCACCTCGCTGATGGCCGCGATCTACATCGAGGCGGCGTTCGCGCTGCCGGGCATCGGCACCCAGGCGCTGCAGGCGCAGGTCGGATTCCTCGGGCTCGACCTGCCCGTGATCGTCGGTGTCGTGACAGTCGTCGCCACCGCGGTGATCATCTCCAACGTGGTAGCCGACATCGTCGCCGCCAAGGCCGATCCTCGCATCGTGGTCGCCCGTCGCACGTTCTCATAGACCGGCGATCAATGACCTCCATGCTCAGCGAACTCCCAGGTGGCGCCAGCCGGGCTTTCAAGGCGGCCGGGTTGAGTGTGAACAGACCCACCTACCAAGGAGCAGAATCGTGAGACACCGACATGCCATTTCCGGCGCACTGATCTTGAATATCCCCACGCTGGTCGCCGCCGTGTATCTCCCATCAGCTGCCACGGCGACCATGGCGGTCTGCCTGGCCGCGCTTGGCGCCGCCTTGGGCACGTTGGCTGGGTGGGGCATCCAGCAGCAGCAGGCGGCGCGCGGTGCGGAGAGCGCGATGCCTGCCGAGCGCTACGCCGAGGCGGCGTAGAAGCGGGTCGCAGCGGCCTCGCCGCCATCGAATCGGCAGAAGTGCAGCCCGTCGCTCGAGAGCACAGCGGGTGGGTGCTAGCTCTGCGGCGGAGGCGCCGGGTCGCGCAGCGCGCAGCGCGGATCGTGGTGGCTGGCCAGCCTGGCCAGCAGCGCGTGCAGCGTCTCGCGCTGCTCCGCGTCAAGCGGCGAGAAGAAGTCGTCCTCCAGCCGCTGCACGATCGCCCGCAGCCGGCGCAGCATCGTCCGGCCGTCCGGCGTCAGCTTGACCACGTGCCGGCGGCGGTCGTCGGGATCGCGCTTGCGCACCACCAGCTCCCGCTCCTCGAGCTCGTCCAGCAGCCGCACGATGTGGCTGCGGTCGTAGCCGAGCGCGTCGGCGATCATCGCCTGCGTCTCGCGCGGGTCCTCCTCCAGCAGCGCCAGCACCGCGAAGTGGAACGCCGAGAGGCCGGTGCCTTCGAACGCCGCATGCGAGCTGTCCTTGGCTGCGAACCCGAGCCGCTTGAGCAGGAACACGTCGCTTGACAGGAGCTCCTTGGGCGGCCCCGGTAGCTGCCGCTTGGTGGTTTCGGTGTGGGTCACATTCATCACCACCGAAGTGTAGCGTATCCGATAGTCGATATGTGCTATCGTGGCACTCACCAACGATTTTAGGAGTCAATGAATGTTGCAGTCATCGATCATCGGAAGCCCGCCTCGTCGCAAGGGGCTTGCACTGGCAGTGATCGTGGCGGCGCAGTTCATGGTCGTGCTCGACATCGCCATCGTGAACGTTGCGCTGCCAGCCATCAAGGGCGACCTGCACTTCGCGGAGGGAAACCTGCAGTGGGTGATCAGCGCCTACGCGATCCTGTTCGGCGGCGTCCTCTTGCTGGGCGGCCGCCTGGCCGACGTGTTCGGCCGCCGGCGCGTGTTCATGATCGGCCTGGCGGTGTTCTCGATCAGCTCGCTGCTATGCGGACTGTCCTGGTCGGAGGGCTCGCTGATCGCGTTTCGCGCGCTGCAGGGGCTGGGCGGGGCGCTGTTCGCGCCGGCCGGTCTCTCGATCCTGATGACCACCTTCGCCGAGGGCGCCGAGCGTAACCGCGCGCTGGGTATCTGGGGTGCAGCGTCCGGCTCGGGTGGAGCGGCGGGCGTGCTGCTGGGCGGTTTCCTGACCTCGTACCTGAACTGGTCGTGGGTGTTCTTCATCAACGTGCCGGTCGGGATCGCCGTGATCGCGGCCGCGCCGCTGGTGCTGGCTGAGAGCCGCGGGCAGGCACATCGCCACTTCGACGTGGCAGGCGCCACCTCCGTCACCGCCGGCGTGATGCTGCTCGTCTACGCCATGACCCGCGCCACCCAGGAGGGCTGGGGCAGCTTCGCCACCGTCTCCCTATTGGGCGCGTCGCTCGTGCTGCTCGTGGCCTTCGTCGCCATCGAGCTGCGCTCACCGGCCCCGCTGTTGCCGATGCAGATCTTCCGCAACCGGATGCTCTCGGCCGCCAACGCGACGGCCGCGGTGATCGGCGCGATCGCGTTCTCGGAGTTCTTCCTGCTGACGCTCTACATGCAGCAGGTGCTGGGCTACTCCGCGATCGAGACGGGCGTCGGCTTCGCCGCTGTCACGTTTACGATCATCGTGTTCTCGAACGTGGCGCAGACGCTGGTAACGCGGCTGGGCGTGCGCTCGGTGCTTGCCACCGGCCTCACCCTGGATGCCGTCGCGCTGGTCTGGTTCACGCAGCTGCCGGTCTCGGGTCACTACTTCTGGAACCTGTTCCCGGCCTTCCTGATCAGCGGCGTGGGCCTGGCGCTGTCGTTCGTGCCGGTCACGATCGCCGGCCTGGCGGGCGTGCACCGCGCGGACGCGGGTATCGCCTCCGGCCTGATCAACACCACCCGCCAGGTGGGCGGCGCCGTGGGACTGGCGGCGGTCACCACCATCGCTGCGTCGTACGCGTCCACCGGCGCCGGCGCAACCGGCCTGGCACGCGCGGCCGCCGTCGACGGCGGCCTCACCCACGGCTTCCAGGTCGGGTTTGCCGTGCTGGCAGGTGCAGCGGCGCTCGGAGCCGTGATTGCCGCAGTGATGCTGCGACCGCGCCCCGAGGGCGCGGCGGTCGAGCCGCTCATGTCCCCTTCCGCAACTCGCCTCGAGGAGGCTGCCTGATGACGATGATGATGCAAACCCCCAGCCGCTTCGAGGCCCGAAACGCCCTGCTCGACCGAACGATCGACGACCTGCTGCTGCGCCTCCGTGGGCTGCTGCTGGTGAGCGGACTGCTGGAGCAGCGAGGCGCATCGGCCGACGAGGTCGAGGCTCATGCCCGTGAGGCCGACCGCCTGCGGGCGGAGCTCGCCCGCCTGATCGGCGGCGACGGCCCGGGCCTGGCTGCCTGACACGAACACCTGCGGGCGCGGGCGGCGGTCACATGCCGCCCGGGCCTGCGGGTTCTCTGGGCACTACGATGCCGGGGTGGATCATTTCTACCCGCCCCAGGTCAGCTCTCACTGGTGATCGTTTGACCACGCCGCCCGTGTGGCGGCCGACCTGCGCCGGGCAGCAGGGCCGCCGCAGCTGAAGCGGCGGCCGCCCGCCAGGCTCGCGGCCGTGCGCGCCTGGCTGGCCGCGTTGGTCGTCTAGCTTGAGTCGTCAATCAGGTGGATGCCGAGCGCGTCTGCCAGCTGCGGAGCCAGCCCCAGCACCGCGTCGTACTCCATCGAGGTGCCCGCCAGGCCGGCGACCCCCTCGACCGCCTCCAGCCGGCAGCGGCGTAGCTCGGAGTTGGCGAACCGGGCCTTCGAGAACACGGCTCCGGTCAGGTCGCAGTCATGGAACCGCACCCAGCTGCAGCTCGCCCCCGTGAAGTCGGCCTCCCGCAGGTTGCACGAGTCGAAGGTGACCCGCACCAGCTGGGACAGCCGAAACGCCGACAGGTCGGCGGCGGCGTGGCGCCAGACGGTGTCATGGATCCGGGTCTCGGCCCACTGGGCTCCGGTCAGGCGCCCGCCCGACACCAGCACCCGCGTCAGCGACCCGCCTCGGATCACCGCGTTTGCAAGGTTCGGTTCGTCGAGCACCGCATCGGTTAGCTCCGGATCGACGAGCGAGGCGCCGCTCAGGTCGCAGCCCCAAAGCCGCGCCTCGTCGATCCGCAGCCCGGAGGCGTCCAGCCCGGCCCACGTGGCTCCGTGCAGCTCGACCCCGGCCAGCTCCCCTGGCTCTCGCAGCCGGGGATCATCCGGCGAAAGCACCTCGAGTGATGCCGGCAGACCTGGCTCGCTGGGAGTGGTCGGCGGGGGCACGGCGCGAGCCTAGGCTCGGCCAGGGGCGAAGCGAAGGAGGCGGCCGCCCAGGGTGGTCGCGTACAGCTGGCCGTGCGCGCCCAGGCCGAACGAGGACAGGCCCTCCAGCCTGGGCAGCGCAAGCAGCTGCGGCCTGCCGCCGCCGGTGTGGAGCGACCAGATGCGGCCGCTGCAGAAGTCGCCGTAGACGTAGCGGCCGCGCAGCGCTGGCACCGCGCTGCCGCGGTACACGTAGCCGCCGGTGACCGAGCAGCCCTCGCTGTGCGGGTAGACCGCGACCGGCCACGCCAGCCGCGAGCGGTCGATCGGCTGGCGCTTGTAGACCGTCCTGCCCTCGTAGGCGTTCCACCCCAGGTTCGCGCCGGGCTGCGTTCCAGCTGGCAGGTGGTCAACCTCCTCGTAGCGGTTCTGCCCGACGTCGCCGATCCAGAGGTCGCCGGTGACCGGGTCGAACGACAGCCGCCACGGGTTGCGCAAGCCGTATGCGTACATCTGTGGACGCGGGCGGGGCTTCGCGACGTCCAGCCGCAGGACCTTCCCAAGCAGCGACGCGCGGTTCTGGCCGTTCCCCTCGGGGTCGCCCTCCCTGCCGCCGTCGCCCATGCCCAGGTACAACATGCCGTCTGGGCCGAACGCCAGCGCCCCACCGTTGTGGTTGGCAAACGGCTGGTGCACGAACAGGATCGTCCGCAGGCTGCCGCTGCGGGTATCCAGCCGGGCGACGTGGGTATTCCCGTCCAGGTCGGTGTAGTCGACGTAGGCGAGATCGTTCGTGGCGTAGCGCGGGCTGAAGGCGATCGACAGCAGTCCCTGCTCGGAGCCCTCGGAGACCTGGCCCCGCAGGTCGAGCAGCGGCCTCTGCGCCGGGTGGCCGTGCCTCAGCACCAGCACGCGGCCGGTCTTCTCCACCACCGCGAGCTTCCCGGTGCCGGGGATCGCGGCCACGTCAACCGGCGAGTCGAGCCCGGTGGCGACGGTCACCAGGCGCACGCCCGCCGCCGGCGGCTGCGACGGCTGTGACGAGGGCGGAGGCGACGGCGGGGGCGGCGTGGACACGGTCGTGCTCGCGCTCTGTCCCGCACAGGCGGTGCCGAGCAGGACGATCACCAGGCAGACGGCTCGCAGGCTGGCAGCCACGCCCGCAGTATGGCGCGATACTGCCGCGAACCTATCGACGGGAGCGTGCCGTGAGCCTCATGAGCGAGACGATGCAGTCCCAGCCCGAGCAACTGCGCGGCATGCTGGCGGATACCACCGGCGTCGACGCGGCCGCCGAGCGGCTGCGGGGTCGGCGCCTGTTCCTCGTCGGAACGGGCACCAGCTGGCACGCGGCCAACATCGGCGCCTGGTTCCTGCGCGCCGCGGGTGTGGAGGCGTGGCCGGTGCAGGCGATGGATGCGGTGCTGTACGGCCCGCGCCCGCTCGGCGGCGAGGGGCTGATCCTGCTCAGCCACAAGGGCACCAAGACGTACACGATGGAGATGCTCGAGCAGGCCCGCGCGGAGGGTGTGCCGACGGCGGTGATCTCGGGCCAGGGTGCTCCCGGTGCCGAGATCGAGACCTCGGTGGTGGAGCGCTCGGCTGCGTATACCGCCAGCCACACCGGCGCGATGCTACGGCTGGCGCAGTTGGCGACGGCGCTGGGCGCGGACATCGGCTCGCTGAACGGTGTCCCTGACTTGGTGGAGACGGTCGTGGACGGGCCGGCGGTCGGCGTGGCGTCCCCGCGCCGGGCGATGGAGTTCGTAGGCGCCGGGCCCAACCAGTGGACGGCGGCCGAGGGCGCGCTGAAGGTGCGGGAGACCGCCTACGTCGCATCCGCGGGGATGAGCGTCGAGCAGTTCCTGCACGGCCCTCGGTGGCCGTCGGCGTGGACGACACGTTGGTCTGCCTGGACGGCGGCGGCCCGGGCCGGGAGCGGCTGGCGCAGGTCGCGCGCTCGGCGGAGTCCGCCGGTGTGCCGGTGCGGATGGTCGCCGCCGACGCGCCGAACGAGCTGCTGTCCGTGTTCCCGCTGACGGCGGTCGTCCAGAAGATCGCGCTCGAGACCGCGGAGAGGCTGGGCACGAACCCCGACAGCTTCGGCCGTGATGTGCCGGCGCGAGAGCATGCGCTGGACGGGATCTCGCTCTAGGAAAAGCCGGTGCTCAGCCGTCCGTCTCGGCTTTGAGCTCGGCGAACAGGCGGTCGAGCTCCGGCACCTCGGCGCGCAGGCTGGGCAGGTTCACGACGATCCCCTCCTGCGTCGTTCGAGCCAGCACGACGATCGTCTCCTCGTCGGGGGAGGGGTTCTCCTCGCGGTGTGGGACGTACGGCGGCACGTAGACGTAGTCCCCGGGTCCCGCCTCGATCCGCCGCTCCTCGTCGTCTTCGAGGAACACGAAGACGGGGTGGCCGGACACCACGTAGATGCCGGTCTCGGCTTCGCCGTGGTGGTGGTCGCCCGAGATCATCCCGGGCGCGACGATCGCCTTGCCCATCCAGAGCTTCCGCGACCCGTGTCGCTTCCCCGAGATCGCCTCGTAGCGGCGCATGCCGGGCGTCTGTGCCGTGTCCTCGCTCAGCTCGTTGCTGCCGGTGTGGTGCAGCTGCCGGTGCCAGGCGGCGTTGCCGGCGTCGGATCCATGCGGGTGGTGATCAGTGCCCACACGCGCAGGATAGAACGCAAACCGCGTCGTCGTGCAGCCCGATCCCGCCTATCGTGCCCGGGTACAGGTTCCGGCAGGAGGAGGTGGGCAGATGCCCGAACGAAACGGAAGCGCGGAGTGGCGTGGCGACCTCAAGGCCGGCTCGGGCTCGCTGGTGGTCGGGGACGGCGTGTTCTCAGGCGGGTACTCGTTCGCGTCACGATTCGAGGACGGCGCCGGCACGAACCCCGAGGAGCTGATCGCTGCGGCCCACGCAGCCTGCTTCAGCATGGCGCTTGCGAACATCCTCAGCGGGGCCGGTCACACGCCTGATCGCGTCTCCACGGCCGCGACGGTGACGCTGCGCAACATCGACGGCGCGCCCACCCTGGCCCGGGTCGACCTGGAGACGACCGGCCAGGTGCCGGGCCTCGACCGGGAGCAGTTCCAGGGCTACGCCGACCAGGCCGTCAAGGACTGCCCCGTGTCGCGCGCCCTGGCCGGGATCCCCGAGATGGTGGTCACCGCGAAGCTCGGCTGACGAGCGCCGCCACCCGGCCGGACAGGGCGTCGCCCACGATGCCGGCCGGCAGCGAACCGAACGCGTCCCCCGGGCCGTCCCAGCGCAGCTCGTCGACGTCGCCGAACAGGGGCGCGTCGGTGCGCAGGGTGGCGATCGTCTTGAACAGCAGGGCCAGCTCACGGCGGTCGCCCAGGATGTTGTCGGGAAACTGCTCGATCGCGCCGTGGCTTCGGATCAGCCCGGCCGCGGTCACCGCCCCGATGCCCTTGATGCCGGGATAGCCGTCGGCCGAATCGCCGACCAGCGCCAGGTAGTCCGGGATGTGCCCGGGCGAGACGCCGAACTTCTCGACGACGCCCGCGGCGTCGCGGATCATGCCGCTTCGGCGATCGACCTGGACGACCCGCTCCCCCGACACGCACTGGGCGAGATCCTTGTCCGGCGTCCAGATGCAGACCTTATGCACGCTCGCATCCGCTGCCGCGAGGCGCACGGCCGATGCCATCGCGTCGTCCGCCTCCAGCTCGACCATCGGCCAGACGGCGACGCCGAGCGCCGCCAGCGCCCGTTCCAGCGGCTCGAACTGGGCCTTCAGCGCCGGATCGACGCCCGCCCCGGTCTTGTAGCCCGGCCACAGGTCGTTTCGAAACGACTCGATCACGTGGTCGGTGGCGACGCCGATGTGCGTGGCGTCGCCCTCGAGCATCCCCAGCACCGTCCCCAGCACGCCGCGAACGGCCGCGAACTGCGGATCCTTCGGCTTCCGTCCCCTCATGCTCCCGTAGAAGTGGCGGAACAGCTCATACGTGCCGTCGATCAGGTGGACGATCACGGGCTGGCGGTCGAGGGCGTCGGGCATGCCGACACCCTACTCAGCAGGCGGCACCGACGACGGCGTGGCGCGCGGACGACCTCACCGTTCCCTCCCGCTGCTGCCTGACCGCCGGTACGATGGCCCGGGGCATCTGCGATGGTGACCGTCGACGACGTGAGATCGGTGTTGGCCGACTTGCCTCGTTCCTACGAGGTGGTTGTGCGCGGGCGCATCAAGTTCCGCGTCGGGCAGATCGTGTACGTCGCGTTCTCGAAGGACGAGAGCGAGATCGGCTTCGGCTTCCCCAAGGAGGAGCGGGAGTACCTGGTCGCCAGCGATCCGGAGACGTTCATGATGCCGGGCGAGAGCGACCTGCGGTTCCAGTGGGCCGAAGCGCGCATGGCCAATCTCGAGTTCGACGAGATGCGCGACCTGGTCATCTATGCGTGGAGCATGTGCGTCCCCAAGTACGTCTGGGAGCCCTACGTGGTGCGCTGAGCCGGCGTCCGGCATCTCACCCCGTTCGAACGATGCGCCGGGGGGTCGGTTTCCGGGATCCTCCTGGATCTCGACGAGCGAACACGGGAGGCCCGGTGCCGGAGGACCCACAGATGCAGCAGAGTGCCGCAGCGCCCTGGCGGCCGAGCGCGCGGCTGGAGGCGATGTGGCAGCGCGACGTGGTCGGGCCGCTGGACGACTTCCAGGATCCGTCTCAGGAGTGGCGGCGGTTGTTCTCGGAGCTGCTCGGCACCTTCTTCCTGGTGCTGGTTGCGTGTGGCGGGGGCGTGATGGGCGAGGCCTTTCCCAACACGATCAGTCGCAGCGCCGCCGTCACCGCGCCCGGGTTGATGGTGCTCGGAATCATCCTGTTCATGGGCAAGGTGTCCGGTGCCCATCTCAATCCGGCGGTGAGCGTCGCCTTCTCGCTTCGCGGCGACTTCCCGTGGCGGCGCGTCCCCGGCTACATCGTCGCTCAGCTGATCGGCGCGTCGCTCGCGGCATGGTTCGCGCAGAGCGTGATCAACGCCTCGGCCGTCTTCGGCTCGAACTATCCCGCATCCGGATACACGTCCACGGACGCGTTCCTGATGGAGGCGGTGCTGACGCTGGGCCTCGTGAGCGTGATCCTGGGGACGGCCTCCGGGGCGCAGAACCTGGGCGTGTTCGGCGCGCTCGGTGTCGGCGGGTACATCATCCTGGCCGGGCTGTGGGGCAGCCCCATCTCGGGTGCGTCGATGAACCCAGCCAGAACGTTCGGCCCGGACCTGGTCGGCGGAGACTTCACCAGCTACTGGGTGTACGTCGCCGGCCCGCTGGTGGGGGCTGCTCTGGCCGTCGCCGCCGCGTACGCGCTACGAGGCTCTGGCGGCGGACTGGCAGGATCCGGCGCCGCGCAAGGCGATCTCTTCACGGATGCCCATCGGCCCGACAAGGCATAGTCATCACCGCGGGCTCGCCCGCCTCAGCAGGTCCACGCTCGCGCCCTAGAATGCGCGGCATGGCTGCCAGCACGTGATCGACGCCGGCGGTCACGTGCTGTTCTTCGGGCTCGCCGCGGCGGCCAGCCCGCTGGCGCTGACGGCGACGCTGGTCGTCCTGCGGAGCAGGCACCCGCGGAGAAACGGCGTCGCCTTCCTGAGCGGGTTCCTGGTTGGAACGACGGTCGCCTGCGGCCTCGGTCTTGCCATCGGCCAGGCCGCCGTCGATCGTCTCGACTCGCACGAGTCGTTCGAAGAGCTTCTGACGCTCGTGCTCGGTGCCGCGCTGGTGGTGGTCGGGCTGCGGGCGCGGCACGTCTCGCCGCGACCGCCCTCACAGTCGAGCCGCGCGAGTGCGATCCTGGCGGGACTCGCGAACGTCCGTCCGGCCGCGGCGTTCTCGATGGCCGGACTGCTCGGCTTCGGGGGACCGAAGCGGCTGATGCTCACGTTCCTCGCCATGGCGTCGATTAGCAACGCCACTCTTGGCGACGTCGCGGATGTGACGCTGGTCGCGGTCTACATCGCGGTCGCGACCCTCGCCGTCTCGGTCCCCGTCGGCATCGCGATCGTCGCCGGCGAGCGAGCCGCCGGGCTGCTTGCCCGCGGCCACTCGTGGCTGACCGGGCACGAGCTGTGGCTGCGCGTATGGCTCTCCACGGGGATCGGGGTCGCGCTGCTCGTAGACGGCCTTGTACGCCTGGCGCGATGAGCCGAGGCGCAAGCTGCGTTTACGCGCCGGCCGATAGCCCGGAGGATGACGTCTCCGCCACGACCGCGAACTTGCGGACGCGTCCCGACACCAGCCACTCGCTCCACAGCCGGTGGCCGGCGATCAGGTCGTCCAGCGCCGGGCGGCCGATCTGCGCGGCGATGGCCGCCGCGTCGGCCGTGAACGCATCGATCAGCGAGTCGGCCATGGCGCGGTGGCAGCGGCTGCAGTCCTGCTGCCAGCGAACGACCAGCCCGGCGCGCTCGAGCAGCGTGCATATCTCCTCGAGCGGGATCAGCCAGACGGTGTCGGCGTCGGGCATGCGTGCGCGCTCCGGGGCGGTCAGCGGCCGGCCCTCCTCGAGCGTGAACGCGAACCGCCCGCCGGATGTGAGCGCTTCCGAGACGCCCGCGAGCAGCGGCCGCTTGTCGCGGAAGGCGAGCATCGTCTCCAGCAGGAGCACCACCTCGAAGGTGCCACCGGGGAGCGGAGGGACCTTCGCCGCCTGGAAGCGGCAGGGCAGACCGTCGGCGCGCCCACGTGCGATGTCGATCGCGCTCGCGCTGTCGTCGACTCCCAGGTAGTCGCAGGCCAGCTCCCGCGTGATGAACCGCCCCGGCCCGGCGACTCCGCAGCACAGGTCGAGCACCGTCACTCCCTCCGCGATGCCGGCCCGCTCCGCCAGCGTGCGGATCTCCCCGGCCCGCATGAAGCTCTCCTGCTCGACGTACTCGCCCGGGGCGTAGGCAGACTGCCTCGCTCGCCGCAAGGCCTCGACGAACGGAGCGCGCTCGTCCTGTCTCACGAGAGCTCTCCACGGCCGGCCGTCCCAAAGAACCGATTCACCCCATCCACGGTACCTTCCTTCCGTATGTTCGAGTACCGAGGGACGCTGCGCTCGGCCCAGGGTGGCCCGGTGATCGGGCTGGCCGCCCAGGTGCTGCTGCTCGCGGCGCTCGCGGCGACGGTCGGCCTCGGTGGCGCCGGGTTGCTGGTCGGGTTCGCCTGCGCTCTGGCCATGGACGCCGCGCTGGCCTACAGCCTGCACCACAACCGCTCGCAGCGGATCGGCCCGGCCGGATGGGTGACGCTGGTGCGGGCGACCCTGGCCGTCGGCGTCGCGGCGCTGGCCGCGGATTCGCTCGGCGGAGCCGCGCGGGCGGCGCCCCTGGTGGCGCTCGCGGCCGTCGCGCTGGTCCTCGACTACGTCGACGGATACGTCGCGCGGCGGACCGGGACGGAGTCGACTCTTGGCGCGCGATGGGACGGCGAGGTCGACGCGTTCCTGATCCTCGTGCTCGCCGTGTACGTCGCACCCTCCGCCGGCGCGTGGGTGCTCCTGATCGGCGCGGCCCGCTATGCGTTCCTGGTCGCCGGGTGGCTGGTGGGGTGGATGCGCGCGCCGTTGCCCCGGCGCGACTGGCGCAAGGTGGTCGCAGCGACGCAGGGCGTCGCCCTTTTGATCGCGGCGACCGGCCTGCTTCCGCTCGCCCTCACTCAGGTCGGCCTCGCCGCGGCGCTGGCCCTGCTCGCCGGGTCGTTCGGCCGCGACGTCTGGTGGCTGTGGAGCCATCGCTCGGACGCCGGCCTCCACGTGGCAGCGGTGCCGGAGCCGGAAGCTGCCGGGGGGGCCGGGCGGGGTCGTGTCCGGGTGGCCATCTCCGTCCTGCTGACGATGCTCGCCTTCCTGCTCGTTTGGGTTGCGCTTGTCGCGCCCGACCAGCCCGGCCACTTCACACCCCGTGCGTTCGTGAGGCTCCCGCTCGAGGGGGTGATCGTGATTGCCCTGGCCCTGATACTGCCCGCCCCCGCCCGGCGCCTCCTGGCCTGGGTGGTGGGGCCGGCGGTCGGCCTGCTGATCGTCGTGAAGGTGCTCGACTACGGCTTCTTCACGGCCTTCGACCGGCCGTTCAATCCCGGCGACGATTGGAGCTACACCCACATCGGCATCGAGACGCTGCGCGAGTCGGTCGGCCGCGGCAGGGCGAACGTGATCCTGGCCGGGGCGGCGCTGGGGCTGGTCGCCGCGTTCGTTCTGCCGACGCTGGGGATGCTGCGCCTGAACCGGGTCGTTTCCGGCCACCGACGGGTGTCGCTCCAGGCCGTCACGGCGCTCAGCATGGTCTGGCTGCTCTTCTGGGCGCTGGGTGCGCAGCTCGTCTCCGGCGCTCACATCGCCTCCACCAGCGCGGCCGACCTGGCGGTCACCGAGGTGCGCACGGTGCAGGCCGACATCCGCGATCGAGCGCGCTTCGCCGCGGCACTCCGCCGTGACCCGTATGCCCACGTGCCGGCTGACCGGCTGCTGGCCGGCCTGCGCGGCAAGGACGTGTTGCTCGTGTTCGTCGAGAGCTACGGCCAGGTCGCGGTGCAGGGATCCTCCTTCTCCCCGAAGGTCGACAGCGTGCTCGCCGCGGGCACGAAGCAGCTGCAGTCAGTGGGCTTCGGGGCCCGCAGCGGCTGGCTGACCTCATCGACGTTCGGCGGCATCAGCTGGCTGGCGCACTCCACGATGCAGACGGGCCTCTGGATCGACAGCCCAACCCGCTACGACCAGCTGGTGGCGAGCAACCGGATGACGCTCAGCACCGCCTTCGAACGGGCCGGGTGGCGGACCGTGGCCGACGTGCCGTCGGACAACCGCTACTGGCCGGAGGGGTCGTCGTTCTACCACTACGACAAGGTCTACAACCGGCTGAACGTCGGATACCACGGTCCCACCTACGCCTACGCCTCGATGCCCGATCAGTTCGTGTACCTGGCCCTCCAGCGGCTCGAGCTGGGCAAGACCGGCCGCCCGCCGCTGTTCGCCGAGGTCGATCTGGTGTCAAGCCATGAGCCGTGGACGCAGGTGCCGCCGCTGATCGGGTGGAACCGCGTCGGCGACGGCTCGATCTTCTACAAGCTACCGGTCGACATGAGCGGCCAGACCAACGGCCCCTGGGCCGGGTATGGACACTCGGTCGAGTACACGATGAGCACCCTGTTCTCGTTCGTACAGCACTACGCGCGCAAGAACCTGGTGATGGTCGTGCTGGGCGACCACCAGCCGGCCACGACGGTCAGCGGACTTGACGCCAGCCACAACGTGCCGATCTCGATCATCGCTCACGACCCGTCGGTGCTTCGACGGATCCGCGGGTGGGGCTGGGTCGCGGGCATGCGCCCCAGCCCGCAGGCGCCGGTCTGGCCGATGAGCGCGTTCCGCGACCGCTTCCTGGGCGCCTTCGGCTCGAAGCCGGCGACTCTGGGATCGTCGTGACCGTCCCGCTCGCCAGCGCCGGCGTCGCAGCCCCCGCGCCCGCGGTCGCGGAGCGGCTGCCCGCCATCACCGCGGTGCCGGATCTTGCCGATGCCCCGCAGCGACGGCTGGCGGGCCTGGACGGCGTCCGCGGCCTGGCCGCGCTGTTCGTGGTGGTGAACCACGTGTTCCTGCGGGCGTTCCCGGGCTACCCCGTGGACAAGGCGCCGTTCTGGGCGGCCTGGTTCATCTACGGGCGGTTCGCAGTGGTCGTGTTCATCGTGCTGTCCGGCTTCTCGCTGGCCCTGTCGCCGGCCCGCCACGGCTGGCGGCTGGACGGGGTGTCCAGGTTCGCCCGCCGGCGGGCCTGGCGCATCCTGCCGCCGTACTGGGCCGCCCTCGTCTTCAGCCTGGCTGTCGCCTGGCTGCTGGTCAGGCCGCCGGGGCAGGGTGTGCCCGGCTCCAGCTCGGTGATCGTGAACGGCCTGCTGGTGCAGAACCTGGTGGCGGCACCGAGCCCCAACCGAGCCTTCTGGTCGATCGCCGTCGAAGCCCAGCTGTACATCCTGTTCCCGCTGCTGCTGCTGATGGTCCGCCGTCGTGGTGCGATCGTCATGGTCACCGCGGTGACGCTGGTCGTGGCGATGGTGGGGATCGTGGCACCGCACGTCTCCCACCTCGACGTGTTCGTGATCCAGTCGGCGCCCGACCTGGCCGCGCTGTTCGCGGTCGGCATCCTGGCGGCCGGCATCGTCGGCGCGAGCGGGGCTCACAGGTCGTGGCCCTGGGCGTGGCTCGGGCTGGCCGCGGCAGCCCCCGTGCTCGCAACGATCTGGTGGCAGGGCTCGGTGTGGACGCTCGACCACCTGTTCTGGGTCGATCTCACCCTGGGACCGGCCGTCGGGTGCCTGCTGGCCGGCCTTGCAACCGGCCACCCGGCCGCGCTGCTGCGCCTGCTCGACGCGCGACCGATGCGCAGCCTGGGGCTGTCGTCCTACAGCCTGTATCTGACGCACGGCCCGATCGTGGTCGTCGTGTACGAGCTGGTCGTGGCCGGGCGCGTCCGTCAGGGCGCTCCGGCGTTCCTCGTCACGCTCGCAGTGGTGCTGCCGCTGACGATCGTGTTCGCGCGGGGCTTCGCCGCGGTCTTCGAGACGCCGTTCCGCCGGCACCGGAGCTGGGCGTCGGTGCGCGCGGGCCTTGATCGGTCAGTCGTCCCGGAACCGCGGCGAGAGGGCGTAGCGCAGCAGGACAACGTCGCCGATCTGGCGGACGCCGGCGAGCTTCGCCCGCTGGCCGGGGTTCCAGGGGAAGTGGCCGTCGCGCACGAATCTGGGAGCGTGTGAGTCGCCCACGAACATCGGGGCGATGACCAGCTGCAGCTCGTCGACCAGGTCATCGGTCAGAAACTGCGTGTGCACGTTGCCGCCGCCCTCGACCATCAGCCGCTCCACACCGCGCGCCGCGAGGTCGCTCGAGAGCTTGCGCATCTCCACCGTGTTGCCGCCGTCGACGACGGTCGCGCGCGGTTCCAGCCGTGCCCGGGCATCTGTCACGCGCGGGCTGGCGCAATAGACGAGCTTCTCGGCCTCGCCGGTGGTGAAGAAGGCGGCGCCGGCGTCCAGCTCTGCGCGCCGGGTCACGGTCACCTTCATCGGCGACGGCGTCAGCCCGCGGGCTGTCCGCTCGTCTCGGCGGGCCTGCGAGCGCACCAGCAGCCGCGGGTTGTCGAGCCGCACGGTGGTCGCCCCGACCAGGATCGCGTCGCAGGAGGCCCGGACGGCGTCGACCCGGTCGAAGTCCGCGTCATTGGACAGCAGCAGCCGAGAGACCGGGCTGCCGATGTAGCCGTCGATCGACACGCTGCAGCTGAGCAGGGTGTACGGACGGTCAGACATCGACTCCCTCCGGTCGTCTGGCGACCCGGATCCGAGCGGGCAGCGGCTCGGGTCGACCCGCAGGTCGGGCGCGACGGAGCCACACCGTGACCAGCACGACCGCTCCTGGCAGGCTTGCGACGAGCACCATCACGCCGTACACGACCGCGGCGGCCACGCCCTGTCCCGCACCGAGTCCGGCAGCGCCGAACACCCACGCTGTCGCACCCTCGCGCGGCCCCCAGCCGGCCACGCCGGGCAGCGCCATGCCCATCATCGCGAGCAGCGCCAGCGGTAGCATCCGCGAGGCCGGCGCGGTGGTGCCCGCGGTGCGTGCGGCGATCAGGAACGTGAGCGCATGGCCGATGACCACGATCGCGGAGGTGAGCACGATCGCCGGCAGCGCCCGCCGGGTCGCAAGCCCGTCGCGGATGTCGCCGACCACCGCCTCGCGCAGGCGCGCCCAGCGCGAGCGCCCGCCGCGAGGCCGCAGCCTGCCGGCGAGCGCTAGGCCGAAGCCCGCCGCCACCAGCGCGATCACCACCAGCGGCATCCACGACCGCACCGGTGACGGCAGCGCCAGCAGCACCGCGACGGTGAGTACCACCTGCACGATCTGCCCCGCGGTGCGCTCCCATGCGACGGCACGCAGCCCGCGGCCGACGTCGTCCACGTCACGCCCGTGGCTGACGCCGCGGTGAACGTCACCGACGACCCCGCCGGGAAGCGTCAGGTTGAGGAACAGCGACCGGTAGTACGCCGCCACGGCAGCCGGCAGCGACAGACGCACGCCGAGGCCGCGCGCGACGATCGTCCACCGCCAGGCGCAGCAGAGGGTGGTCAGCAGGCCGAGCGCGGCCGCGGCCGCCAGCGCCCGCCCGTCCACCGCGCGGATGCCGTCCAGGAAGGGACCTGCGCCAAGGCGCCATACGACGACGGCGAGCGTCAAGGCTGCGCCCGCGGGACGCGCCCAGCCCCACAGTGACCGGCTCCATCCTGTTCCCGAAATGCTCGAGGCTCCTCCCAGCTGGTCGCTTCCTCTAGCGATACGCACGAGCGCGCCGTCCGGGTTGGTTGCGAGGACGTTCGTCACGGCAGCACCAGCAGGTCGGTGTGGTCGACGGTGACGGCGAGCTCCCCGGCGCGGGCCTGCGCCAGGCGCCGGTCAGCGTAGGCGTCGACTCCTGCGGCCAGCTCTGCCTCCTGCTCGCAGGCGGCATCGAGCCAACCCGTGAGCCATTCTGCCGCCAGGCCGGCGTGGGCAGCGCCGAGCCGCCAGGGACTTGGCCGGAGCAGGACATCGGCTCCCAGACGGCGGAAGCCCCCGGCGGCGGCCGCGACGGCATGCGGGCCGAGCAGGCGGCCGCGCGCCGTCGCGCGGCGCTGGTGCTCGCCGAATGCCGCCGCCACACAGCGGTCGAGCGGATCGGCCGGTGCCAGCTCGACGCGGCCGGCGACCGACAGCGTCAGCAGCACCGGGCATCCGACCTCGGCGCACACGTCGATCAGCCCCGCCAGCTCATCGCCCGTCATCAGATCGAGCAGCGCCGATGCGGTGATCAGGGTCGCGCCGGCGAGGTCGTCAGGGCACAGCCGGGTGATGTCCGAGAGCCGCGTATCGACGACCACGGAGGCGCCGTCGGCGGCCCGGCCGGGAGGGTGGGAGGCGGCGACCTCCAGCAGGTCCGGGTCTCGGTCGTGCATGACCCACAGCTGCGGCCCCGGCAGCAGCGGCGCGAGCCACCTGCCCATCGATCCGCTGCCGCAGGCGAGGTCGTGGATCACCAGGCGGCCGGCCGCGGGGAGCTGTCGCCGGACGTGCTCGACAAGATCGCTAGCGCGGGCGTCGCCGTCGGCAGGCTCGCGCAGATCGAGCCATTCGGAGCTGACCCGGATCGGCTCGACGGTCATGCCGCCGCCTGCGCCAGAAGGTCGGACAGGACGGACGCGGTGGTCGACCACCCGCTGAGCGATTGCCGGCGTTCGCCTGCGGCACGGCGTAGGCGCCGGCGCAGCTCGGCGTCGGTCAGCCACGCCCGCAGCGCGGCGCCGAGCGCGGCAGCGTCGCCGGGCGGCACGAGCAGCCCCGGCGGGACCCGGTCAGCGCCGTGACCGAGTGCCTCCGGCACGCCCCCGACCTCGGTCGCAACCACCGGCAGTCCGTGGGCGAGCGCTTCCGTCACGACCATGCCGTACGTCTCCGTCCACGATGCCAGCACCAGCAGGTCAGCGGCCCTGTAGCTGCGAGCGAGGCCGGAACCGGTCAGCGGTCCCGCAAAGCTCACGCGCTCGGCCAGCCGGCGGTCAACGAGGCTGCGGCGAAGCCCCTCGACGAACGCCGGGTCGCGGTCCAGGCGGCCGGCGCACAGGCATTGCCACGACAGGTCCGTCAAGCTCGCGAGTGCGTCGACCAGCACGTCATGGCCCTTGCCGGGAATCACGGCCGCGACGCAGAGCAGCGCCCTGGCGCCCGGGCTCCCCTGCGCGAGGTCGGCGGGTTCGACTCCGGGCTCGGCGACGTGCACGCGGTGGCCCGGCAGCCCGTACAAGTCGAGCAGCGCTCGCCGGGCCCACCGGCTGGTCGTGACGACCGAGACGGCGGATGAGAGCACCGCGCCCTCCCGCATCCGGGCCTCGCCATCGGCCGGGTCGTGGCCCAGCGGCATGTGCACGAGCGTCACCAGCCGCAGCCGGCTGGCCTGCGGCACCAGCACCTCCGGGGCGGTCGAGGCGACCAGCCCGTCGAGCAGCACGACGGCGCCGTCGGGGATCGCCTGGATAACACCCGCAAGGGCCGTGTACGACGCCGCGTCCGGGCGCGGCCAGGATCCGGGCACGGCGTGCAGCCGCACAGACCAGCCGATCTCGGCGAGTCGCCGGCAGACGCGGCGGTCGTAGGCGTTGCCTCCGCTCGGCCGGGCCGGATCGTCGATGCCTTCGGGCACCACGACGTGCACCGTCGTCACAGCGCTCGCTCGTAGCTCGCCCAGGCGACGTGCGACTCGCGCAGCGTCACGGCCAGCCCGTCGATCTCCCGGGCGCCCTCTCCCAGTGCCCCCGCGCGCGCTCTCTCTGCGAGCCGGTCCGCGATCACCCGGGCGAGCGTCTCGGTTGAGGTGTTGACACCGGCGAAGTCCGGATCGTCGTCGAGGTTGCGGTAGGTGAGGTCGGACACCACCGCCCGCAGCTCCGCGGCCGCCCGGCCGATGTCGACCACGATGCCGTCGGCATCGAGGGCCGCCCGCCGGAACGTGGCGTCGATGACGTACGTCGCGCCGTGGAGCCGCTGGGCCGGCCCGAACACCTCGCCCCGCAGGCTGTGGGCGATCATCATGTGATCGCGGACGGTCACCCTGTACACGTCGACCCCTCGCCGTAGCTGATGGTGTGGCAGAGCGCTGCCAGGCTGCCCGAGGCCAGCCGGGCCATGACGTCGGGCAGCTCCTGGAAGGGCGATTGCTCGGTGACCAGCGCGTCGAAGGCGGGATCGCGCAGCAGGTCGAGTGCAAGCGCCATCCGGTCGCCGGCCGTTCGTCGGGCGCTGCGGGCCGGGGACACGGTGCCCACCTGGCTCGAGCGGATGCCGAGCCGGCCGGCGTGAAACGCCCCACCCAGCGAGAGGCTGACCTCCGTGTCCCCGTACCAGCTGAGGTCGATCACCGTGCCCTCCGGCGCGAGCAAGTCGAGCGACAGCTGGAGACCGGCGGACGTCGCGCTGGTGTGCACGACCAGGTCGCGGCCGTCGGCGGCGGCGGGCGGAAGCGCGAAGTCGGCGCCGAGAGCCGCTGCGACGCCGGCCCGCCCGGCATCGACGTCCACGAGCGTGACCTGGACGGCCGGGATCCGGCTCAGCAGGCGGGCGACGCAGCAGCCGACCATCCCGGCGCCGACGACGGTGACCCGGTCGCCGACCAGCGGGACGGCGTCCCAGAGCGCGTTGATGGCGGTCTCGACGGTGCCCGCGAGCACGGCGCGGGCGGGCGGCACGTCCTCCGGCACGACGGACACCGCCCGGGACGGTACGACGTAGCGGGTCTGGTGCGGGTACAGGCAAAACACGGTGCGCCCGCGCAGCTCGGGAGGCCCCTGCTCCACATCGCCGACGCTGAGGTAGCCGTACTTGACCGGCCCCGGGAAGTCCCCCTCCTGGAACGGCGCGCGCATCACCGCGTACTGGTCGGGTGGCACGCCGCCCCGAAACACCAGCGTCTCGGTGCCGCGGCTGACGCCCGAGCGCACGGTTCGCACGACCACGTCGCCGCGCCCAGGCTCAGGCAGCGTGACCGGCCTGATCTCACCATGGCCGGGCGCTCGCAGCCAGAACGCGTGTGCGGTTCCTTGATGGTCGGCCATCGGCCGGATGACGCCCCCCAGTCTTCGCCCGAATCTATCACGGGGTTCTCTGGGCAAGTACGTGCCCGCACCGCGTGTGGATGCCCGGTCAGGCGAACGTGCGGAAGGTGCGCACCGGGCCTCGTCAGCCCGAGCCGTCCGACAGAGAGTCGCCCAGGCACGAGATGTCGTACACCGCGAGGTCGCCTCGGTTCCAGACCTCGCATGACCGCGGCAGGTGCAGCGCCGCGCGGTGCGACGGGGCCGGCGCGACATCATGCACGACTCTCGCGAACGGAGCCATGGCCGTGTATCGCAGATCCGGCCGCTGCGCCGTCAAGAGCCTGCGATCTATCACGAGGTCGGTCGCACCATAGCGGGTGCCGAGGTCGGCGATTGCGCGACGTGAAGGCCCGTAATACGCTCGCAGCATGTCAGTCATCCGAGGCCGCACGAGCTTCAGAAATGTGTAGTCGAACGGCTGGTAGAGCTTTCGTGAGATCACCACACCACGCTCCGCCTCGATCGGCACGCAATCGATCGCCCTGGGATCACCGGCGATGATCGCCTGTTTTGGCAACGTCCGCAGGAAGCCGTACAACGCTTGATCCCTGCCGCAGTCAAGCCCCTTGCTGGTCTGCCATCCTGCCGCGGTCACGACTCCCGTCAGCAGAGAACCCGCGAGCACGGCGCAGAGCAGCACAACCAGGGCGCCGATCGCCTGGTCGTCCCGGACGAAGTAGACGACCGCCGCCAGCACCGCCCCCGCGGCAAGCGAGCAGGCGAGGATCACCCAATCGTCCACGACCGTATCCCGCACGGCGGCCGCCGGAAGCAACGGGCCGAGGTCGAACTTCGAGCCGGCGAACCATACGACGGCGGCGGGCATGCCGACGGCGAGTATCGGAAGCACCCAGGGCAGCCGTTCACCGTACGCGTTCCACAGCGGGTACCACGACACCGCGATCACGATGCAGTAAAACGGTATCAGCGGATAGGTGTATCGGTTCGGAAGGTACAGGTGAAACAACACCGCGTAGCTCGCACCGAACAGGAGTAGGCTCGTGGCGCCCATTGCCCAGACCTCCTTACGTATCAACCGCCAGCCGGCCGGGCGAAGCGCGAGCACAACCGCCGTCATGACCATCAGGATGCTTCCGCCCAGGGTGACGGCGAACCCCGAATAGTTCGCTCGCAGCTCCTCGAGCACAGAGGATCGGAAGAATGGAACCTGACCGTGTGGGCCGAACTCCGGGTAGTGCCGGGCGACGGACTCCGTGATCAGGCTGCCCGCCGACAGCCCCGCTACCCGCGGCAGCTCGTAGGCAAGCAGCACCACCGCGGCTGACGCCGCGCCCGCTAACAGCGCGCGGCGGTCGACGGTCAGGCGGCGGGCGCGGGCGCCGAACGCCGACACCAGCAGCACTGCGAGCCCCACCAGCGCTGCCGGGGGATAGAAGAGCGCCCCCGCGGCCGGCACCACCGCCGCCCAGCGAGCACGCCCGCGCAGGAGCAGGAACACCGTCAGCAGGACGATCGGCTGGGCGAACGCGCGCGGGTGTGTCCCGCTGAACCGCTGGTTCTGCCAGGAAAGGATGAACAGCGCCGCGGCCAGCCAGGCAGCCGGGATCCATGCCGTGTGCTCGCGCACGATCCGGAACAGGAGCCACGTGGAGAGCGGCGCCAGCACCAGCACGCCCCAGGCTCCGAACCGGATCGGGTCGACCACGTTGCTCGCCAGCCAGTACAGCGCCTGCGAGCCGAGCGGGACGTAGCCGGTCCGGATCAACGCGTGGGTGAGGGGATCCTGAAACAGGCTGGGATCCTGAAAACGCCGCGTCCAGTACTCGAGCAGCACGGTGTCCGTCGCGGAGATGTGCGGCGTGAACAGGACGATCCGCTCCACGTAGATCGTGGCGAGTGCCGCCAATGTCACCAACAGGACTTGTTCGAGGAACGCGGCTTTGAACCTGAGCATGGGCGGAACGTCGACCTGGGCGCGCGTGAGCGAGTCAGCCCCGCGGCCAGGCGACGCCGGGGAACGCTCGAGGATCGCGCGACGGTACCAGACGCCCACGACCGAGTTCGCCACGCGGCTCGACGGTCGGTGCCGGCCCGCGCAAGCTCAGGACACCAGAGGCGGTTTTCGGCGCAGGTGATTAAAAACGGCTCGCGCGGGTACGGCGAACTCCATGAATCGGTCGCGATGTGAGCCCGAGGGATGATCACCCGGTTCCGCGGCCTCTGGCTGGCAGTTCCTCCCGGAGTCTTTCGACCCCGTTCCGATGCGGCGCGGCTACTCGATGTCGTTGAGCCGAGGATCCGCGGAGAGGTCCTGGATGTATGTACCGGCTCTGGTGTACTCGCGCTCTCCGTTGCCTCTCGCGCAGACGCAGTGACCGCGATCGATGCGAGCCGGTTAGCGGTTCACGCTGCACGACTCAACGCACGTTTGAACCGGCAACGGATCACGGTGCTCCAGGGCGACCTGCTAGCCCCGGTGGCCGGTCGGCGGTTCGACGTGATCATTTCCAATCCACCCTATTTGCCAACACCTCCGGACCAGCCACAGACGCGTGCGGCGAAAGCATGGAATGCAGGCGAGGACGGGCGCGCCGTTCTCGACGATCTCTGTGCGACGGCACCGGCTCATCTGAACGAAGGCGGCGAGGTCGTGATCGTGCAGTCATCCCTGTCGGGCGTGCAGCGAACGCGTACGCTGCTTGAAACTGCCGGACTCCGCGCCATCGTGCTGGCTGAGGAGACGGGGCCACTCGGGCCGATCGCGACAGCTCGCCTGGCTCACCTGCATCAACGTGGACTCGTATGCCGAGACGACCCGCGTGAGCAAATCGTGGTGATCGCCGGCGTCAAGTCAGGCCCTGCGGTGCCCGAACTCCATCTCGGCAACCGGTCGCTGGGCGTGGAACCAGAATCGGGCCTCAGCGGCTCGGTCGCAGGCGTTTCGGGGAGTGGGCGCCCAGGGTAGAGGTACCCGATGAGTACAGCAGAACCGTCTCCGCCGCTGCCTGCACCCAGAGGCGAGATATCCGATGCGCTGTTGTCGGCGCTCGCGGGACCACCCGGTCCTGTGGCGATACCGGCAATGCGCGCCGGCGACGCGCTTTCTGACGACGATCTTCATCTGGCACTGTACTGCTGTTATGAGTTGCACTACCGATCGTTTGCCGGGGTCGACCCGTTCTGGGAGTGGGCGCCTTCGCTGATCGAAGCCAGGCAGTCGCTGGAGTCGTCGTTCGAGCAGCGGTTGCGGGAGGTCGTGCAGCCTCGATCGGTCGAACCATCCGCGGTGGAATCCACCCTGCGCGACCTAGTCTCCCATGACGATGCGCCCTCGCTGGCGCGCACGCTGGAACGCCGCGCAAGCGTGGAGCAGTTTCGCGAGTTCGTCGTGCACCGTTCCGCCTACCAGTTGAAGGAAGCAGATCCGCACTCCTGGGCGGTGCCACGCCTGTTCGGCCGGCCGAAGGAGGCGCTGGTCGAAGTGCAGTCCGATGAGTACGGCGGCGGGCGCCCCGGGCGGATGCATGCCACCTTGTTTGCCCACACGATGCGAGAGCTGGGACTGGACCAGCGCTACGGGGCCTACCTGGACCGCATCCCCGGTTTCACCCTGGCCACGGTCAATCTCATGTCGCTGTTCGGGTTGCATCGGCGGCTGCGGGGCGCGATCGTCGGCCATCTGGCGGCGTTTGAGATGACGTCTCCTGGTCCCAACGGCCGCTATGCACGTGGGATCCGTCGCCTGGGAATGAGTGCTCTGGCGGCGGAGTTCTTCGATGAGCACGTCGAAGCAGATGCCCTGCACGAGGCGGTCGCAGCGCACGACTTGGCGGGCGGGTTCGCTCTGGCCGAGCCGGAACTTGCCGAGGACATCCTGTTTGGGGCAGAGGCTCTGCTGGTGCTTGAGGGACGGTTTGCGAGCCGCGTACTCGAGGCCTGGGAGACCGATCAGTCGTCGCTGTTGGCGCCGCTCGATGTCGACCCGGCGCGCGAGGATCTCGTCGTGAGCGGCCTTAGCGCCTAGGCCGCCCGCCCGGGACATCGCCCAGGGAGCAGCAGTGAACGCCCGCATGACCGCTCCTCATAGCGGGCGCTACGCCCTGCACTCAGGCCGGCCCCGCGTCCTGTGCCAGTCGCGCGGCCTGCGCTGGGCTGCCGTACCACGGATCGCCATGTCCGGGGAGCAGCACGTCGGCGTCGAGACCGGCCAGTCGGTCGAGCGATGCCAGCGCTCGTTCGCTGTCCGCCGTCGCGCCGCCGGCCACGATCCGTGGGCCGGTGCGGCCGGTGTAGGGATCGAGTGTGACGACCGCGTCGCCGGTGATCACGGCGCGCCGGTCGGGCATCCACAACATCGTCTGGCCCAGCGTATGGCCTGGAGCTGCGACCACCAAGGGTTGTCCGGGCACCGGCAGCAGATCGCCGTCCGCGAACCGCCGGACGCGGCTGATCGAGCGTGGCCAGAACGCGCGCGTCCGAACGAACGCCGCAAACACCGGCCGGAAGGCGGGGTTGGAGAGGTAGCGAAGCGGACTTCGCTCGTGGCCATACTGCGTTGGGTGGCGAGACAACGGCACGTCGTTCTCATGCAGCCAGACCTCGATCCCAGCCGATTGCCGAAGTCTCTCGGCGATACCGATATGGTCGAAATGCGCATGCGTCAGCACCAGCGCCCGCACGTCTCGTAGCGACCGGCCGATGTTGGCCAACAGCGACTGCAGCGTGCTCCAGCTGGTTGGCACGCCCGCATCCACGACCGTCAAGGCACCGCCGTCCTCGACGATGTACCAGTTCGTGAACGCGTCCACCGCACGGTGAATGCCGGTTGCGATCTCACGGTGCTCGGGCATGGCGCGCGGACTACCCCGTCCCGCGCCCGGGAAAACGCCGCTCGCACCCGCAGGAGTCGAACCTGCCAATCGGTGGCTACCGCCCTATCCCGTGAAAGGCTCGAGGGCGTGGCTGAAGTCCCACGGGTTCTGGGCGATCCCGGAGCAGGCGTTGGCGCCGCCGTTGCCCGGGCAGCCCCCGTTGTCACGCTGGATCGCCCAGATCGACAACGTGTTCACGCCGTTGGAGCGGGCAAACGCCTCGACGCTCTTCGCGTCGGCGACGGTGGTGACCTCGGTCTTCTTCGGGTAGTCGTCGATGCCGTTCATCAGCGTGATACCCATCATCCCCCACAGCTGCGCGGTGGTCTTGGACGGGTAGATCGAGTGGAGCTGCGATACGGCGCCGGTGGCGGCGTTCTCCGCCGCAGCGCCCATCTGCGTCGTCACGTGGTCGTAGTAGTCGAACGCCATGATGTTCACGGTGTCGATGCGCGCGCCGTCGGCGGCCGCGTTCTGCATGATCGCGACGCCGGTCGACTCTAGCCCCGACGCGGAGGTCGGGATCGTGTAGCTGAACTGGAGCGGGCGCCCGTTCCCGGCCGCCCACGACTCGACCATCGCGATCGCCTTATTACGCCGGTCGATGCCGGCCGTGTTGGTCAGCGAGCGGCCCTCGACGTCCATGTCCAGACGCGACACGTTGTAGGTCGTGATCGCCTGCTCGTACGCGGAGGCGATCTGCGGCACGCTTGTGCAGGAGTCGGCGATCTCGGTGCCGCCCTGGTCGGCACTCCAGCCACCGAGCGAGAGGATCACGTCACCGCCGCTGGCGCGGAGCGCGGCGATGTCCGACAGATACCGGCCGGAGGCGACGGTCTGTGAGCTGCTGCCATTCCACGCCAGCGTGCACGACCGCTTGTTCAGGGTCTCGAGGAACGCCAGCGTGAGATACCTGCTTCCCGACTGCTGAGCGGTCGTGGCGATGCCATCGGTCGTCCATGTCTCGAAGTACGGGGCGTAGACATGCGCCGGCAGCGTGGTGGCCGCTTTCGCGCTGCTGCCGCCGCCGACAATGAGCAGCGCTGCGGCCGCCACACACCCCGACAGCCGACGAAGATGCGTTGTCATCGAAGCCCCCTCCCTGGATCGCCCGCGCATGTACTAAACCAGCCTGATCGTCCACGGTCAACTGGGGTTGCGGGCGGTGACTAGCCCTATGAGTGACCGCGGGGCGGTTCGTGAACCAAGGGGCGGTCACGAGGCGCTTCAGGTTGCCGTTGCCGCCATCGAGTATGCCGGGACCAGCGACAACGACGAGTTCCTCTACTTCGGCGCCTCACTCGAGGCACGCTGCTACCAGGCGCTGAACAACGACGCATCCGCGCTCGGGGCGTGCGACCGTTTCCTGGCACGCTGGCATGAGTCCGGGGGGCTCACCGGCCGGGCGCTCGAACTGTGCGAGACCGCCGCCGTCCTCGTCTTCGCCGGTCACCACGCGAAAGTCGCGACGCGGCCATGCTGCTCCCCGCGGCTTGCCGCTGGCGCGCGGCCCTGCTTCTGGCGGCGGACCGGCGGTACGCCGAGGCCGCCACGATGTACGAGAACATCGGCAGCCAGCCGCTCGCCGCCGACATGCATCTGCTGGCAGCCCGCGAGGCGGGGGAGGTCGGTCGGGGAGCCGACGCCGCTCGTCACGCGCAGGCCGTGCTGACCTTCGCCGCCGGAACCGGTGCGACGCTCTACCGGGCGCAGGCGGAACCGTTCGTCAGAGCGAGCGCGTAGCGGCGCGCAGGAGTCGAACCCACCAAGCGATGGGCTACATCGGCCTGAGGTCGACTCATGGTGTCGCTAGGAGAGTGCTTGGCAGAAGGGGGCAAGGCCGCCAGCCAAAACGGTATGTGGGCCAGCTTGCTTGATGACGTTGCCTTCTGGGTCAAAGAGGACATGCCCAGTGTCGTGGATCAGGCCAGAGCGATGTGGGCCGGTGGACATGTAGACCTGGCCGTTATAGGCGTAGAACCCAGTCTCGAGATTGACAACGACGGTATACGCCTGGTGGACCTGGATGGTCTTTCCTGAACGCGAGTTCACGTCCGTCTCGCGAACGCTGACGCGGATGTGCTCCCTGACCGGATTCCCGCCGGAATCAAAGAAGGTCGTGTCTCGCACCGTTCCGTTGCCCGCAAAGTTGTCGTTGAACGAGCCGCACGAAGAGGAGTCTGAATAGCTGAACCTGTCCGTCTCAGCGGCAGGCCTTTGGGCGCTGGCGGTTCCCGACCAAACGATCAACATGCCCACAGCCAGCAGCAAGAGAACGGTCGAACGGCGCATATGGTTTCCCCCCTCGGAGCTAGAGGCACCCACCTTTTCACGTTTCGACGGTCGAAGCAACAGCCACAAGGGCGGCCTTGATCGCGACCGGAGAGCAACGCTGAGATGGCACAGCAGCTGTATCTCGGCGAAGGCACTATCAAGTGATCGCTGTGCTGACTTTGGCTGCGACGGGTGTAGGCCGGATGCATCGTTCACCTACGGGCGCCTGGACGCGGGTAGTGTGGTGTCCATGTACACGGGACCCGTTGTCGACTGCGACATCCACCACGATTGGCCGTCCCCCGAGGCGCTGTACCCGTATCTGTCCTCAGGCTGGCGGGAGTACTCGACGCGGTTCGGCGGCCGCCAGCCGATGCCGATCATTCCGAGTGAGATCCATCCGAACCCCGGTGGTGTCTTTCGAGACGACGCCTGGCCGGAGGAGGGTGGGCCGCCCGGATCGAGCTACGACCTGATGAAGCAGCAGCTGCTGGATCCGCACCGGATCGAGCGGGGGCTGCTCACATTCGGGGCGGGCACGTACGTCGCCGCGAACGCCAACCCGTACTTCGCGGCAGAGCTCGCGCGCGCGGCGAACGACTGGTCGATCGACCACTGGCTCGGCGACCAGGACGAGCGGCTGTTCGGGACCGTGTTGCTGGCGAACCAGTTGCCCGACGAGGCGGCTCGCGAGATCCGCCGGATCGGTGGCCATCCGCGGATCGCAGCTGGGCTGCTGGCGACGAACGGCATCGGCAAGCCGTTCGGGCATCCGCTGTTTCACCCGATCTACCAGGCGGCAGAGGAGGTCGGGCTGCCGATCGCCATCCACGCCGCGGGCGAGTCGTTCGCTTCGATGCGGGTGTCGCCGGTCGGGAGCGGGGTGCCGAGCCTCTACCTCGAGCACCACACACTGGTGCCGCAGGGCGTCATGACGCATGTCGTCAGCATGATCGTGCACGGCGTGTTCGAGAAGTTCCCCCGGCTGCGGGTGCTGCTGATGGAGGCCGGGGTGGCGTGGATCCCGGCCGTGCTCTGGCGGTTCGACATGGACTATCGCGGCCTCAGGAGGGAAGCGCCATGGCTGCGGCGGGCGCCGAGCGAGTACTTCTACGAGCACGTGCGGGTGACGACGCAGCCACTCGAGATCGCGCCCAGCAACCGTCACATGCTCGAGCTGCTGGAGCTGATCTCGGCGGAAGACATCCTCTGCTTCTCATCGGACTATCCGCACTGGGATACGGATGAGGTGAGCGACATCGGGCGCCGCATCCCCGCCGGCTGGCACAGCAAGGTATTCCGAGACAACGCGATGGAGCTGTTCGGCTGGAACGGCAGCTGACACCGGCTGGGCCGCTTGAGCGGTTCCCGCCGCGAAGCGTCACGGTGCTCACCCTCGGCCGGCTCGAGGTGGGGATCGTGCGCTGGGACGGGGAGCGGGTCTACGCGCTTCGGAACGTGTGCCCGCACGCGGGTGGGCCGGTGTGTGAGGGGCGGCTCGGCCCCCGGCTGACGGCGAAGGGCGGGGAGCCGATGCAGCTGGAGGTAGACGACTCTCAGCCGACGGTGACCTGCGCGTGGCACGGGTGGGAGTTCGACGTCAGAGACGGCCGGGCAATCGCCCCGGGAAACGGGCTGCGCGTGCGCAGCTACCCGGCGTGCGTGCGGGACGGCGTGGTGCTGGTCGACCTGGGAGCGACGGTCGGGCGCTGATCGAAGGCGGCAGGCCTCGGTTACGAGCGCGGTTAAAACAGCGCCGGGCCCTGTTGTTCGGCGACGGTGGGCGAGCCGTCGCCGACCACCGGCCAGCCGTCGACGTAGCGGACCCTGTCGATAAGCATCGCGCGACGCACCTGACCCTCGAACAGCCAGGGCCTGCGGCTGTCGATCGCGTGGTACACGATCCAGTCGTCTCCGCCGTCGTCCCGCACAACAGAGTTGTGCCCGGGACCGCGCCAGCGGTCGTTGTCTCGTAGGACGACATGGCTGGATCCGTCAGCTCTCCGCTCGAACGGGCCGTCGGGCGCCCGGGCGCGCGCAACCATCGTCGCGTAGTTGGGCGGGTAGGTCCAGGTCCGGTCACCGGAGTACCAGAGGTGGTACCAGCCGTCGCGTTCCGTGACGAAGGGCCCCTCGATGCCCTGCTCGTAGGGCAGGTGTGGGTCGGCCGACCAGCCGCGGAGCAGACGGCGCGGGCGCGAGCCGCCGGCAAAGGAGCGAAGATCCTCGGCGAGCGGCTGGACGACGATGTCGCCGCCGCTGCCCCAGTAGCACCACCAACCTCCGCCGGCCCGGTCACTGAAGATGGCCGGGTCGATGTCGGAGGTGGTCGGGCCGCAGTGGAGCGGCCGCCCCGCGTCGGTGAACGGCCCGGCGGGCGAGTCGGCGAACGCCAGCGCCAGGCAGAGCGCCGGGTCGTCGGGCGACGCCGCGTACGGGGGATCGTCCGGCGCGGCGGAATAGGCCATCACGTAGGCGCTGCCGTGCTCGACCACATGGGGCGCCCAGAGCATCTGCGTGGACTGCGCCCACGGCGGCCGCTGAGGAAGGGCCTCCCCGAGATACTCCCAGGCCACCAGATCGCGCGACCGGGCGACCTGGATGTTGACGACCGGATCCTCGGCGAGCCCCTGCGTGGCGTAGGCGTACCACCAGCCGTCGGCCGCTCGGATCGCGTTGGGGTCAGGGAAGTCGCGGTCGAGAACTGGGTTGATATAGGTCGGCACGGCCCCGGCAACGCTATCGTCGCCGCACGACATCCGCGCGCCTCGGATCGTTGGCGCCTGGTCGGCATCGAACCACGGACCCGACTGCCACGCGATCCAAACCCATCCCCTACAGGGCGGCACCAGGCGCGGCGGGATCAGCGGCGGCTCGACACCGCGCGTCCGCCGCGTACCGGCTGAGGCGCGAAATCAAGCCGCTCTAGCGCAACGAGGCGGCGCAGGAGTCGAACCTACCAACCGATGGGCTACATCGGCCTGCCGGTTTTGAAGACCGGATGGGCCACCGGGCCCCTGCCGCCCCAAGGCGCGCAGTCTATGGCCACGGGGCGGTTCTCGGCGCGCTCGGCGGCAGCCTCGAGACCGTGTAGCCGGTGGGCAGCAGGCGTGAGATGAGGGCGGTACGCCGCCACGACGGCGCGCACCGCCTACTCCGCCTCCGCGTCGGCCTCCACGCCGTCCTTGGCGCGCCGGCGGATGCGGTCTCGCGTCTCGTCGATCCGCAGCCGCAGCTCGGCAGTGTCCTCGTCGGCAACCGACGATTCCGGCTCCGGCGGGTCGTACGCTGCGAAGGCGGCGGCCGGCGCGGGCGGCGGCTGGTGAGCTGGCTCCGGAGCCGGCCCCGGCTCGAGCAGCTGTGGCTCGTCGGCGGCCACCAGGCCGCGCAGCCGCTGGTATGCGCCGGGTGCAGCCACCAGCGCGCCGGCCGTTGCGGCCGCCCCTACGATGAACCATCTTGCTCGTCCCACCGGCCCTCCCGTTCGAAGGGCGCAAGTATACTGACGCCTCGACAATCGAGAGCTTCCTGCTCCGGTGCGGCGCGATCCCGATCCTGATGGTCGCGCATCTCCCGCCGGGGCTGCACGAGACCAGAGGAGGTGATCAGGATCAACCCATACGAGATCATGCTGCTGATCGAGCCCGATGTGCCGGAGGAACGGCACCGCGAGGTGATCGAGCGAGTCCAGCAGATCGTTGAGAAAGGCAAGGGCAGCTGGGGCGGCGTCGAGCCGTGGGGCCGTCGCAAGCTTGCCTACGAGATCAAGCACACGGGCGAGGCGTGGTATTACGTGCTCACGTTCGACGCGCCCGCGCCGGTGCTGCACGAGGCCACCCGAGTGCTCGCCATCACCGATGGTGTGATGCGCTTCATGGCCACCAACCGCATACCCGGCAGCTCGCCGGCCAAGCCGGCCGACCGTGCCGAGACCCATGCCGGGGAGCCCGAGACGGAGCCAGAGCCGGTCGAGGCCGGCGCCTGACGCCGTCCGCAACCCCGCCTATCATACCCGAACACACGTTCGTGGTGAAAGGCACTGGAGGAACACGTGGCAAACATCAACAGAGTCATCCTGACGGGAAACCTGACCAGCGATCCCGAGCTGTCCAGCCTGCCCAGCGGCACCCAGGTGTGCAAGCTGCGGCTGGCCGTGAACCGGCGCTACAAGGATCAGTCCAGCGGAGAGTGGGTCGAGAAGCCCAACTACTTCGACATCAAGGTCTGGGGCGCGCAGGGCGAGAACTGCGCCAACTACCTGTCCAAGGGGCGCGCGATCGCGGTCGACGGCCGGCTCGAGTGGCGTGAGTGGGAGTCGCAGGACGGCTCCAAGCGCCAGGCGGTCGAGGTCGTCGCCGACACGGTCCAGTTCCTGGGCTCGCGCGACGGCGGCGGCGGTGGCGAGGGTGGCGGCCAGGGCCGCAGCTTCGAGCCGCGCGGCGGCGAGCTCAAGCCCGACCCGGTGCCGGCCTTCGGCCCCAGCGGCGGCGACGACGATATTCCGTTCTAGGAGGAGCAGCACATGGCATCAAAGCCCAAGCGGCGACCGGCCAAGACGCGTGCCGGCGCCGGCGCATCGACTCGACGCAAGTCCTGCTACTTCTGCAAGGACAAGGTCGAGGAGATCGACTACAAGAACTACAACCAGCTCCGGCGCTACGTGTCGGAGAAGGGCAAGATCCGGTCGCGGCGCATCACCGGCGCCTGCCGGCGGCACCAGCGCCAGGTGGCGGTGGCCGTGAAGCGCGCGCGTGAGGTGGCTCTGCTGCCGTACGCGGTCAACTGAATCCCCGCAAGCAGCGGTGAAATCGGACGCGCCGGGCTGGCAACCGCCGGCGCGTGGGACGATGATCGCGGCCTCGGCCGCGTGACGACGAGGACGTGATGGCACACAAAGGAACACAGGCGATCCTGTTGCAGGACGTCGACAAACTGGGCCGCAAGGGCGACGTCGTGAACGTCGCCGCCGGCTACATGCGCAACTTCCTGGAGCCGCGGAAGCTGGCGCTGGCCGCCGGCGACGGCATGGTCGCGCAGGTGCAGCGCCAGGAGGAGATGCGCAGGCGTCACGAGGCGCAGAGCGACGAGCAGGCGCGCGACATCGCCCACACGCTCAACCGCACCGTGCTCACGATCAAGGCCCGCGCCGGGGTCGAGGACCGGCTGTACGGCTCGGTCACCTCGAGCGACATCGCCGATGCCATCTGGAAGGCGCGAAAGATCCGGGTCGACCGCCGCAAGGTGTCGCTGGACGACGCGATCAAGGCGCTCGGCTCCTACCGCGTTTCGATCGCGGTGTGGGGCGATGTCGAGGCCACCGTCAAGGTGATGGTGGTACCGGGCGAAGCCGGTGAAGAGGGCAACGTGGAAGCCTTCGAAGCCGAGCCGGACGACTACTGATCCGCCCCGTCTGATGGCCGTCGACCAGCAGCAGCAACGCGCGCCCACCGTCCCGCCGCACGACCTCGATGCCGAGGAGTCGGTGCTGGGCGCGATGCTCGTATCCGCGAACGCGATCGCGATCGTGTCCGAGGTGCTGCAGCCGGAGGACTTCTACCGGCGATCGCACGCCACCATCTACGAGACGATCCTGCGGGTCTACGCCGAGGGCGGCACCGTCGACTCGATCACGCTGATCAACTCGCTGCAGAACCAGGGGCAGCTGGAGGAGGTCGGCGGCAAGGCGGCCGTGCACACGCTGGCGTCGACCGTGCCGGCCGTGGCCAACGCCCACCGCTACGCCGAGATCGTGCGCGACGCCAGCACCTACCGCAACCTGATCCGGGCCGGCACCCAGATCGCCCAGCTCGGGTACGAGCGGCTGGGCGAGCCGCAGGAGCTGGTCGACCAGGCCGAGCAGGTGGTGTTCGGGATCGCCGACCAGCGCATCACCAGCGACTTCTTCCCGATCGCCGGCCTGCTGAACGACTCCTTCGAGCGGATCAGCCAGCTGCACGAGTCCGGCCGCGAGATCACCGGTGTCGGCACCGGGTTCCGCAAGCTGGACAAGATCACGGCCGGGCTGCAGCCGTCCAACCTGGTGATCCTGGCCGCCCGCCCGGGCATGGGCAAGACGTCGCTGGCGCTGAACGTGGCCGCCCACGTCGGCATCCGCGAGCAGCTGCCGGTCGCGATATTCACGATCGAGATGTCGCGCGACGAGGTCACGCAGCGCCTGATGTGCTCGGAGGGCAAGGTCGACTCCAGCCGGCTGCGCACCGGCAAGCTCGCGCCCGAGGAGTGGCCGAAGCTGACCGCCGCCTGTTCGCACCTGCAGGAGGCGCCGATCTACATCGACGACACGGCCGGCATCACGGCGCTCGAGATCAAGGCGAAGACCCGGCGGCTGAAGGCGCGCCACCCGAACCTGGCGCTGGTCGTGATCGACTACCTGCAGCTGATGAGCGGGGGCGCCCGGTTCGAGAACCGGGTGAACGAGATCTCGCACATCTCACGCCAGCTGAAGCTGATCGCGCGCGACCTCGAGGTGCCGGTGCTGGCGCTGTCGCAGCTGTCGCGCGCCGTCGAGCAGCGCGGCGCCAAGGACCGGCGGCCGCAGCTGTCGGACCTGCGCGAGTCCGGCTCGATCGAGCAGGACGCCGACCTGGTCATGTTCATCTACCGCGACGACTACTACGACCCCGAGAGCGAGCACAAGGGCGAGGCCGAGCTGATCGTGAGCAAGCACCGCAACGGCCCACTGGACACCGTACAGCTGGCCTACCAGGGCCGCTACACGCGCTTCGCCAACCTGGCCCAGGGCCCGTCCTGAGAGGGGTGCGCGATGCCGTGTAGCGTCGTCGTGGGCGCCCAGTGGGGCGACGAGGGCAAGGGCAAGATCGTCGACACGCTGGCCGAGCGGGCCGACGTGGTCGCCCGCTACCAGGGCGGCAACAACGCCGGGCACACGCTCGTGCTGGGCGACGACACCTACAAGCTGCGGCTGGTGCCGAGCGGCATCCTCTGGCCGGGCACCCTGTGCGTGATCGGCAACGGGTGCGTGATCGACCCCGAGGTGCTGATGGAGGAGTTGGACGGCCTCGAGCAGCGCGGCATCGACCTGGCCGGCTTCCGCATCTCCGGAAACGCCCACCTGATCATGCCTTGGCATCGCATCATCGACGCCGACTCCGAGCTGATGCTGGGCCGGCTGCAGATCGGCACCACCCGACGCGGCATCGGACCCGCCTATGCCGACAAGGCCTCGCGGGTCGGCATCCGCGTCCAGGACCTGCTGGACGAGAAGATCCTGCGCCAGAAGATCCAGACGGCGCTCTCGGTCAAGAACGTGCTGCTGCGCAAGATCTACCACCAGCGCCCGATCGACAAGGACGTCATGACCGAGGCCACGCTGCGCTACGCGGAGCGGATCCGGCCGTTCATCGCCGATACGTCGCTGATCGTGAACCGCTCGCTGGACGACGGCAAGGTGGTGCTGTGCGAGGGTGCGCAGGCCACCCTGCTCGATCTCGACCACGGCACCTACCCGTTCGTGACCAGCTCCAACCCGATCGCTGCTGGCGCCTGCGTCGGCCTCGGCTTCGGGCCGACCCGCATCGACGCGGTGCTGGGCGTCGCCAAGGCGTACGTGACGCGGGTGGGGGCGGGCGGGTTTCCCAGCGAAGCCGACCCCGAGCGGGGCGAGCGGATCCGCGATCAGGGCGCCGAGTACGGCACCGTCACCGGCCGCGAGCGCCGCTGCGGCTGGCTCGACCTGGTGGCGCTGCGCTACGCGACCCGCCTGAACGGGTTCACCCAGCTGGCCGTGACCAAGCTGGACGTGCTCTCGATCTTCGAGTCGATCCCGGTCTGCACCCACTACACGCTCCCCGACGGCACGGTCACCGAGGACTTCCCCGGCCACCAGAGCGACTTTCACCATGCTCAGCCGGTGTACGCCGAGCTACCCGGGTGGAACACCGACATCTCGCACGTGCGGGACGCCGGCCAGCTGCCGGCGGCCGCGCGCGACTACCTTGACTTCATCGAGCAGCAGGTGGGGGTGCCGGTCGCGATCGTGGGCATCGGCCAGCGCCGCGACCAGATCATCACGCTGCAAGACGTGCTGGCCGCCGCGTAGCTCCGGCGCGTTACCGAGCTGTTACCCGCCCGAGCAGGCCGTGTGACCACCCGGCTCTAGTCTGCGGCTCGTGAGGTGTGTGGCGATGGCGGTGGTGCTGGTGGTGGCGACGGCGTGCAGCGGGTCCCGGGCAGGTGACTCGGGCACGGGCCCGTCGTCGGCCACCAGCGCGCCGCCGCCCTCTGCGGTGGCGCCGCCACGGCCGGCTGCGCGCTATCGGCGCCCGCCCCAGTTCGTGATGGTCTCGTTCGATGGCTCGGGTGACCCGCAGCTGTGGAGGCACTGGCGTGAGGTCGGCGCGCGCACCGGTGCCCGCTTCAGCTTCTTTCTGTCCGGCGTCTATCTGCTCGACCCGGCCCAGAGGCGGCTCTACCACCCACCCCGCCACCCGGCCGGCAGCTCGGACATCGGCTTCAGCCCGAGCGCGGCCGCCGTGCGTGCGCTGGTGCGGCAGATCGACCTCGGGTATGCCGAGGGCCACGAGATCGGGACGCACTACAACGGCCACTTCTGCCAGCCCTACGCCGGCAACGTCAGCACCTGGAGCAGGCGCGACTGGCGGCACGAGATCGGCCAGTTCCACGAGCTGATGCACCACGCCGGACTGGCCGTCCCCGTCGCCGAGATCCGCGGAGGCCGAACGCCGTGCCTACAGGGCCACCTCGGCCGGCTCTACCCGGTGCTGCGCTCCGAGGGCATGACCTACGACACCAGCCAGGCCGACCTGCCGGGCGACTGGCCGCACCGGCGCGAGGGCATCTGGAGCTTCCCGTTGGCGCTGATCAAGCTGGTCGGCACGCCCTGGCGGTCGCTCTCGATGGACTACAACTTCTACGTCAACCAGTCCCGGGGCCGGACCGTGTCGCGCCGCCGCTCCCGCGTCTTGGCCGACGACGTCTTCGCCAGCTACATGCGCTACTTCCGTGCCAACTACCACGGCGACCGCGCTCCGATCGACGTCGGAAACCACTTCGCCACCTGGAACCACGGCGCCTACGTGGATGCGCTGACGCGGTTCGTCGACACGGTCTGCGTCCGCCCGGAGGTGCGCTGCGTGACCTACTCGACGCTGGTGTCCTGGCTGAACGCCCAGCCGCGCGGCTGGCTGGCGCGCGACCGCGCCGGGCGCTTCGCGCCGCTCCGTTAGGGCACCATCACGAGGGCACCAGCCGCAGCAGCGTGCCCGTCGGCCGCTGCACCAGCCACACCGCATCTCCCGTGGTCGCGATCGCGGCACCAGCCTGGCCGACGGCAACCGGCGTGTCGAGCGCGCCGGTGGCGGGATCGATGCGGGCCACGCCAAAGCCGCCGCTGACCCAGACGCCACCGGTGCCGGCCGCGATCGACCCGCCGCCGCCCGGCACCGTGACACGGTCGAGCAGCTGCAGCGCTCCGGTCGCCACCCGCAGGACGGTCGTGCCCTCGTAGACCCAGATCGAGCCGGCGTAGACCGTGATCTGCGACGGGCGGCCGGCGCCGTTCGCCCCGATGGTGGTGGTGCCGGTCACCTTGCCGTTGGCGATGGTCATCCGTGTCAGCGTACGGTCGCGGTCGTCGGTCACCAGCACCGAGCCGCCGTCGGTCGTGATCGCATCGGGATGGCCGGTGACGTGCCGGGTCGCGACCACGCCCAGCGTGTCCGGATCGAGCTGCACCAGCCGACCGCCGTCGGCGGTCACCCACAGCCGCCCCTGCGCCTCCAGCAGCGCACGTAGCCTCCCGCCGAGCGCCACGCGGTCGACCACCTTGCCGGTCTGCGGATCGACTCGCATCACGGCACCCGCGCCCGCCACGTAGACGGCCGACCCCGTGGCGGCGACCAGGTAGGGCGTATTCGAAGCAGGCAACACGATGGCCGGGCCGGCGGTGCCAGTCGCGGTGTCAACCGCGATCAGCGAGCCGATCAGGTGCGGGCCGCCGGCCCAGACCGCCGCCCACATCGTGGCCGTTCCGTCCCAGGCGATCGCCGGCACTCCGCCCAGCGGGATCCGCGCCGTCACCCGTCGCGGCAGCGCGGGTGCGGTGCTGTGCCCTCCGCCGCCTGAGCTGCCGGCAGACGCCACCGCGATCGTGTGCCCGCCGTTCTCGACGTGCAGGCCGGACTGGCTGCCGCATCCGGCGACGAGCACGGCCAACAGCGACATCGCCGCGAGCCGTCTCATGCGGAGATCTCCGGCAGCTCGATCGTGACGGCGGCACCGCCGGCCGGCACGTTCGCCAGCACCAGCCGGCCGCCCAGCACGCGCGTCTGTGCCGCCGCGATCGCAAGGCCCAGGCCGATGCCGCCGCCGCGGGCCGGGTCGCCCGACGAGAACCGCTCGGTGGCGCGCTCGAGCATCTCAGGCGAGAAGCCGGGCCCGCTGTCGGTGACCCGCACCTGCGTCTCGCCGACGTCCACAACGATCGGCGGGCGGCCGTGCCGCTCGGCGTTTCCGATCACGTTCTCGAGCACCCGTTCCAGCCGGCGAGGGTCGACCAGCGCGCGGCAGGGCAGCGACGTCCCATTGCGCGTGCCCTGGTGCCGCGACGCCACATCGGCGGCCAGCGCGCCGACGTCCACCCACCGCAGGTCGGGCGTGGCCGAGCCGCTGTCCAGCCGCGCGATCTCGAGCAGGTCCTCGACCAGGCCGCTCAGGTGCCATACGCGCTCCTTGATGGCGCCGCCCACCTGGTCGTCATCGAGCAGGCTGGCGGCGGCGGTCAGTCCGGTCAGGGGCGTGCGCAGGTCGTGGGCGACGTCGGCCACGAACCGCTGCTCACGCTCGAGCCGCTGCTGCAGAGCCTCGGCCATCCGGTCGACGGCGTCGCTCATGGCCGCCACCTCGTCGCCCCCGGTGGCGCCGATACGCGCGTCCAGGTCACCGCCGGCCACGCGCTCCGCCGTCGCCGCGGCTCGCCTGAGGCGCAGCGACAGGCGGCTCGCCAGCGCCGCTCCCACCACCGCGCCGGCCAGCGCCGCTGCCAGCGCCGCGCCGATCAGCTTGGTGCGCAGGTCGTTCAGCGACTGCTGCTCGGCCTGGAACGAGGCGCGCACGAACAGCGGCGTGCCGTCGGCGGCCGGCCGCCCAGCCCAGATCACGGGCTTGCCGTTCCAGCTGCCGCGGTAGGTGGCGACGTGCCGCGAGGCAACGGCCGCGCGCAGCGGTGCCGGCACGGATCGGTCGTCCACGGGCAGCGCAGGGTAGGGGGTGAGCGGCTTCGTCAGCGGGTACAGCCGGGCCGCCGACCGCACGTTGGCCACCGACTTGGCGCGGGCCCGGTCGAGCAGGTCCTGGGCGGACAGCTGGTACACGGCCACGCCCACGAACGTCGCCACCAGCGCCGCCACCAGCGCGAAGGCCAGCGCCAGCCGTACCCGCAGCGACCTCACGGCCGCACCATCTTGTAGCCGGCGCCGCGTACGGTCTCGATCGCCTCCGGTCCGACCTTGCCGCGCAGCCGCCGCACGTGCATGTCCACCAGCCGCGTGTCGCCGGCCCACACGTATCCCCACACCTCCTCCAGCAGCCGCTCGCGGCCGAGCACGACGCCGGCGTTCTCGGCCAGCATCAGCAGCAGCCGGTACTCGGTCGGGGTCAGCGACAACTCCTCGCCGTCGCGGGTAACCACCATGCCCAGCGGGTCGATCTGGAGATCGCCGAACCGCAGCGGCTGCTGGGGCGCGGCGCGGGTGACGCGCCGCAGCACCGCCCGCAGCCGGGCCGCCAGCACGGACGGCTCGAACGGCTTGGTGACGTAGTCGTCGGCGCCCGCCTCCAGGCCCAGCACGACGTCCACGGCATCGGTGCGGGCCGTCAGCATCACCACCGGCACCACGCTCGACTCGCGGATCGCGCGGCACACGGAGACGCCGTCAAGCCCCGGCAGCATCACGTCCAGCAGCACCAGATCGGGGCTGCCGGCACGGAACGCCTCGAGCCCGGACGGGCCGTCGGCCGCGGTGATGACCACGAAGCCGTCGCGCTCGAGCGACAGCTGCGTCATCTCGCGGATGGTGGCGTCGTCCTCGACCAGCAGGATCGTGTGCTGTTCCACGATCCAAGCCTACGAGATGGGTCACCCGGCGCGGCCTGCAGTGCGCGGTTGTTACATGATTGTCGTGCCTGGCTCAGGCACGGATGCTGGCGCCGGACGGATCCCAGAGCGGCTCGGCGGCGACCTCGGCCACCACCCATTCGCCGAACACCTCGACCTCGACGGAGGTGCCCGCCTCGGCCGATGCCGCGGGCAGGTAGGCGTAGGCGATCGAGCGCTCGACGGCGTAGCCGTAGCTGCCGGTGGTGACCCGCCCCACCACCTGATCGCCGATCCGCACCGGCTCCGAGCCCAGGCACACCGAGCGCGCGTCCGCCAGCAGCAGGCAGCAGAGCCTCGGCGCCGGCTCGCGCGTGCGTGACTCGAGCAGCGCCGCGCGGCCCTTGAAGTCGCCCTTGTCGGGTTTCACCGCAAACGCCAGGCCGGCCTGGTCGGGCGTCTCCTCCGGCGTCATGTCCGCACCCCAGACGCGGTAGCCCTTCTCGATCCGCAGGGCGTCGATCGCGCGGTAGCCGCATGCGCGGATGCCCTGCTCCCTGCCGGCGGCCCAGAGCGAGTCCCACAGCGCCTGGCCGTACTCGCTGGGGCAGTACAGCTCCCAGCCCAGCTCGCCGACGTAGGTGACCCGCACCGCGAGGCAGGGAACCGGGCCGATCGAGATCTCCTGCGCCGTCATGTAGCGGAAGGCCTCGTTGGAGAGGTCGCTCCTGGTCAGCGGCGCCAGCACCTCGCGGGCGCGCGGGCCCCAGATGCCGAAGCAGGCGTAGGCCGAGGTCACGTCGCTCACCTGGGCGCTCCCGTCCGCCGGCAGGTGCCTGCGCACCCAGCCCATGTCGTGGTTACCGAAGGCGGTGCCGGTCACGATCCGGAAGCGGTGCTCTTCCAGCCGGGTGACGGTGAAGTCGCATTCGATACCCCCGCGGGCGTTCAGCATCTGGGTGTAGGTGACCGATCCGGGCGGGCGCAACACGTCGTTTCCGCAGAGGTAGTCGAGCAGCTCCGGCGACCCGGGGCCGTGCACCTCGAACTTGGCGAACGAGCTCTCGTCGAACAGGCCGACGCGCTCCCGGGTGGCCATCGCCTCTGCGTGGATCGCGGGCGACCAGTTCTCGCCGGCCCAGCCGCGCGGGCGCAGCGACTCATCGCCGTCGGCCGCGTTCGGGTCGAACCAGTTGGCCCGCTCCCAGGCCGACTTCTCGCCGAACGACGCGCCCAGCTCGACCAGGCGCTGGTAGGCCGGCGACAGCCGCAGCGGCCGGCCCGCCTGGCGCTCGTGGTTCGGGTACTTGATGTCGTAGTAGGTGGCGTAGACCTCGGTGGCACGGGCCAGCGTGTAGCCCTGGCTGCGGTACTGGCGGCCGAAGCGGCGGATGTCCATGTGCCACAGGTCGAGGCTGGGCTCGCCGTTCACGACCCACTCGGCCATCTGCCAGCCCATGCCGCCGGCGCCGGCCAGGCCGTGCGCGCAGAAGCCGGCCGCCACCCAGAACCCCGGCACGTCGGACTCGCCGAGGATGAACTCGCCGTCGGGCGTGAAGGCCTCCGGCCCGTTGAACAGCTTCCTGACCTCGGCCTGCTCCATCGTGGGAACGCGCTTGATCGAGTTGCCCAGGAGCTCGTCGAACCGTTCCCAGTCTTCCGGCAGCAGCTGCGCCTCGAATCCGTCCGGGACGCCGTCCAGCGCCCACGGCGCCGGGTCGCGTTCGTATCCGCCCATGATCAGCCCGCCCACCTCGGTGCGCCAGTAGACCAGGTTGTCGGGATCACGGAGCGTTGGCAGAGCCGGCAACGCAGGATCGAAGGCCTCGGTGACCAGGAACTCGTGGGCGTAGGGGATGATCGGGACGTCGACGCCCACCATCCGCGCGATCTGCGGCGCGTACATGCCGCCGGCGTTGATCACGACGTCGGTGCGGATCCTGCCCCTGTCCGTGACGACCTCGTGCACGCGGCCCTTCTCGAGGGTGATCGCCTCGACGCGCGTGCGCTGCTCGATGTCGGCGCCCAGCAGCCGGGCGCCGTCGGCCAGCGCGAAGGTCAGCTGGCTGGGATCGAGGTAGCCGTCCTGTGGAAGGAAGGCCGCGCCCAGCACGCCGTCGGTGCTCATCGGCGGGAACAGCTCCTGCGCCTCGGCCGCCGAGATCAGCTCGACCGGCAGCCCGAAGCTCTTGGCCCAGCCGGCCTGGCGCTGAAGCTCCTCCATGCGCGGCTTCGACGATGCCAGGCGCAGGCCGCCCAGCTCGTGCCACCCCGGGTCCTTGCCGGTCTCGTCTTTGAGGTCGGCGTACAGGCCCACCGAGTACTGCATCATCTTCGTCAGGCTGACGGTTGAGCGCAGCTGGCCGACCAGGCCGGCCGAGTGCCAGGTGGAGCCGTGCGTGAGGCCGTACTGCTCGACCAGCACGATGTCGCTCCAGCCCAGCTTGGCGAGGTGGTAGAGGATGCTGCAGCCGCCGACCCCGCCGCCGATCACCACGGCCCGCGCCTCAGTCTTCACCGAACCGCTCCCTGATCAGCGGTATAGACCAATCCAAGGCCCGTACGATACCCGCTGCGCCCGTGAGCCGCTCGGCCGGGGCAGTTCCCTCGATCACGACGCACGGCATCCCGGCGGCAAGCGCCGCGCGCAGGCCCTGCTCCGAGTCCTCGAAGACCAGCACCCGGTCGGCCGGCAGCGGGCGGCCGACGTGGTCGGCCAGCGCGTCGCGGGCCATCAGGTAGCCCTGGGGGTCGGGCTTTCCGCGATGGACGTCCTCGAGGCAGACCAGCACGGGGAACAGCTCACGCAGGCCGCTGGACTGGAGCACGCCCTCGATCTCGACGCGGGCGGCGCCGGAGGCGATCGCGACCGGCACCCGGGCGGCGATCCGGCGCACGCAGTCCGCCGCCTGCGGGTGCACGGTCGAGCGCGTCCGCTGCGCCTCCATGTAGAGCTGTGCGCGCCGCTCGACCAGCTGCTCCAACAGCCCCGGCTCGCCGCTGCGGCCGAACCGTTCCAGCACCAGCCGGCAGATCTCGTCGTCGGCATAGCCCGCGAACTGCTCGAAGTAGAGCGATGCCGGCACCTCGATCCCGACCTCGCCGAAGATGCGCTCGAACAGCTCGGCGAGCAGGCCCTCGTCGTCGGAGATGGTGCCGTTGAAATCGAAGATCACGGCTGCCGGCCTCATGACCGGCGCGAGTGTACAGTCAACGCCGAATGGCCGGCACCGATGTGACCGTGGTGGGAGCGGGCCTGTACGGCAGCTCCCTGGCCTGTGCGCTCGCCCGCGAGGGCATGAGCGTGCGGCTCTGCGAGCGGCGGTCGCCCACCGCCGGCGACACCGGCCGCTCGTTCGGGATGGTGCGCCGGCACTACTCGAACGCCGTCACCGTCTCGCTCGCGAAGCGGGGCTGCGAGCTGCTGATGGCCGACCGCGAGTCGGCCTACGTGCCCACCGGCTACCTGCTGACGGTGTCGCCGGCGCAGCGTGCCGCCTGCGAGGGCAACGTCGCGCTCGGCCAGAGCCTGGGCGTCGACACGCGGCTGCTCGAGCCGGACGAGCTGGCGTCGGTGGAGCCGCTGATCGACGCGGACGGCATCGGCTGCGGCGCCTACGAGCCCGACGGCGGCGTGGTCGATGCCTCGCGCTACACGCTGGCGCGGTTCGCCGAGGCGGTGTCGCTGGGCGTCGACGTGGCGATGGGCGCGGACTCCGAGCTGCCCGACGACGGATCGATCGCGGTGGTCGCGGCCGGGTGCTGGTCGAAGCAGCTGCTGCCCGAGCTGCCGGTGGAGCTGCACCGGATCGAGATCGCCGTGCTCCGCGAGGCGCCCGTGCACGCCGTCGTCTCGGACGCGGTCACCAACGTGGTCACGCGGCCGGTGGCAGGGGGCGGCGCCTGGGTCGTCACCTACGGCGGGTCGACGCACTACGCGCGGCGCGACGACTGCGACGGCGAGCCCGACCCGGAGTACCGGGACGCGGTGCGGTCGTCGCTGGCATCGCGCTATCCGAGCATCGCCAGCGCCCCCTACACCGGTGGCTGGTCGGGGGCGTACGACGTCACGCCGGACTGGAACCCGGTGGTGGGCTGGGTGCGCGAGGGCGTGTTCGCCGTGGCCGGGCTGTCCGGCCACGGGCTGAAGCTGGCGCCTGCCATCGCGGAGTCGGCCGCCGCCGTGATCGCGGGCCGCGAGCCGCGGATCGACCTGCGACCGCTCCGGTTCGAGCGCTTCGCCGAGGGCGACCTGCTGAGGCTTGCCTACGGCCCGGGCGCGCGCGCCTGACGGGCCGGGTAGGGTGCCGGTATGCAGATGCGACAACTGGGAGCGAGCGGCCCGGAGATCTCGGTGGTCGGGTTCGGCTCGTGGGAGGCCGGCGGCATGCACTGGGGCCCGAACAGCTCCGAGCAGGACGTGGTTTCGGCAATCCACGCGGGGCTTGACGCCGGCATGACCTGGGTGGACACGGCCGAGGTGTACGGGGACGGCGTGTCGGAGCGGATCGTCGGCCGTGCCATTGCCGGCCGAGACCACGTGCTGGTGTTCACCAAGGTGGCGCCCGACGAGGGCAGCGGCCTTGCGCCCGACCAGGTGCGCCGCGCGATCGACGCGTCGCTGCAGCGGCTGGGAAGGGATCACGTCGACCTCTACCAGGTGCACTGGCCGTCGGACGACGTGCCGATCGAGGAGACGTGGGGCGCGATGGCCGAGCTCGTGTCGGCCGGCAAGGCGCGCCTGATCGGCGTGTCGAACTTCGACCGGGCGCTGATCGAGCGCTGCCAGGCGATCCATCCGGTGGCATCGGTGCAGAACGAGTTCTCGCGGCTCCACGATGGCGACCGGGACGAGCTGCTGCCGTGGCTGGCGGCGCAGGGCATCGGCTACCTGGCCTACAGCCCGCTGGCGGCCGGCCGGCTGAGCGGCGCGCTCGCACACGACCACGAGTTCTCCGAGGATGACTGGCGGAGCGGCCGTGGCAGGTACGCATCGTGGCGCGACGAGGAGGGCGGCGAGTGGCCCTTCGACCCGGAGCCGATGGCGCGGGGCGCCGCCATGGTCGACCGCATGCGGCCGCTGGCCGAACGCGACGGCGCAACCGTCGCCCAGCTGGCGCTTCGCTGGGCGCTCGAGCAGCCAGGCGTCACCGCCGTGATCGCGGGCAGCCGCAACCCGGCCCACGCGACGGCAAACGCCGCCGCCGGGTCGCTGGCCGTGAACGCCGCCGCGCTGGCCGAGATCGACCGGCCGTAGCCCTGCAGGCTTACACTCCCGGCATGGGAACCGCCGCCCTCACCGACCAGTGGCTGCTGCTCGACTCCACGCAGGGCGACCCGTTCGGGCGGCTGGACGAGTTCCTGGCCTGGCACGGGTTCGGGGTGTGGAGCGAGCCGTTCGTTCCGGCGGCGGACGGCCTGGTCGCCGACCTCTACCTGGGCTACGGGCTGGCCGCCGCGCTGCCGGGCGTGAACGAGCCGATGCCGCCGGAACCGTGCCCGCTGCCGGCGCTGGCCTGCCACGTGCGCTCGGCGTCGGGTGGCCGCGAGGCGGTCGCGGGCGACTTCCGGATCGGGCGCTTCCAACCCACCTGGACGGCCCGGCAGCACCGCGAGGCGGTGGCGGCCGTGCGTGACGCGATCGCGCGCGGCGACGTCTACCAGGTCAACGTCGTCGGCCACCACAGGGCCCCGTTCGCGGGCGACCCCTGCGGGGTGGAGGCGGCGCTGGCGCCGCTCGGGGCCGAGCACGCGATGGCGATGCACGGCGACGGCTGGTCGGTGGTGTCGGCGACGCCGGAGCTGTTCCTGCGGCGGCGGGGCGACGTGGTCGAGACGATGCCGATCAAGGGCACGCGGCCGGCCAACGACCCGGAGCGGATCGCCGACAACCCTAAGGACCGGGCCGAGCACGTAATGATCGTCGACCTGGAGCGGAACGATCTGGCGCGGATCTGCGTGCCGCACAGCGTGCACGTGCCGGACTACCTGGTGGAGCGGCCGATGGCCGGGGTGCGGCACCTGGTGTCGCGCGTGCAGGGCCGGCTGGCGCTGGGCGTGGGTCTGGCGGAGCTGCTGCGAGCGACGTTTCCGGGCGGCTCGATCACGGGCGCACCGAAGGTGTCGGCGATCAACCACATCGCCCGCCTCGAGCCGGTCGGCCGCGGCGCAGCGATGGGCGCGCTCGGGCGCGTCTACCCCAACGGCGACCTGGAGCTGGGGCTGACGATCCGCACGTTCGCGATCGCCGCCGGCGAGATCCACCTGTGGGCGGGCGGCGGCATCGTCTGGGACTCCGACCCGGCCGCCGAGGTCGAGGAGTCGCTGGTGAAGGCGCGGCCGCTGCTGGCGCTGCTCGGCGCCAAGCTGCCTGCTCGTTGATCGAGGTGCTCGTGATCGTGGGCCCGGCCGGAGTCGGCAAGACGTCGGTCGCGAACGAGGTGTCGGCACAGCTGCGGGCGGCGGACATCGCCCACGCCGTGATCGACACGGACGCGCTCGATGACGTGTACCCGGTTCCGGACGAGCACTGGCGGCTGACCGAGCGGAACCTCGGCTCGGTGTGGCAGAGCTTTCGCGAGCTGGGCACGCGCAGGCTGATCCTGGCCGGCGTCTACTTGTACCGCGAATCCGAGCTGTCGTGGATCCGCCGGGCCTCCGGCGCCGACCGGTTGCTGCTGGTGCGGCTGTCGGCGTCGGACCGGACGCTCCGCGAGCGCGTAGGCCGGCGCGAGATCGGCTCCGCTCATGACGACCAGCTCGCCCGCACGCTCCTGCAGGCGAACGCGCTTGCGGAGGAGGCCGCGCACCACGCACCCGTGATCGAGACCGACGGACGCACCGTGCCGGACATCGCCGCGGAGATCGTCGCGCTGCTCGGCTGGGCCTAGGACAGCGCCGAGCAGACCTGCTCGAGCTCGGCTCGCGCCCGCAGGCCGGCGTCGCTCTGCCACCAGCGTGCGTGCCCGATCACGAACGTGTGCCAGGCCCAGTCGGCCTTGTCGCGGTCGCGCTCGATGCCCCAGTAGTAGTCAAGGAACGAGATGCCGTACTCGAACTGACACCCCGCCAGTACGTCGGAGAAGGCCGTCCGCTCCGCAGCTGTGAGCGGCGCCACCTCGTGGTAGGACTCGATCAGCAGCCGCGCGTGGCCGAGATCGTGGGCGTCGTCCTCGCCCGCGGAGATGCGGTTCCAGAAGAAGCAGTTGCGCTCGACTGCCACGGCCAGGTCGAGCACCCGCGGCGCGTAGTCGGCCTGGTGGAAGTCGATGATCGAGCTCAGCCGGTCACCGTCGAAGAAGAGGTTGTTCGTCTGCCAGTCGCCGTGCAGCGGAGCGGACGGAAGATCGCCAAGCACCGGGCGCAGGCGGCTGAACAGGTCGTCGTAGGCGGTCGCGATGTCGTCCCGCCAGTTCTCGCCGCGGATGTAGGCGGCCACCGCCGGACGCTCGTCCGCGAGCAGCTCCACGGCGGCGACGGGCGCCAGCTCGGCCAGCCCCAGCTGCACCACGAAGCCGCGCTGCGGCTGCGGGCGGCGCGGCTCGAAGTCGCGGCCGGCGGCATGCACCGCGGCCAACCCACGGCCGGCCGCGAGCACGTGCTCCCGCGAGAAGAACGGCTCCCAGGTGTCCACCCCTGCGTAGGTGTCGTCTCCTGTGGCAACGTCATAGACCTCGTACCAGAGGCCGTCCAGCTCGATCATCTCCCGGGCGCGCACGGCGGGTACGCCGCGATCGGCGAGGTGGTTGGTCAGGCGGTGCTGCCACCGCAGCTGGTCGGGCGTGCGCCCCATCGGCGGCTGGCGCTTCACGATCGCCTCGCCGGTGTCCCAGCGGCAGCGCGCAACCGCGAACAGCCAGCGCAGGTGCTGGCTGACGATCTCGACCGGCCGGCCCAGCACCGTCGCCGCCTCGGCCGGTTCGACCGGCCCCCAGTAACGATCGGTGACGGCCACGGCGGGTTTGTACCATTCAGCGGTGAGCGGCGTGCTCGTGAGCGTGGAGTGGCTGCAGCGGCACCTCGAGAGCGTGCGGCTGCTGGACGTGCGCGGCGAGGTGGCCACGGAGCAGCCTCGCTACCGCGCCCACCCCGAGCACTACCGCGAGGGCCACATCCCGGGCGCGGTGTTCGCCGACTGGCGGATCGACTTCACCGACCGCGAGAGCTCGGTGCCGGTCACGATCGCGTCGCCGGAGGTGTTCGCGGCCGACGCCACCAGGCTCGGCATCGGCGCCGGGACGGTGGTGGTCGCCTACGACCACTACTTCAACGTGCTGGCCGGCCGGATCGTGCTGGTGCTCCGCAGCTACGGCCATGCCGCCAGCCACGTGCTGGACGGCGGGCTGTCGGCCTGGACGAACGCGGGCTGCCCGCTGGAGGGCGCGGACATCGTCCCCGCCCCGGCCGATCCACCGCACCCGCTGCCGGCCGGCCGTGAGGGCGTGATCGACCTGGAGGGGATGCGCCGGGCGATCCTGGACGGCGCACAGCTGCTGGATGCCCGCAAGGCCGAGGAGTACAGCGGCCGCGAGACCCACGCGCGCCGCGCCGGGCACATCCCCGGCGCGTTGAACGTGCCCTACAAGTCCCTGCTGGACGGCGACGGCCGGTTCCTGCCGGCCGACCGTCTGGCAGAGCTGCTGGACGGCTACGGCGTCGACCTCGACCGGCCGATCGTGGCCTACTGCAACGGCGGCGTATCGGCCACGGCCGTCGCCACCGCCGTCGAGATCGTGAGCGGCAGGCGCCCCGTCGTCTACGACGGATCCTGGAACCAGTGGGGCGACCGCGACGACACCCCGGTCGAGACCGGTCCGTGATCCGCGCCGCCGCCCTCGTGCTGGCGGCGTTGCTGGCCGGCTGCAGCGGCGGCTCCGCCGCGACCTCCGGCGGCGTCCAGGCGGCCGGCCCGGCGGGATGCCGCACGGCGGCCTACCCGGCGCCGGCCGCCGATCGGCCGCGCTACACGCTGCAGCTGACCATCGATCCAACCGCCCATCGTGTGCAGGGCACCGTCGTGGTGGCGTTCACCCCGGACATCGCCACCGACCGTCTGGTGTTCCGGCTTTGGGCGAACGGGCCGGTGCTGCGCCGCGAAGGCGCGGACATGGTGGCGGGGCCGGTGACGGTCGACGGCGCAGCGGCGGCCTCGCACCTGACCGACCCGACCACGCTGGTGGTGCGCAGGACGATCGCGGCCGGCGCCACCGTGCACGCGTCGCTGTCGTTCCGGCTGACGCTGCCGCAGCGCGCCAAGGACCGGATCTCGCAGCACGGCACCGCTATCCGGCTCGGGTCGTTCTTCCCGCTGCTGCCCTGGCAGCCCGGACTGGGCTGGGCGCTTCAGCCGCCCACGCTCGCAAACGGCGAGACCTCCGCCTCGCCGATCGCCGACTTCGACGCCACCATCCACGCACCAGCCGGGCTGGGCGTGGTGGCCAGCGGGGTGCCGGCCGGCCGCGGCCACTGGGTGGCCGACGACGTGCGCGACTTCGGCGTCGCCACCGGCGACTTCACCTACGTGCGGCGTACCGTGCACGCTCCCGGCCCGGTGCGGCTGACGGTCGCCGTTCCCAGCGGCGTGGCGGAGCAGGGCGACCAGGCCGCCGACGAGGCCCAGGTAGCGATCGAGCACCTGTCGCGGCTGTACGGCCCGTACCCGTGGAAGACGCTGACGCTGGCCTACGGCCCTGACCTGAACGAGGAGGGCATCGAGTATCCGACCATCCTGTTCGAGGGACCTGACCGGCTGGGATTGATCACCGCCCACGAGGTCGCACACCAGTGGTTCTACTCGCTGGTTGGAAACAACCAGGCCCGCGATCCCTGGCTGGACGAGGGCTTCGCCAGCTTTGCGGGCGCCGAGACCAGCGGCGACCTGCCCTACTTCGCCAAGGTCCCGGTGCCGCCGTCGGCGGCCGGCCAGATGGGGGCACCGATGAGCTACTGGGATCGCCACCAGGGCGCCTACTTCGCAGGCGTCTACGCGCAGCCGGTGCAGGTGCTGCAGTCGTTCGGATCGCAGCCGAAGGTCGAGTGCGCGCTGCGCCGCTACGTGGCGCGGCGTGCATACGGGATCGCCACCGACGCCGATGCGGTGGCGGCGTTTACGACCGAGTTTCCGGACGCGCGGGCCGTGCTCGCACGCGCCGGCGTCCGCTGAGCGGGGCCGGGCGGGTGTCGGACGCCGCGCATACGGCGGCGAAGGTTGTGTGCGATCCGATATTGTCGCGCCGCCGAGGACGCACGTAGCCTCGCGGAATACGCCGTATGTGCACGCGAAACCGTGCGCGCAGACAAGGAGGAACTTCGTGGCGACCGACCTTGAAGGGTTCGTCAGCAGCGACGGGCGGGACGACAAGATCGCCGAGGTACGCCGGCGCATCGATGCCGAGGGCATCACCTACATCTACTACCAGTTCATCTCGGTCACCGGCCGCATCATGGGCAAGGGCGTTCCCGCGCCGCACTGGGAGAGCATGGCCCAGAAGGGCTTTCAGCTGGTCTACGGGTCGACCGCCAACCTGTTCACAGACCGCCACGGCGAGTACATCGGCTATGGGCCGGAGGCCTGGGAGCTGGTCGGCGTGCCTGAGCCGGAGACGTTCCAGGTGCTGCCCTGGGACCCCAGGGTGGCGCGGGTCTGGTGCACGTGCTTCCGCGGGCGCGAGGACGCGAAGGACGGCGGCTCGTTTCTCAGCTCGGACTGCCGCGGCAACCTGAAGCGGATCCAGGCGGAGTTCGAGCAGCGCACCGGTCTGCACCTGCGCGCCGGCACCGAGCCGGAGATGATGTGGCTGAAGATGAAGCCGGACGGCACGCCCGACGTGGAAGGCGTGACCAAGCCCTACTGCTACCACATCGACCAGTTCTCCGAGCTGCAGCCGATCATCCACAAGGTGATCGAGTACGGCCAGGCGATGGGGCTGGACATGATCCAGGGAGATCACGAGGATGCCCCCGGCCAGATCGAGCTGAACTTCAACTTCGACCGGGCCGAGACAACGGCCGACAACCTCAGCACCTTCCGCCAGATCTGCAAGCAGGTGGGGCGCGAGCTGAACGTGTTCCCGTGCTTCATGCCCAAGCCGTTCATGGGCGTATCTGCCAACGGCTGCCACCACAACATCTCGCTGTGGCGTGGCGACGAGAACGTGTTCATGCCGGAGGGCGAGGACCAGCGGCTGCCCAGCCAGATCGGCCTCTACTCGATCGGCGGCGTGCTCGAGCACCTGTCGGCGCTGACGGCTGTGACCGCCTCCACCGTGAACTCGTACCGGCGGCTGTGGGACACCGGCTTCTGGGCGCCGGTGTTCGCAGACTGGGGGTTCCAGAACCGGACGACCGCGCTGCGCGTGTCTGCGCCGGGGCGATTCGAGTACCGGTCGGTCGACTCGGCGGTGAACCCGTACCTGTCGCTGGCGGCGCTGATCAAGGTGATGGATGACGGGATCACGCGTGAGATCGACCCCGGCAAGGCGGAGGAGCGGAACATCTACGAGGCGATGGCGGGCGGCAAGGAGGTCAAGAAGATCCCGATGACCTTCGGCGACGCGCTGGACGCGCTGGACGACGACGAGGTCGTGCAGTCGGCGCTGCCCGACGAGATGTTCAAGGTGTTCCGACACTACAAGCGCGACGAGTGGGAGCGCTACTGCGCCGAGGTGACGGAGTGGGACGTAAAGGAGTACCTGGACGTGCTGCCGTAGGGCAGCTTGTCACAGACCCCGCACAGCTCCGTACCAGCGCCGGTTCGTGTCGGTCTCGCAACGACACGCGCCGGCGCTGCCGCGACGTCCCGTCGCAGTTCGAGTTCTGGCTGTGTCAAACCTCGCGGGGCGGTGCAGTGTGGAGATTCGTCCATATGCCGAGCCTGCGTGCGGCAGTACCATCGGACTCCATTCTTCGCTGGCGGAGCGGCCTTGCGTCGCCGGCACCGACCATCGAAAGGTTCTCCGGGTATGTGTGGAATCGCAGGGATCATCTACCGGGACGGCTCACGGGACATCGGCCGCGAGATGACCGCGATGCTTCAGTCGATGAAGCACCGCGGCCCGGACTCGACCGGCTACGCGCTGTTCGGGCAGCCTTCCAAGACCGTGGTCATGCGCTACAAGCTGGCCGACGCGAATGACGAGCGCGACTACGAGTTCGCGGAGCGCCTGGAGCGAAACCGGGCCGAGGTCGAGTCGCGGCTGGGCCAGCTGGGCGCCCGCGTCATCGAGGTCGAGGAGGAGACCGACTACGCCCTCCGCGCCACCATCGAGTACGACGGCGATCTGAAGACGCTCGCCGACTACGTCGAGGACGTCCCCAACTGCGAGGTGCTGTCCCTGGGCCACTCGCTCGAGATCGTCAAGGACCTGGGCGACGCCGAGACCGTCAGCAAGCAGTACGACCTGGACGGCTTCGACGGCACCCACGCGATCGGCCACGTGCGGATGGCGACCGAGTCCGACGTCGACATCTCCGGCGCGCACCCCTACTGGGCCTACCCGTTCGCCGACGTGGCCGTCGTCCACAACGGCCAGCTCACCAACTACTTCCAGTGGCGCCGGCGGCTCGAGCGCTCAGGCCACCGCTTCCAGTCGGAGTGCGACTCCGAGGTGATCGCGGTGTACCTGGCCGAGAAGATGGCCGAGGGCATGGATCTCGAGGCGGCCATGCATCAGAGCCTCGAGGAGCTCGACGGGGTGTTCACCTACATGTGCGTCACGGACGACGCGCTCGGCGTCGCCAAGGACGAGATGGCCGCCAAGCCGCTCGTGC
>JBJMJD010000011.1:0-47096 GCA_045806525.1 Gaiellales bacterium | reverse complement strand
GCAGACCCCAGTCGGGCGACGGATCCTGGATCCCGAGGCCGAGGAAGGCGAGCGTGGCGGCGGCGAAGATGGCATAGCCCAGCCGGATGGTGCCTTCCACCGTGATCGGGCCGGTGATGTTGGGCAGGATCTCGAACACCATGATGCGCGGGCCGCGCTCTCCCCGCAGCTGGGCGGCGGCCACGTACTCGCGCTCGCGCTCGATCAGCACCGCCGAGCGCACCGTGCGCGCGATCAGCGGCGTGAAGATGATGCCGATCACGAGGATCACGTTGCGGGGCGAGCGGCCCAGCGAGGCCAGCACCAGCACCGCCAGGATGATCAGAGGGAAGGTCAGCAGCGCATCCACCAGCCGGCTGAAGACGTCGTCCACCCAGCCCCGGTAGTAGCCCGTGATCAGCCCCAGGGTGATGCCTCCCAGCAGCCCCAGCGCGGTCGCCAGCGGAGCCACCGTCAGCACCGGGGCCGCGCCCGCGATCACGCGCGAGAACACGTCGCGGCCGAGGTTGTCGGTGCCGAACCAGTGCGAACCGCTGGGAGCCTTGAGGGTGTTGATGGGGTCCACCGCCTGTGGGTCGTACGGCGTGATCCAGCGCCAGAACAGCGCCGAGATCACCCACACGGCCACCATCGCGGCGCCGATCATGAACGTCTTTGAGTGCAGCAGTCCGCGCAGCAGCTCGGCGCGTCGCGCCCGCCGCAGCCGGGCCACATCCTCCGGTGCGGTGCCGCCCGGGATCCCGGCCAGATCGCTCTGCTCGACGGTGCTCACGTGGCCAGCCTCACGCGTGGGTTCAGCACTGCCACCAGCACGTCGGCGATGAAGTTGGCGACCAGGTAGATGATCGCGATCATCAGCACCGCCGGCTCAAGCACCGGCAGATCGTGGCTGACGGCGGCGTTCAGGATCAGCTGGCCGATGCCGGGATAGCTGAACAGCGTCTCCACCACCACCAGGCCGCCCACCAGGTAGCCGACCTGCACGCTGACGACCGTGATCGTGGGCAGCAGCGAGTTACGCAGCACGTGCCTGCCGACCACGTGGCGCTGGGGCAGGCCCTTCAGCACCGCCGTGCGCGTGTAGTTCGAGCGCAGCGACTCGACCGTGCCCACCCGCGCCATGCGCGAGATGTACCCGAACAGCACGAACATCAGCGGAATCGACGGCAGCAGCAGCTGTTTGAAGATGTCGACCGGGTTGGCATCCGGCACGGACGACGAGGTGGGGAACCAGCCCAGTTGCACCGCGAAGACGACGATCACGAAGGTGCCGACCACGAACTCCGGCAGGGCCACGAACGAGAGTCCGGTGATCGTGATGATGCGGTCGGCCGCGCCGCCGTAGTTGAGGGCGGCCAGCACCCCTAACAGCACGGATATGGGCACGATCAGAAGCAGCGCAAAGCCGGCCAGGATCAGCGAGTTCTTGAGCCGGTCGAGCACCAGTGGCCGCACCGGCACGTTCAGGATCGGCGAGGTGCCCCAGTCACCCTTGATGAAGTTGCCGGCCCAGGTCGCGTAGCGCTTGATCAGCGGCTGGTCGGTGCCGAGCGTGTGGTTCAGCTGATCCACCTGCTGCTGGCTGGCGTACGGCCCGAGCACCGTGCGGGCGACGTCGCCCGGCAGCACCTCGGCGGCTGCGAACACGGTGAACGAGACGATCACCAGCGTGATCAGGCTCAGCCCCAGCCGTTTCAGGACGTAGCGGCCCATGCTGCGCCTACCCGGTGCCTCGCGGGGGCCGGCGCTCCATGGGCGGAGCGCCGGCCCCGATGATGCTCAGGCCTTCCACATCTCCCTCGCATCGAGGTGGAAGGTCGGCCCTACGGCCAGGCCGTGGATGTTGGTGCGGGTGGCGCGCAGCTCGTTGATCCAGTACGCGATCACGTCCGGCACCTCCTCGTTCTGGATGGTCGCGGCCTGCACCGCGAGATCCTTCCGCTTCTGCTCGTCGGCCTCGCCCTCGAACTGCTTGACCAGCGTGTCGAACTGCGGATCGCACCAGTGCGCGGAGTTCCACGCGCCGGCGTTCGACAGGTCGGGCTTCGGCACTGAGCTGCACAGGTAGGCCGGGTCGATGGTCTGGCCGGCCACGCCGCGGGCACCCCAGTCGGTGATGCCGAAGTTGGCCTGGAGCCACGGCTGGTTGGCGCCGGTGCCGTAGAACTTCGTCTGCGGCTGGACGTCCAGCGTGATGTTGAACCCGGCCGGCGCCGCCATCTGCTTGACGTACTGGGCGTACTGCGGGATCTCCAGGAACTGCTCGGTGGTGAGCGTGACGTTGACCGAGCTCATCCCGGCGGTCTGCAGCAGCTGCTTTGCCTTGTCGATGTCCTGCGCCCGCTGCGGCACGTCAGCCGCGGTCGGCGATCCCGGGTAGATGGGCGCGAACGCGTGGTCGTTGCCGAGCTCGGCCTTGCCGCCCAGCAGGCCCTGGACGAGTCCGGGCCGGTCGAGCGCGTAGGCCAGCGCCTGGCGCACCTCCTTCTGCTTCCAGGGGTCCTGGTCGACCCGCATCTGCAGCGTTCGGTACTCGCTCGACGGGGTCTCGCTGACGTGGATGTTGGCATCCGAGAACAGCGCCTGCGATCCCTGGTAGGGCACCTGCGGGAACACGTCGATCGAGCCGCCCTGGATGGCCAGCACGATCGGCGGCGTGTCCGCGAAGTACTTGATCTGGACGGCGTCCAGGTAGGGCAGGGTGGGGCCGCCCCAGTACTTCGGGTTCTTGACGTAGGTCGCGCCCTGATCGGCCGAGAACGTCTTCAGGATGAACGGTCCGGTGCCGATCCCGCCCTTCGTGAACGTCCCCTCCTTGTAGTCCTTGGGCAGGATCACGGAGTTGTAGTTGAACGACGACACGAGCGTCGGGAAGTCGCCGTAGGGGCGGTCGAGGTGGAACATGACGGTCTGGTCGTCCACCTTCTCGATGTTGCCGTTCGAGAGAACACCTGCGAACGCGGACAGCGCGGCCGAACCGACCTTGGGATCGGTGATGCGATCGAAGGAGGCGACCACGTCGTCGACGGTGAACGGTGAGCCGTCCTGCCAGAGCACGCCCTGGCGGATCGTGAACGTCCACTCGTCGGGCTTGGTGCCCGGCTGCCACTTGGTGGCGAGGCGCGGTTGCATCACGTAGTTGGCGTCGGGGAAGACCAGGTAGTCGGCGGCCAGCTGCGTCGTCATGATCGACCCGGTGTTGAACATCGTGATCGGGTCGACGTCCTGGGCGGGCGACGTGATGCCGAACACCCCAGTGCCGCCCCGCTTGACCGCGCCGGCGCTGGAGCTGCCGCCACTGCCGCCCGAGCTCGAGCTGGAGCTGCTCCCGCAGGCGGCCAGGATCGCCGTCAGCGCGGGCAGCGACACGCCCATCATGGTTGCCCGGACGAGCAGCTGCTGGCGGGACATCCTGCCGGACTTCGCCTCTTCGTACAGGTGATACTCGTAGTCGTTCACTAATTCCTCGCTTCCTCGTCGCGGGTGCGTGTCCACCTCGGACGTTGGTTGTCGTAAAACGTTTGTTCGCCGGTCACAATCCGACCTCGTCGGTGGTGGTCTGGAGTGGTCCGGCCAGCACCATGCCGGCCACAAACCCGATATGGCCGCGCATCTCGCGCTCGGCGGCCGCCGTGGCGCCGTCCGCGATCGCATCCGCGATCCGCACGTGCGCCTCGGCGCAGGCCTGCGACGCGGTTGCCTTGGGGCGCGCGCGGCGGCGCAGCGTGAGCGCCAGCGTCAGCGCGTCCTCCACCATCCTGCGCAGCAAGGGGTTCGACGCGGCCTCGGCAACGGCCGTGTGGAAATCGATGTCGAGGTGGGTGAATCCGTCCACGTCACCGGCCCGGACGCACGCCAGAGACTTCGCCGCCAGCGACCGCAGCTCCGCGACCTGGTCGGCCTCGGCACGCTCCGCCGCCCTGCCGGCGGCGTACGGCTCGAGCGCATCGCGCACCTCGTACGCGCGTCTGACGGAGAGCTCCGACAGCTGCACCACCCGTCCCCCGCGCCTGCCGTTGGGCTCGATCACGCCGATGTCCTTCAGCCGCAGCAGGGCCTCGCGCACGGGCGTCTTGCTGACTCCCAGCTGCTCGGCCAGGGCAGCCTCGGTCACCGGGCTTCCCGGCGCAAGGCGCCGGTCGATGATCCCCCGACGAATCGCTTCGTAGACGGCATCGGTCAGGCTATCGGGGCGCACTTCAAGGAAAAGAGGCGCCTCCGAGCCTTCGGAGACAACGGCCGAGGGGGGCACCGAGCGAACCTACCATATTCCAGATATGAAAAACAGGCTGGGCCTAACCACGCGGTTTGCGCGTAACCAAGCCTTCATGCTTGCCCTAGAGGCCGCTAGCTCGCGTGCTGGTGTGATACGGATGTGACACGAGATCAGTCGTCCAGGAGGACGTGGCTGTACACGTCGCGCGTGACTGCCTGGCGGCTGTGGCCGAGGTGCGCAGAGATCTGGGTGATCGGGCTCCGCGCTTCACCTGGAGGCTTGCCCAGCGGTGCCGGGGAGTCGTGCGGATGGTAGTGCGCGATCCCGGCTGTCTGGCAGGCGCGGCTCATCGCGTTTCTGGACGGCTGCTGCTGTCCCTGAGAATACGCGTCGGCCGTTTGGCCTGGGGCCGCTCGCGGTATCGCGTCCTATGAGACAACCGACACGAGCGTCGGCTTACCGAAGGAAGGAGTGATCGACATGTCCTCCACCAGTTATAGGACCGGTTCCACCGCCGAGACTGCCGCGCAAACGTCACAGCAGGACTCCGTTACCGGCGCCGCTGAGCAACGGGTTCTCACCGCTGCCCATCAAGCTTTCTGGGTGCTGCGGCTCGGCTTCACGGTCGCGCCGATCCTGTTCGGCTTGGACAAGTTCTTCAACTGGAGCGTGAACTGGCCGGACTACTTGGCCGGCTGGGTCAACCGCATCATCCCCGGAACCGGCCAGCAGTGGATGTATGTGGTCGGAGCAGTCGAGATCTGCGCCGGCCTGCTCGTCCTGCTGGCACCACGCATAGGCGCCTTCGTGGTGGCGGCTTGGCTAGCGGGCATCATCATCAACCTGCTCACCAAGAACCCGCCTGAGTACTACGACATCGCGCTACGCGACTTCGGCCTGATGCTGGCCGCACTCAGCCTAGGCCGGTTGTCACTCGCCGTCGTCCCAGCACGCAAGACAGGCATCCTGCCCCGCCGGCCCCGGTAAACGCTGCCCGGCATGCCTCTCATGCCGGGCAGCACCACATCCGCGGCCTTCGGTTCTCAGCACGGGGAGAGCTGGTTTCACCGCCTCGGAGGGTCGAGGATGGGTGTTCCCATTCAGGGATAGGGCCGCAGCCGTAGAGGGCTGAGGCGGGGGTCAACGGTTTCGCTGGAACGGGGCTTCCAGATATGACAACGATCCGGCGCCTGAATCGTCATCTACAGGACGCACGCGCCCTGGCGCATCCATGCGGCGAGGGCCGACAGATCCTGATCCCAGGCCTCGCCGGCCCCGATGAACGGGACGATCTCGCGAATGCGGGCGTGCACGGGGCCCGTGCCGGCGCCCAGCGGCGCGGCGCCACGCAGGTCGATTGCCTGGCCCGACACCACAAGCTCGAGCCCCGCCAGCCGAGCTGCCAGCTCCACCGTCTCGGCCAGCCGCCGCGCCCCCAGCGGCGCCATCGTCAGGTGGTCCTCGATCCCGCCGGCCACCGTCGAGGTCGGCAGCTCCAGCGACACCGGCATCGCCAGCAGCCGCGCCTCGCCGGCCAGCGCGGCCGCGCCGCCGCCCACCAGCGCCAGCGCGTCGTCGGGGGTGTCGGTGCTGCGAAGCCCGGTGGACACCCCGGACCAGTGGCCGGCCAGGTGCTTCTGGATGCGCTCGCAGGCCGCCGTCATCACCTGCGCCATCGCGATCCGCATCAGGTCGAGGGCCGCTGCCACGGGCGTTGCGTCGAAGTTGCCGACCGAGACAATGCGACCCTCCGAGGCGACCACCATCGGGTTGTCGCCCGAGGCGTTGAGCTCGGTCTCCAGCTGCATGCGGACGTGGCCGAGCGCGTCGCGGGCGGCGCCCAACACCTGCGGGAGCGTGCGGAAGCTGAGCGGGTCCTGCAGGTTCCGCGGCCCCCCCGGCTGCCACAGGTAGCTGCCCGCGAGCAGCGTCCGCATCCGTCCGACCGACGTGGCCAGCCCGCGGAACGGCCGTGCCTCGGCCACCTGCGGATGCAGCACCGACGGGTTGCCGGCGAACCCTTCCAGGCTGACCGCCCCGACCACGTCGTAGGCGTCGAGCAGCCGCGCCGTGTCGGCCAGGGCGAGCGCGCCGATCCCGACCGAGAGCGAGTTGCCGTTGAGCAGCGCCAGCGCCTCGCCCCGCTCGAGCACCAGCCCGCGCGCCTGCAGCGCGTCGATCAGCTCGGCCATCGCCGGCAGGTCTGACTGGCCCAGCGATCCGATCGGCGGCAGCCGCGGCGCGACCCCGTCGTTGAGCGCGGCCACGAACGCCTCGGCCACCTGCGGGCGAACCATGCTGCGCCCGCGGCACAGCGCGTTCACGCGGTGCAGCAGCGCCGCGCGTCCCACCTCGCCGGGCAGCGGGTCGCCGTGCGAGGTGCGATGCGACTGGACGGTCAGCCGCGTGAAGCGCCCGGCGTCCTGTGCGGACTGGCGCACGGCGCGCAGGGCGCCCACCCCGGTGTTCAGGCCGTAGACGGGCTGATCGCCCTCGGCCAGGCGAGCGGCCAGCTCCGATGCCGCCACCATCCGCACCGTTGCCTCACCCGACAGCGCCACCGCCAGACCGTCGCGGGCGACCGCCGCCACGTCCTCCGCGGTCAGTCCGGCGCCGGTCAGGATCAGCTCGTCCACGAGCTCATCCTACGGGTCTGTGCGGGGTCGGCGTGACTACACTCCTCCCCCATGGTCACGGCTCACACCGACGTGGTCGGAAGCCTGCTCCGCCCGCAGGCGCTGCTCGACGCCCGGCGGCGGTTCGAGCAGGACGAGATCGAGCCGGCCGAGTTCAAGCGGATCGAGGACGCGGCGGTGGACGCGGCCGTAGCCCTCCAGGAGCAGGCCGGGCTGGATGTGGTGACCGACGGGGAGATGCGCCGCCTGTCGTTCCAGAGCGGGCTGCCGGACGCGGTCGAGGGCTTCGGGGAGGTGCCGCTGGACGCCTACCTATGGGGCGAGTGGCACGGCGACGAGCATGTCGGCGACCGCGCCACTGATCGGCCGCCGCGCCTGGGCGTCCGCGAACCGCTGCGCCGGCGCCGCCACATCGCCGCCGAGGAGCTGACCTACCTGCGCGGCCGCACCAGCCGTATCCCCAAGATCACGCTCACCAGCCCCAGCCTCTACGCCAACCTGTGGTCTCCGGAGCTGTCGCTCGACGCGTACCCCACCCTGGACAGCTTCCTGGAGGACGTCGTCGAGATCATGCGGGACGAGGTGCGCGAGCTGGCCCGGCTGGGCGCAACCTACCTGCAGCTGGACGCGCCTCACTACCCGCTGCTGATCGATCCGGCCACGCGCGCGTTCTACGAGTCGCAGGGCTGGTCGCTCGAGCGCTGGCTCGACCGCGGCATCGAGCTCGACAACGCCGTGATCGCGGCCGCCCCCGGCGTCACCTTCGGGTTCCACCTGTGCCGCGGCAACCAGGGCAGCCGCTGGCTGGTGACCGGCGGCTACGACCCGATCGCCCCGCGCGTCTTCCGCGGTGTCAACGCCCAGCGGCTGCTGCTCGAGTACGACGACGAGCGGTCGGGCTCATTCGAGCCGCTGCGGGAGGTACCCGACGACCGTATGGTGGTGCTGGGGCTGGTCACCACCAAGTCCGGGCGCCGCGAGACGGTGGACGAGCTTGAGCGCCGGACACGTGAGGCGGCGGAGTTCATCGACCTCGAGCGGCTGGCGATCTCGCCGCAGTGCGGTTTTGCGACGTCGGTGGTCGGGAATGCCCTCACGCACGACGACGAGCGCGTGAAGCTGGAGACGCTCTCGCGCGCGGCGGCCGCCATCTGGGGGTGACCGGTTTGCGACGGTCGGCGCCCAGCGCCTACCATTCCGCGACGCCGCAACGGCCCGCCCGGGCCGGCAAAGGGGACAGTGACCGACATGAGACGCGTGCTGGTTGTTGCACCGACCCGGAGAGATCTGCTGAACCTCGCCGACGCACGGGTGCTGGCGCGATACGACCTGGTGTTCGAGGAGCGGCCCGGCGTGCAGGGGGTGTTCGGCTCCAGCGACTCCACGTCGGCGCTGGCAGTGGTGGTGGCCGACCGGCTGGGGCTGCCCGGGCCGGGCTACGAGGCGTTCATGCGCTGCCATGACAAGCTGGTCTCGCGAAGGATCCAGGCCGAGGCGGTGCCGGACGCGACGCCGCGGTTCGCCGCGTTGGACGCGATGCGCCCGCCCGAACGGCCGCCACTGCCCTACCCGTTCTTCGTGAAGCCGGTGCAGGGCCACCTGTCGCAGCACGCCTACGAGGTCGGCAGCGACGAGCGGCTGGCCGAGGTGCTGGCCGCGGCCCGGCGGGCCAGCTTCCGCCATCTGATCGCCGAGGAGCTGCTCTCGGGGCGCCTGGTCACGTTCGAGGGGTTCGTGCACGACGGCCGGGTCACACCCGTGGGCGTGACCGACGCCGTGCTGCACAAAAACGGCATCAGCTTCCTGCGGTTCGAGTACCCGAGCAAGCTGCCGGCAGGGCCGCAGCAGCAGATGGCCGAGATCGCGTCCCGGCTGATGCCCGCACTGGGGTTCGACCAGTCGCTGTTCAACATCGAGTTCTTCGTCCGGGCCGACGGAGGCATCACGATCGTCGAGGTGAACGGGCGGATGGCGTCGCAGTTCGCGCCGCTGGTGCGGGCCGTGCACGGCGTCTCAACGTACGAGCTGCAGCTCGAGCTGGCGGCCGGAGGCGCCCCCGTCATGCCGCCCGCCCGCCCGGACGTGGTGGCCGCTAGCTTCCTGCTTCGCACCTACCACGACGCGGTCGTGCGCGAGGTGCCCGACACGGCCGCCGTGGCGGAGGCGTTTCCGGGCGCGTTCGTCGAGCTGCTGGTGCGCGAGGGGCAGCGGCTGAGCGAGAACGACGACGACGTGCTGTCGCACCGCCTGGCCGTGGTCGCGCTCTCCGGCCCTGACCGCGAGTCGCTGATCGACCGCTACCAGCAGGCGGTCGAGCTGCTGCCCTTCGACCTGGCGCCGGTGCCGGCCCGCGTCGCCGGCTAGCTAGATGATCTAGCTCTCCCCGTCCCAGTAGCCGACCGAGTCCGCCTTGCGCGCGATCAGGTCGTCGCCCTCGCCGCCGCTGGAGAGCACCACCTTGTCACTGTCGGGGAACACCGCCACCGCAGGCCGGCCCTTGGTCGACAGGATCACCATCCGGGCAGGCAGGTCGCCGGTGTTGACGACGCGGTGCCCTCCGTCCGGGCCCTCCGGGAAGCAGACCAGGTCGCCTGCCGCCAGAGCGTGGTCGCCGTCCGGGTTGCGCAGCGTTGCCGACCCGGACACCAACAGCAGCCACTCCTCGCAGCCGTACTCGTAGTGGTAGGGGTACGTGGCCTGCCCCGGCGGCAGCTCGTACAGCGTCGCGCCCATCCGCACCGCGCCGATCGCCGGCCCCAGCTGCGCCGCGCGCCAGCTGTATCCGGGCTGCTCCTGGGTCAGGTTGAACTCAGGCTGGTTGATGTTGACGTGTCGCATGTCGCTCCTCCTAGAACTCGAAGCTGCACCAGGGCTCGCGCTCGGCCCTGAACATCGAATCGGCCCGCACGCAGGCGCCGGGGACGAGCTCGCGCAGCCGCAGCGCCTCGCGCAGAGCCGTGAACCGGTAGCCGCCCAAGAACGCGGAGGCAAGCGCCGGGGCGTCCAGCGCGATCTCGGCCGAGCGGCCGGTGGGCGCGCAGCTGCCCGCTCCGCCGTGCACCTCGAGCAGCAGCGCGGCCCCATCCAGCTCCAGCACCAGCTCGCCGTCGGCCAGGTAGCGGCGCGCCTCCATCGCCCCGGAGACGTCCAGCAGCGACAGCCACAGCCCATCGGCGACCTGCTTGACGTGGTGGTAGCGCCACTCGGCCAGCAGCGACCGGATCGGGTCGTCGAGAGGGCGGTTATAGATCTGCACCGAGGTGGTCAGCTCGACGTCGAGCAGGTAGCGCCAGATCGCAGCCGCCGCCTCAGGCGCCGCCGTGAGCAGCGCCTGCACCTGGACCTGCCCCTGCGGCAGCACCTCGTTCTTCCACTCGCTCTTCACGCGGTAGCTGGCGAAGCCGTCGTACCCGCCGTCGGCGTCGCGGTGGGCGACCCGGAACTCGTCGTGCTCGGCGGCCGTGAACATCTCGGCGATGTCCGCGTCGCTGCGGTCGAGCTCGCCCGGGATTCCCAGCCGCGACCGCTCCAGCACCTCCCGGACGACTCCAACCGGAGACGGGTCGCGGAGCAGTTCGATGCTCCCGGGATCCTGAAACGGCGCCGCGAAGGCGCCGTGGGTGCTGTCGACCTCGGCCTCGGCCACGGTCAGCGTCGCCGGCCCGTAGCCGAAGCGATGGTAGATGTCGGTGGCGGCGGCGAACAGTCCCGACACCGCCAGACCCTGCTCGCGCATGTCGGCGTGCTGGCGGTCGAACATCGCCCGCAGCGCCCCCCGGCGGCGGTGGGTCGGCAGCACGCCCGCCCATGTCAGACCCCGCATGGGTACGGCCCGCCCGCCGGGCACCGTCATCTGGAACGGCTGGTCGACGCTGACGCCGATCATCTCGCCACCGTCGAAGGCCGCCACGCAGTTCACCCGCTGGAGGAAGGGCACCATCAGCCGGTCGAGCTTCTCGTCCTCCCAGTGGTAGCCGAAGGCGGTGGCGTGGACGGTCGCGAACTCCCGCAGCTCGCCGGGCTCGTGCACGGTGCGAACGGTCAGGCTCACGGACGCACGGAGCGCCGCTTGGCGATCCGCGCCAGCGCGCTCACATCCTCGTCGCCGTGTCCCTCGCCGATCAGGTCGTCCTCTTCGGCCAGCACCACCTGCGACACGCCCAGGTCAAGGCCCAGGCGCCCGGCCTCGTCCAGCGCGATCGCCACGTCCTTGCGGTGAAGCGATACCTTGAACCCCAGCGGGTAGCTGTCTTCGACCATGTTCTGGGCCCTGTTCGCGAGCACCCAGGATGACGCCGCTCCGGCCGACAGCGCCTCCAACAGCTGCTCCAGCGGCAGGCCGGCGGCCTGCGCCAGCGCGATCCCCTCGGCCACGGTGGCGTAGGTGCCCGCGATCATCACCTGGTTCACCGCCTTGGCCATCTGGCCGGAGCCGCTGGGCCCGAGGTGCGTGATGCGCTTGCCGAAGGCCTGCAGGATCGGCTGCGCCCGCTCGACGTGCTCGGGCGAGCCGCCCACGAAGATCGTGAGCGTGCCGTTCTGGGCGCCCTCGGAGCCGCCGGAGACAGGCGCGTCCACCAGGCCGATGCTCTGGCCGGCCAGGCGCTCGGCCATCTCGGCCGTTGCCGAGGGAGACACCGTCGAGCAGTCGACCACGGTGCCGCCGGCGGCCAGCCCCTGCGCGACGCCGTCGCCCGCGAACAGCACGGCCTCGAGGTCGGGCGTGTCGGAGACGCAGATCAGCACCGCGTCGGCTGCGGCGGCGGCCTCGGCCGGCGTTGCCGCGCGGGCGGCGCCGCGCTCGGCCAGCGGCAGCTCGCGCTCACGCGTGCGGTTGTGCACCGTCACCTCATGGCCGGCGTCGAGCAGGTGGCCCGCCATGGGTGCGCCCATCGTCCCCAGTCCGATCACGGCTACGCGCATAGGAGCGCGATTCTAGCCAGGGTTGCCCGCTGCTACGTCCGCGTTGCCGCTTCGGCTCCGCCCACGGCGATCTTGGCCCGGGCCGTGACGAGGTGGTAGAGCACGAGCAGCTGCACGATCGCGAGCGAGTCGCTGCGGTTGAGGTCGGTGCCGATCGTGAACTCGCCCAGGCGCTCGGACCGCAGGTGGCTTGCGAAGTGCATGTGCTCCCAGATCCGCTCCTCCAGCTCGAGCGCCGTGGCCGCCGGCAGCCGCCCCGGCACGCGCAGGTCCTGCTCGCCGTCCGCGCCGACCAGCGACAGGCCCTGCTCGGGGTCGTCGCCGACGACGTCAGACAGGTCGGGGTGCGGCAGGCCGGGGCGCAGCAGCAGGTGTGCGTCCAGGTGCGTGGAGTCGGGATCGTCCTGCGCGCCCGGCGGGTCGGCGAAGCGCACGACCATGTCGGCATGGTGGCGCTGAGGGCGGATGTACTGGTCGGAGTCGCGCTCGCGCCGGTCGAGCTCGTCGAGCACCTGGTTGGTGGTGTAGCCGCGCCGCGAGCAGTCGCGCACCACCTTCCAACGGCGGCGCAGGCTCTCGGGAGGGTCCAGGAACACGCGGATGTCGAAGCAGTCGCGGAGCGCGCCGGTGTGGTAGCCGAGCAGGCCCTCCACGATCAGGAAGCGTCCCGGGGTGAGGTAGACGGGCGGCGCGAACGTCCCGTCCGAGTGGCGGTAGACCGGCTTCATGACCGCCTCGCCGCGGCGCAGAAGCATCAGGTGCTGACCCATGATGTCCATGTGGTTGCAGGCCGGCGCGAGCGGCGTCAGGCCCATGCCGGCCCGCTGCGAGCGGTCGTAGCGGTGGTAGTCGTCGAGGCAGACGTGCGAGACCTGCTCCTGGCCGAGCACGCGCACCAGCCCCCGCGTCAACGTCGTCTTGCCGCTCGCGGAGTCGCCCACGACCCCAAGGATGATCGGGCGTGACATCGATCCACTCTACCGGGTGAGGGTGCCGGCGAACGCTGCAACCAGGACTGAAGGCTCGGTCGTTACTGATAACGTCGCCTTGCAATGACGTTCGGCCAGCTGAACACGTTCCTGGCGCTCGCACGCGCAGGCTCGGTGCGCGGCGCGGCGGCGGCGCTGGTGGTGACCGAGCCGGCCGTGTCGGCGGCCGTTGGCGCGCTGCAGCGCGACCTCGGCGTGGAGCTGGTGACCAGGCAGGGCCGCGGCATCATGCTGACGCCGGCCGGCGAGACGCTGGCCCGATACGCCGCCGAGCTGTTGGGGTTGCGCGACCAGGCGCTGCGCGAGATCCGGGAGGTGCGGGCGCTGCGCCTGGCCGCGGTCACGACCGCCGGTGAGTACGTGGTGCCGGCGCTCTTGAAGGCGTTCATGGCGGGCCACCCGAACGTGGACGTGTCGCTCGAGGTCGGCAACCGCGCCGAGGTGTACGAGCGGCTGACGCAGCGCCAGGTCGACCTGGCGATCGGCGGCAGCCCGCCGGCCGGCTCCGGGATCAGCGGGCAGCCGTTCCTCGACTACCGCCTGGTGGTGGTCGCTGCGGCCGACCATGCGGTCGCGGATCCCTCGGACGAGACGTGGCTGCTGCGCGAGCGAGGGTCGGGGACGCGTGCCACCGTCGAGGCGTTCCTGGTCGCGGCCGGAATCGCGCCCCGCTCCACGCTCACGCTGGGCTCCAACGGCGCCGTCAAGCAGGCGGTGCTGGTGGGCCTTGGCATCACGTTGTTGTCCGACCACGCCGCTGGTGCCGAGCTGGCGTCCGGCGCGCTGGTGCCGGTGGCCATGCCGGGTGCGCCGCTCGAGCGCTCGTGGTTCGTGCTGCGGCGTGCGAGCGGGCCGATCCTGCCGGAGGCATCCGCCTTCAGCGCCTTCTGCCGCTCGCCGGAGGCGGCGGCCGCCGTGCTGGCCGCGATCGGCCCGTAGACATTGCCGTGACCCGCGCGTGACACGCAGTCGTGCAACGATCATCACGCTGTCGCAACGGACCCATCGCCACACGTAAGGATTGCACGACCCCGTCCGCAAGCAACAACACGGCCCCTGACCTGGCCACCTCGCAACCATGCGGACACGCGTCACCGTCCAGTCGCGGCCCTTCACGATTCCGTGCCGGACCGCACACGCCGCCCGGGTCGGGCTTTGAGCCCGTTAAGAACGCGGCGGGCGTTGCACCTCCGTGCCGGAGCCGCGACCGCTCGTCGCGGAATCGGTGCTCCAGGCGCTAGGCGCCGCGTTCGGCGACCGGCGACACCGGCTCGGCCGAGTCGATCACCACCTGCCGGCGCGGTCCGCTGGACGACCGGTCGGACACGGCCACGGCCACGGCCGCCACGATCACCGCCGTCGCAACCAGGGTGGTCGCCGTGAGCTGCTCGCCCGCCAGTGCCCAGCCCAGTAATACCGCCACCACGGGGTTCACGAATGCGTACGTTGCCACGCGTGTCGGCGCGACGTGGCCGAGCAGCCAGATGTAGGCGGTGAACGTGACCACCGTGCCGAGCAGCACCAGGTAGACCAGGCCGGCGAGCGAGCGGCCGCTGACCTGCGACAGCTGCAGATCCTGCGCCTCACCGGATGCGAACGAGACGGCCACCAGCACCAGCCCGCCCACCAGCAGCGGCGCACCCGCCGCCGCCATCGGCGATGCGGGCAGCGGCACCCTGCGGGTGGCGATCGTGCCTGCCGCCCACGAGAAGGCCGCCAGCAGCAGCAGCGCTGCATCGGTCGCCGACAGTCCCCCGCCGCTGGTCTTGCCCGCGACCAGCAGCGCCACGCCGAGGAAGGCGGCGAACAGGGCCAGCGCCGTGCGTGACGAGGGCCGGCCGGACCTCAGGAACCCCCAGGCCAGCAGCGGCACGAACAGCGGGATGGTGGCGAGACAGAGCGCCGACACGCCCGACGGGACGAATTGCTCCTCGCGCGCCAGCACGGCGTGGCAGCCGACGAACAGGAACAGCCCCACCGCGCCGGAGCCCAGCCACTCGGCCGGCGTCGGCCATGCCGAGTCGGGCTCGCGCAGGCGCGACAGGCCCAGCAGGATGCCGCCGCCGACCAGGCAGCGCGCCGCCATCATCGGAAACGGCGGGATCGTCTCGACCGCCCAGGCGATGGCCAGGAAGGTGGAGCCCCAGACCAGGTAGATGGCCGCAAACGCGGCCACCACCCGCGGTTCGGGCAGGGCGGAGGGCATCGCCGTAGGCTAGTGAGACGCCTGCGGCCGGGCGTTACCCGGCGGTCGCGGCGGCCCGGCGTATGGCCAGCAGATCGCGGTCACCGACCTGGGTGATGCGGGCCCCCACGACCGTCCGGCCGTAGGCGCCCATGTCCGCCTTCACGGCCTTGGCCTGGATCGTGATGCGGCGCTCCTCGAGCATGAACCTAAGCGCGAACTCATCGCCCGCAGCCACCTGCAGCTCGATCGAGAACTGCACCCCGGTCTCGGACAGGTCGGTCACGTGCACGTCGTACTCGTTGCCCTCGACGGCGTACTGGCAGAAGATCGCGGTCATCACCGCCGGTATGTGCACCTCCACCCGCGCCGCCTGCCGGCCCGGGCCGTCCTCGCTGATCTCGACCAGGGCCAGCACCCCGATCGCCTGCTCGAACGAGTGGTACTCGGCCTCGGCCAGCTCGAACCGGGCGGTCCAGGGCTGGTCGCCGACCGCGAAGCGCAGGGTCAGCTGCTCGACCCCGCCCATCTGCAGCCTTGGCAGGTACGCTCGCAGCACCAGCCCGTCCAGCTCGAAGGGATCGCACGGCAGCTGCTTCCCGTCCTGCGACGTCGCGGGTACGCCGGTGCGGCCCGGCAGCGATGCCAACGCTCGTGCGGCCGCCCCTTCCACGCTACTCCTCGGCCATGAACGGATACCGGTAGTCGGCCGCCGGCACGAACGTCTCCTTGATCGTGCGCGGGCTCGTCCACCGGATCAGGTTCCACATGGAGCCGGCCTTGTCGTTGGTGCCCGATGCGCGGGCGCCGCCGAACGGTTGCTGCCCGACCACCGCGCCGGTCGGCTTGTCGTTCACGTAGAAGTTGCCGGCGGCGTCACGCAGCGCGTCGTGAGCCTGCGAGATGGCCGAACGGTCGGTGGCGAACACGGCGCCGGTGAGGGCGTAGGGCGAGGTGGCGTTGACCACGTCGAGCGTGTCATCGAACCGCTTCTCGTCGTACACGTAGGTGGTCACGACCGGCCCGAACAGCTCCCGCTGCATCAGCTCGAACGAGGGGTCTTTGGTTGCGATCACAGTCGGGCCGACGAAGTAGCCGTCGCTGTCATCGGCCTCCCCACCGACCACGATGTCGGCGTCGTCCGACTGCTTGACCATGTCGAACGCATCCGCCTGGGTCCTGTACGCGCTCTCGTCGATCACGGCGCCCATGAAGTTGCGGAAGTCCTCGACCGGGCCCATGCGGATGGTCGGCACCTCCGTCTCGAGCGCCTCCCGGATCTGCGGCCACAGGTTGGACGGCGCGTACACACGCGAGGCCGCCGAGCACTTCTGCCCCTGGTACTCGAACCCACCCCGCACGATCGCCGTGGCGACTGCCTGGGGGTCGGCCGAGGTGTGGGCGAGGATGAAATCCTTGCCGCCAGTCTCGCCGACGATGCGCGGATAGCCGTTGTAGCCGGCGATGTTGTCTCCGACCGTCTTCCACATCGACTGGAATACCGCCGTCGAGCCGGTGAAGTGGATGCCCGCCAGCTCCGGTGAGCGCAGCGCCGCATCGCCGATCTCGGCGCCCGATCCCAGCACCAGGTTGATCACGCCCGGCGGCAGGCCGGCCTCTTCGAGCAGCTTCATCAGGAAGTAGGTCGAGTAGACCGCGGTCGAGGCCGGCTTCAGGATCACGGTGTTGCCCATCAGGGCGGGAGCGCCCGAGAGGTTGCCGGCGATCGCTGTGAAGTTGAACGGAGCCACGGCGAACACGAAGCCCTCCAGCGGCCGGTACTCCATCCGGTTCCAGATGCCCCGCGACGAGCGCGGCTGCTCCTCCATGATCCGGTGCATGTAGGTGGGGTTGAAGCGCCAGAAGTCAGCGAGCTCGCAGGCCGCGTCGATCTCGGCCTGATAGACGGTCTTCGACTGCCCCAGCATGGTGGCGGCGTTGATGGTGTCGCGCCACGGCCCGGTCAGGAGGTCGGCGGCCCGCAGGAACACGGCGGCGCGCTCGTCCCACGGGGTGCGCGACCATTCCCTGTGGGCGTCGCGGGCCGCCGCGATCGCCTGCTCGACCTGCTCGGCGCCGCCCTTGTGGTACTCGGCCAGCACATGCTGCTTGGCGTGGGGCTTGACGGACTTGGCGGTGGTACCGGTGCGCACCTCCTTGCCGCCGATGATCATCGGGATCTCGATCTGCCGGCCGTCCAGCTCGGACAGCCTCTGCTTGAGGCTCGCACGCTCGGGCGAGCCGGGGGCGTAGTCGCGCACCGGCTCGTTGTACGGAGTGGGGAGGGTGAAGATGCCTGTGCTCATGGCGGCAAGCCTACCTCTCGTCAGCCGGGGCTGGTGCTGGTGCTGGCGGCGACCACCAGCACGATGAACAGCACCGCGAGCGCGACCAGCGCGACCCCGATCCAGCCCAGCACGATGCCGGCGGTGGCCAGGCCGGCCCCACCGAGCCCAGGACGCTCGGCGATCTCGCGCTTCGCCGAGCGACCGAACACGATCGCCAGGATCGACAACACCAACGGGAAGATCACGAATCCCCCGATCCCGAGCACCAACGAGGCGATCGCCTTGCCGCTGGTCTCGCCGGTCGAGACGTGGACGGCGCTCGACAAGCTCGCGCCGCCCACCCTGGTGCCGCAGTTCGAGCAGAATCCGGCGCTGGGCGCGACCGGCCGGCCGCAGGTCGTGCAGTAGGCCGCGGCTACGTCACACGCCCTTCGGGGACTCGTTGGGCAGCGCCAGCAGGTCGCGGATCGAGACGATCCCGATCAGCTTGCCGTGATCGCAGATGGGCACGTGCCGGAAGCCGCCGTGGATCATCATCATGGCCGCCTCGCCGTTGGTGGCATCCGGCCCGACGGTGATCGGGTCGCGGGTCATCCACTGCTCGACGGTACCCTCGATTGTGCCGCGGCCGACGGCTCGCAGCACGTCACGCTCGGTGAGGATGCCGATCAGCTGGTCGCCGTCGGTAACCAGGATCGCGCCGACGCGGCGGTCAGCCATCTGGTGCGCGGCCTCCTGCAGCGTCTCAGACGACCCGATCGTCAGCAGCCGGGTGGCCATCGTGTTGGAGACGGAATCCTCGCGGGGTCGCTGGTAGCTCATGCGCTAGCTGTACCTCGGATCGGGGTGGGCGAGTGTACCGCACCCGTCGCTACGATTCGACCATGCCGGCCCAGACATACCAGGGCAAGCCATGTGTGTGCCAGCACCGCCTGGAACTCTGCGATCAGCGGTGTGTCGCCGACATGATGGCCACGACGTTCTACATGGCCTGCCTGAAGCTGACCGGGCGACGATGCCTGGTGGTGGGCGCGGGCACGGTCGGGCTGGAGAAGATCGAGGGTCTGCTGGCATGCGACGCGAGCGTGCACGTGATCGCGACCGAGGTGTATGCGCCGGTGCAGGAGCTGGCGGATGCGGGCGACGTCGAGCTGACGGTTCGGCCCTACAAGAGCGGCGATCTCGAGGGGCACTTCCTGGCGATAGCCGCGACCAGCGATACGGATGTGAACGTGGCGGTGTTCGAGGAGGCCGAGAGCCGGGCGATGCTCTGCAACGTGGTGGACGTGCCGCCGCTGTGCAGCTTCATCCTGCCGGCGATCGTGCGCACCGGCCCGATCGCGATCGCGATCTCGACGGCGGGCGCGAGCCCGGCGCTCGCGAAGCGGATGAAGCGCGAGATCGGTGAGCTGTTCGGGGATCAGTATGCGGAGCTGGCGGAGCTGCTGAACGACGCGCGGGGCTGGGCGAAGGCGACGCTGCCCACCTACGAGGAGCGAAAGGCGTTCTTCGAGGGGATCGTGAACGGCAGCCCCGATCCGGTGGAGCTGCTGCGGGCGGGCGACCGCGAGGCGGTGGTCGAGCTGATCGCGAGCCGGCAGGCGGCGGTTCCCGTCAGCCTCTCGTAGTCCAGCTTCGCCCTGCGGGGTGCTGGAAACGCCCAGCGGCGTCCATGATTAGCCCTGGTCGCGGGCGGGTAGCGCCTACGTGTCCGGCGACGGGCACCGTAGCTGCCCTCACGCCGCGTCTCACATCGCCGACAAGGAGCCTCCGTGAGCTATCGGATTGCGATCATCGACGACCTGCAGGACATCCCCTACCGCCAGGACACGCACATGCGGCCCGTCCGCCACCACCTGGGGATCAGCGCGTTTGGGACGAACGCGTGGACGGCTGCAAACCAGGGCGACCGGCTCTTGCCCGAGCATCGAGAGGACGAGGGCAAGGAGGAGCTCTACGTCGTGCTGCGTGGCCGTGCCCGGTTCGAGATCGACGGCGACAGTGCCGATGCGCCCCTGGGTACGCTGGTGTTCGTCGGTCCGGAGAGCAACCACACCGCCTTTGCGGAGGAGGCGGGGACGACGGTGCTCGCGATCGGCAGCACGGTCGGCCAACCGTACGAGGTCGGCGGCTGGGAGGTCTGGGCGGAGTTCCACCCCATGTACGAGGCCGGCGACTACGACGCTGTGATCGACCGCGCACGCGAGCCGGTCGAGGCGAGCGAGTACGCCGCACCGCTGTACAACCTCGCCTGCTGCGAGGCGCTGGCTGGCCACAAAGAGGACGCGATCGGTCATCTCCAGACCGCGTTCGAGCGGCGGCCGGAGCTCCGCGACCTCGCCAGGGAGGACACCGACCTGAACCCGCTTCGGGACGAGCCGGCGTTTCGCGAGCTCGTCAGCTGAGCTCGCACCTCACACGTGGGCCAGCACCCGGTCGAGCGGCCGTGGCACCTGGCTGAGATCCAGCGCCTCGACGAGCAGCCGTGCGTACCGGATCTTTCGACCGCTGCCACTGCCCAGGAAGCGCCGCAGCTGCTCCTCGGCTGAGCGACCGCGCCATTGGGGCTGCCTCTGCAACGTGCGGAACGGTCCCAGGTCGCCCTGGGCGGCAACCACCCGTTCCACCGAAGCGGCACCGAGCGCGCGGATCAGCTCGTCCTCGAGGTCGGCCGAGCAGACGTAGAAGCCCAGCCGCTCCATCGCAACGCGCGTGAGACGCTCACCGAGGCCGGCTCGCTCAAGGCCGCGTCGAAACTCGCGCTCCTCCCCGGCGTCGCAGATGCCGGCCAGGGTGACGTCCAGCCCCGCAGGGCCGAACAGGTTCAGGAACCCACCGATCGCCTGCGCGCCGCCGATGGGCACGACGGATACCCGCTCGGCGCGAAGATCGCGGCCACGACGCTCAGCCAGCGCCTCCACCGCACAGCGGTCGCTCAGCCCCTCAACAAGCACGACCGCACGCGCGTCGCCGCCCGCCGGCGCGCTCTGTGCGGCGGAGAGGGCGGCACCGGCATCGTCGCACCGTGGTCGCGGCTGCTGCTCCACGCCACGTATCTTGCAACGACATGTGACGCGGGCGCCTTGATCGGCCAGCTGATCGCGGCGACAATGCGGGCGTGGAAGACGTGCTGCCCGGCCTCAACGAGGCGCTCGAGGCGATGAACCGCGGCGATGTGGAGCCCGCCGTGGCCCTGCTCGATCCGGACGTGGACTGGCGGGGGAGAGCGCAAGGGCACCTGTGGTGGCGGCACGCCCCGAGCTGCCACGGCCCGGACGAGGCGCGCAGAAATCTTGAGCTCCAGGTCGACAAGGGAGCGGCGGGGCCCGGAGTCAAACGGTTCGCGTTGGAGCAGGTTGCTCAGCTCGGCGAATGCGTGGTGGTCGCCGGGAGCTGGGAGATGGCGGACGGGTCGAACGAGGCGGCGGGCCGGTTCTACCAGGTGCTTCGGGTGCGCCGAGGGCTGATCGTGGACATCCAGGGCTGCAGCAGCCTGCGCGCCGCTATGGCCTACGCCCGGCGCGCGGCCTGAACGGCCGCGATCGCCTCAGCCGAGCGCCTTCTTCAGGAGCGCGCTGATCCTCTGCTCTTCGGCGTCCGTCAGCTCCTTCAGCGCGAAGGCGGTCGGCCACATCACGCCGTCGTCGAGGTTCGCCTTGTCGCTGAAGCCGAGCGTCGCATACCTGGTCTTGAACTTGTGACCGCTCTGGAAGAAGCACACGACCTTGCCGTCCTCCCTGGCGTACGCGGGCATGCCGTACCAGGTTCTCGGTGAGAGGCTCGGCCCGGCGGCCTTGATGATGCTGTGCAGCCGCTCGGCGATGGCGCGATCGTGGTCCGGCATCTCGGCGATCTTCGCGAGCACGTCGCTCTCTCCGTCCGCCTTGGTGGCGCGGGAACCGCGGCGCGCGGCCGACTTCGCCTCCTGGGCACGCTCCCTCATCGCGGCTCGTTCGTCGTCTGAAAACGCCTTGGACGCGTGCCTCTCAGCCATCTTCCTACCTCCCTGCGAGCGAGTGCCTGCCGTTTTCACCTGCGCTGATGTTAAGCGAACCGACAAGGGATACCCTCCCGGCCGTGGTCTCACTCGAGCCGATCACTGCGGCGAATCGCGATGCGCTGCAAGCCCTGCGCGTGTCCCCGGCACAGCGCCAGTTCGTCAGCGACGTGAGCGAGTCGCTGCGCCAGGCAGCCGAGCATCCGGGTGCTCGCGCCATCCCCTGGGGCGTCTATGCCCACGACACGCCGGTCGGGTTCGCGATGATCGCCGACGAGGTCGACGGCCCGCCCTACATCGCGCACTACCTCTGGAAGCTGCTGATCGACGAGCGCCACCAGCGGAAGGGCTACGGCACCGCCACGCTTGACCTGATCGTCCAGTACTTCCGCCGCCGACCGGGCGTCGAGGTGATCTGGACGAGCGCCGGCCAGGGTGAGGGCAGCCCGATTCCCTTCTACGAGCGGTACGGGTTCGAGCGGACGGGCGAGCTCGAAGAGGGCGAGGTCAAGCTACGGCTGACGATCATCTGAGCGGGATCGCTATTGCGCGGCTTCCAGCTGCTTCAACTGCCGTCGCTCACACGGTCGGCGAACCATCGCACCCACTGCTGCTGGGCACTGGTCTCGACCGCCGCCGGGTTGTACGCACGCCTGACCCAATCCACGGCCGACGCCGGCGGCTCGCCGGCGAGCACGGCCATGCAGGCAAGAACGGTGCCGGTGCGGCCCAGGCCACCCGTGCATCCAACCTCGACCAGCTCGCCGCGGCGCGCCCGCGCGAACGCTGACACGATCTGCACGGCAGCTCGCTCGCGATCGGCCGGGATCCCGTAGTCCGGCCACTCGATCACCTCGGCCGGCCAGGTCGGCAGCCAGCGCATGTCGAGGTAGAGCCCAAACGATCGCGTCGGATCAGGCTCCACCCGGTCTCTGATCGACGATGCCCGAACAACGGTGCCGTCCGGAAACACGACATCCATGCGCTGAGCCTTAGGGGAGTCGCAGCCGGCAGATCACAGCCCCAGCGCCTCCCGCACCCGTGCAACCGACTCGGCCACACGCTCGCTGCCGTCGACGTCAATGGTCTGCAGCCCAGCCGCTCGCGCCTGGGCTCGGAGCTGCTCCGTGAACAGCTGATCGCGGGCGAGCAGGTTGGCCAGCGCCCGCTGCGGATCGCTGGTCCTGTTCGGAATCGTCCAGGTCGACCCGCGGCTCTCGAATGCCGCTCGCCGGAACTCCTGGGTGGGTAGCAGCCAGACGGCCTGCCGCGGCCCGCTCAGCAGGGGAGCGACGAGCCACGGCAGGAGGCTGAACCCCTCGGCCAGGATCGGCGGATCCGGCGGCAGCGCGAGCAGATCGTCCAGCACCAGATCGAACCCCTCGCCCTGAAAGCCGTGGAACGTCTCCAGCATCACCTCGGGCGAGCGGTTCACCCACCGCTCGTCCATGTCCATCGCCATGAACCCGTGCAGCAGCGGCGCGGCGCCTGGATCGGCACGCCCGACGTACTTCGAGAACGGCTCCGCGTGGTAGAGGCGCAGGCCATGGTCGGCGGTGAGCTGCCGCGACACGGTCGACTTGCCGGCGCCACTGCCACCTCCGATCCAGCGGACGTGCCGCAGAGCACCCGCGTGATCGCGGCTACCCAACCACCGTCACGTTCGCAGCCTCCATGCCCTTGCGCCCCTCCTGCGGCTCGTACTCCACCTTCTGGCCCTCGTCGAGGTTGCGGAAGCCGCTGCCGGAGATGTTCGAGAAGTGCACGAACACATCGCTGCCGCCGTCGTCCGGGGTGATGAAGCCGTACCCCTTCGCCTGCGAAAACCATTTCACGATGCCAGTGGCCATTGCCGTTCTCCTGGTCGACATTTTGGAACGACGCAGGTCAGACACTTCATGAGGCCACCACACGCACGTTCATGAACCCACAGGCGGTTCACGGGCCCAAGTTTAGCGAATCGGCGGTGTCGCAGCGGTGAAAATCAGGCCGGCTCGGCGGCGTCCTGCACCGCCTCCACCGCAGGCTCCGGGGCGGTGCCGTTGGCCTCGGCGGCGCCCGGTTCGCCCTCGCCGCGGCGCCGTGAGCGCGACCGCGAGCGCCGCCGCCGCTCGCGCCGCTCGGGCGATGCGCCGACCGGCTCGCCGCGCGCCAGCTTGCGCACGGCGCCCGGGCGCGAGTCCCGCGTCTTCTGACCGTCCACCTCGATCTCGAACTCGACGCGGACGCGCCCGCGCACGCCCGCGCCCTTCAGCTGCACCAGCACCCGGCGCGCTGCATCGTCGGCCAGCACCTGCGCCTCCTCGACCGTCAGCGGCACCACCAGCCCGGCGCCGTCTACGGCCACACGCGCATGGCGGTCGCTGCGCTGTGGCTCGCTCAGCACCTTCGCGACCGAGATCTCGAGCGACTCCACCTCCGCGGCGGCCGCGCGCACCTCCGATGCGCTGTTGACCGGCTCCGCCTTCGACCCGGTCAGCCTCCAGCTGAGCTGCGGCTTGTCTCCCAGCGACGCGCCCACCACCACGTCTGCGTCATCGCGCAGCCGCACCGCGACCGCGGCCGGGATCTCGATCAGCACCCGGCCGTCCACCCGTTTCACGGGCACGGCGGGCGGCGTGGCGCCCACGACGGCGCCGTTGAACGAGACGGTCTCGCCCTTGTCGGACTTCTCCTTGGCCTTTGCCCGCTTCGCCTGTTTGGCCTTGGGCTGAGGCGCCGGGATGTTCGAGCCCAGTGCCGCCGCCAGCCGGTACGGATCCTGGGATAGCGCCACGCGCGCCCGCTCCACCAGCCGTTCGGCGGCGCTGTTGCGGCGCGGCGAGGCGACGGCCAGGATGGCGGCGCCGGCCTCGAGCGGTGAGGTGGTGGCGACGGTGACCAGCCGCGCGGCCGCCTCCGTGTTGGTCTTGTCGTCGGCGGCCGCCGCCAGCGCGCCCAGGAGGCTGCGGCCGTCCGGGACGTGGGCACCCGCGTAGCGGTATTCGTGGTCGCGGGCGGCCCGCGCCAGCTGCCACGTCCAGGCCACGATCCGGTCGACCGGGGCGTCGATCTTGCCGTCGCCCATGGCCAGCAACAGCACGCGGGCACCCTGGCCGCGGTCCTGCTGCCAGGTGGGCGCGGCCTCCACCAGCCGGCAGGCCATGGCGAACGTGGTCTGGCTGGGTCGCTGGGAGGAGAGGTCGCCGAGCGCCGCCAGGCGCAGCTTGCGGTGCTTGTTCTCGGCCGCGCACGTGAACAGGAACAGCTCCCGCGATTCGGGTTGCAGCGCAGCGATCCGCTCGGCCAGCTGCTGCGCGTCGGCCGGCGTGACGGCGCGGGCGGCGACCACCGCCCAGGCGCGCTGCTCGTCGATCGGCAGCTTGGACGCGTCCACCAGGCGCCACTGGTTGGCGATCACGGCGATCCGGCGCTCCGGATTGTCCGAGACGGGGACGATCCACGAGGCTTCCTTGATGATCGGCTTCGGCGGCCGGCGGCGCCAGCGGCGGCGGCGCGGCGGCGGCGGCGTGACCAGCCCGCTGGGCCGGTAGGCATCGACGTCGAGCAGCGAGTGGAGCGTGATCACGCGCTCGGTATGCGGTGCGCCGGGCTCGGCGAAGTCGACCACGATGCCCGATTCCTTGCGGCGGTGGAGCCGCATGATGCGGCCGACCCGCTGCTGGTAGACGCGACGGCTGGCGGTGGGCGCGAGGTGCATGCAGACCGTGGCGCGAGGGGCATTCCATCCCTCGGCAAGGAGCATCGCGTTCACCAGCACGTTGATCTCGCCGCGCTCGTACGCGGCCAGGGTCTCGGCGAGGACACGGGGCGGCGTGCGGCCGGAGACGGCGGCGGCCCGCAGCCCGATCGCCTTCATGGCCGCGGCGACGCGCTCGGCGTGGTCCACGCCGGCGGCGTAGACGATGCCCGGCGTGTCGCCGAACCGGCTCTGGTAGAGGTCGGCGGCGGCCATGTTCAGGGGGTCGAGGTCGAGCGCGACGGCCAGCTGGCCCTGGTCGAAGTCGCCGCCGACGATCTCGACGGTGCGCAGCGAAGCGATCGGGCGCACGCGGATGCAGCGAAGCGGCGCCACCACGCCACGGCGCACGGCCTCGGCCAGCGGGAGGTCGGCCACCTCGGCCGGGAACACGTCCGAGACGTGCTTCTGCAGCAGCTGGTCGGTGGCGGTCATGCCGATGTAGACCGGCTCGGACAGGCTGCGGATCGCCGCCGAGGTCTTCTCGCCCAGCGCGGTGTGGGCCTCATCGCAGACCACCACGCCGTACACGTCGGGCTTCAGCTGCGAGGCGTGCTTGATGAACCAGGAGTAGGTATTGATCGTGAGCGGCGGCGTGTCGGGGGTGCGATCGCCGGCCAGGACGGCCTCATGCAGCCGTGGCCCGTAGCCCTCCTTGGTCAGGTCGCGCGTGAACTGGTCGACCAGCAGCCGGCGGTGGGTGAGGATCAGGACGCCGGTGGTGCGAGCGGCATCGACGAAGCCGGCCGCGGCGATGGTCTTGCCGGACGCGGTCGGGTGTTTGAACCGGTAGCGGCGCCGGGCGCCGGGGTCGTCGGTGGGGGCATCGGCGTCCAGTTCGTGGACGGGCGCGACGTGTGCGACGGCCACGTCGAAGCCGGCGTCGTTTCCTTGGTCGTCCCCGTTCTCGTCGCCGTTCCCGTTCCCGTTCCCATTCCCCTCGTCGTCGTCCTCCTCGTCCTCCTCCCCCTCGCCACGCTCGCGGTCGGCGATCAGCGCCGCCAGCTGACCGGCCAGCGCGTCCACCTGATGGCGGCGAAGCGCGGTGCCCGAAGCCAGCCGCGGTGGCTGGGCCGAGAGCATGCGGTCGAGGCCGAGGATCAGGGAGAAGTCGCGGCGCCAGGAGAAGCTGGGCTCGACCAGCCCACGATCCATCTCGGCGATGGCCGCGTCGAGGGCGGCTCGGCGCGCAGTGCCGGGGGCGAGCGCCGAATCGGCATTCTCACCCTCATGCAAGAGCGGTTCTCCGCACCACGCAGATACGCGTCGCGCGGCCGCTTCCAGATCAGCCGTGATCCCCAAAGTCATGCAGTTGGAGCCATCCGGGTCAAACGGGCGCCATGGCAGGCGGCTCCGGAAGGCCCATTCAGTGTAGCAGCGCAGGTACCACGAGGGCGGCGAGATCCGCGTGCAGGCCCGGACCGGCCGCCAGCACCCCGTCGCCGCTGTCCCCCACCGGGGCCAGCGGGCTGACGACGCCGCCCGCCTCGGACACCAGCAGCACGCCGGCAGCGCGGTCCCAGCGTCGCGTGCCCAGCTCGTAGTAGCCGTCCAGGCGGCCGCACGCCACCCACGCCAGATCGATCGCCGCCGACCCGCCGCGGCGGACGTCGCGCACGCGGGGCAGGATCTCGCCGAGGGCGCGCGCCTGGCCGGCGCGCACCGCTGCGGAGTACGCGAAGCCGGTGCCGATCAGGCTGCGTGAGAGGTCGTCGCTCGCAGACACCTCGATCGGCGCCCCGTTGCAGAAGGCGCCGCCGGCGCGCACCGCGGTGAAGGTCTCGCCCAGGCACGGGTGGTGCACGACGCCGGCCACGCCGCCGTCGGCATCCTCACAGGCCACCGACACCGCCCACACAGGCTGGCGGTAGAGGTAGTTCGTGGTGCCGTCCAGCGGGTCAACCACCCACAGCAGGTCACCGGCGCCCGCGGCCCGCCCGCCCTCCTCCCCCAGCACGGCGTCGCCCGGGCGCCGTTCCCCGATCAGCGAACGGATCAGCGCCTCGGCGTCGCGGTCGGCATCGGAGACCATGTCGGTGCTGCTGCTCTTGCGCTCGACGCCCGTGGCGGGTCGCCGAAACCGCTCCAGAAGGAGGTCGCCCGCGGCCATCGCTGCGGCCACGGCAACCTCCAGGAGCGCCCGATGATCGCGTGTGGCGGCCATCGCGGCAGTCTATGCCGGTGGCCGCAGGTTACGAACGGCAGGATCAGATTCGGTAAAATTCCTGCAATTCGCTAGATTTTGCGCCCGCCGACGTGCATGCTTCCTGCATGCGACGGATGATCCACCGGCTGCTCGACCGGCGGCGCGAGCGACGGCTGGCGTTGGAGCTCGAGCATCGCTACCGGGCGCAGTTGAATGCCCGCGCCGAGGCAGCAGCGCGGATGGCTGACGATCTGGCCTAGGCCCACGTCGCGTACGATGCCCGCATGGCTCGGCTCAACTACTCGCGTCTGAGTGACCGATTACTGGCCGGCGCCATGCCCCATTCGGCCGAGCACGTGGCCGTGCTGCACGACGAGGGAGTGCAGGTCGTGATCAACCTGTGCGAGGAGCGCGAGTACTGGGTTGGCGAGCGGGAAGCGGTGCTGAGCGCCTACTCCAAGGCCCGCATCCGCGAGCTGCACCTGCCGGTCAAGGACGGCGCCACCATCCCGGCCGGGGTGATCGACGACGCGGTGCAGGGCGCAGCAGCGAGCGTGGTGTACGTGCATTGCAGGGGAGGCCGCGAGCGGTCCGCGACGGTCGCTACGGCGCTCTTGGCGCGCGAGCATCAGTTGTCGATCGATCAGGCGATGGCGCTGGCGAGGGCGGGCAGGCCGGTGTTCTGCCCGCTGCCATGGCAGATGGCGGGACTCCAGGCCTGGGCGGCGAACATCACCTGACAATGGCCGATGCCATGCCGTCTTAGGGCACTGGTATCGTCTCCCTTGGACGTGCGCAGTTTGCTTGGATGACGCATTACCTCTTGCGTTTTCGGCGGATTGTTCGTATTCTCATGGCGCACGCAGTATCGGTGTAATGGCTTCATCGGGTAGACGAGGAGAGGTGGTTCCAATGACGAAGGCTCTCAGGGGCGTGCTCATCTTGCTGGGCTCGACGGCGATTCTGGCCGTTTCGGCCGCAACCGCGTTTGCCGGTGATGGCTACGCTAGCGGCGGCGTTGCGGGCGAGTCGACCGGCGGCGGCGGGGGCGGAACACTGCCGTTCACGGGCGCTGAGCTTGCCCTGTATGTCGTGATCGGCCTGGCCATCGTGGCCAGCGGTCTGGCACTGCGCGCGTACTCCGCGCGTCGCGTCAGCTAACCGGATACGACGGATAGCAGTTTCGAGAGGGCGCCTCCGGGCGCCCTCTCTGTTTAACGGTTTTGCCCGACACGGGTTCGGCGCGCATCAAATTCTGCCCTAACGACGCTCCCAGATGATGGACGCTCGCGGCCGGCGCGAGGTTAGCCGGCGGCGATCTGAGGTAGTCCCTCTCCTGGTTGAGTGTTCGCGCTCAAGCTGATGGTCTGAGCGAACGATGAAAGAACTCGTGACTCCGTCGGAACTGACAGCGCTCCTGGCCCGCGCCAACGACCGTCTCCGGTCGGCGCTGACGGGCGCCTCCTCGCTCGTGCTGCTGGCGCTGCTGGCGCTGGTCGGCAGCTACGGCGTGCACGAGATCCAGCCCGGGATGGCGAAGACCGTCGCCGTGCTGGCCGTGCTCGGCGTGGGCCTGCTGATCCTGGCCTACCGGTTCTTCCGGTGGCAGCGTGACGAGCTCTACGACGACGTCGTGCTGCACGGGTTCCGGCACGTGCATCCGCAGGCCGTCGCGCGGCGCGCCGCTGAGCTGGTGTCGCGCAGGCAGCGGCGGCAGATCGCGGACACCCTCGACCGGTTCGTGGAGGCCGCGGTCGAAAACCACCCCACGCCGGTGCCCGTGCACCGCGGCGCGCTGATCGAGCTGCGGCCGCAGGTGGCCGAGCTGTCGACGATCCTGCGCACGCCAGAGGTCGAGTTGGAGCCGGCTGGGATGGTGCTGTTGGGGCGGTTCATCAGCGACGGCGCCACCAGCCCGCTGTTCAAGCTGAACGCCCACCCGACCGAGGTGGAGCGCGAGCTGGCGCGGATCGCGCGCGTGCTCAACCGCGAACGCGAAGCCGCCTAGGGCCGGACTCGAGCCGGCTGGAATCACCCATCTACAGCTCCAGCAGTTGCGGCACGCCCCGGCGCTCGAGGCCACGGCTGATGATCAGCCGCTGGATCTCGGACGTGCCCTCCCAGATGCGGTCGACCCGCAGCTCGCGCCAGAGCCGCTCGGCCGGATTGCGACGCATGTATCCGCGGCCGCCGAAGATCTGGACGACGCGGTCGGCCACCCGCCCGGCGGTCTCGGACGCGACCAGCTTGGCCATCGAGGCCTTCGCGTGCACCAGCTTGGGATCGGCGCCCGAGTCGTGAAGCTGTCCCACGTAGTAGGTCAGCAGCCGCGCGGCGGTCACCTCGGCTGCACAGTCGGCAAGCATGAACGAGATCGCCTGGTGATCGAAGATGCGCCCGCCGAACTGCTCGCGCTCGAGCGCCCACTCGGTGCCCAGCTCGATCAGCCGGTCGCACGCGCCGCAGCAGCGGGCGGCGATGTGTACTCGCTCCTCGATGAACCACTCGGCGGTCAGGTCGAACCCCTGCCCCAGCTCGCCCAGCACCGCATCGACCGGCACCGGCGCGTCCGTGAAGGTGTACTCGGGATGCCGGTAGGGGAAGTTGTGCGTGAAGTCGGGATCGTCCGTCATCTCCACACCGGGCAGATCCTTGTCGACGATGAACAGCGTCGGCTGGCGCTCCATCCCGTCCACCGCCCAGGCCAGCAACAGGAAGTAGCTGGCGATGTCGCCGTCGGTGACGAACCACTTCTTGCCCGATAGGCGGTAGACGTCGCCGTCGCGCACCGCCTCGGCGCGGATGCCGCGGGCGTCGGAGCCGGCATGCTCCTCGGTGATCGCGTAGGCGTGGCGATGGTCGCCGCGCACGTCGGGCAGTAGATACCGCTCGATCTGATCCGGCCTGCCGTGGACGAGCACGTTGGAGGGGCTCCAGACCAGCACCCACAGGCAGTTCGTGAGCCGGCCCAGCTGCTCGTGCATCACGATCTGCTCGGTCAGGTTGAGGCCGGCGCCCCCGTACTGCGCGGGTATGTTGGCTGCATTCAGGCCCGAGGCCAGCACCGCATCCTTCACGTGCGCATGGGCCTCTGCCGACAGCCGTCCGCCGTTCTGCTCGGCCTCCAGCTCCAGCGGCTGCAGCACGTCGTCGACCAACGACCGGGTGCGGGCCCGCAGCTGCTTCAACTCGGGGCTGAGCGTGAAATCCATTCAGGTCATCCTTTCGAGTCGGGGCGGAGTGCGGCGGACGCGCCGCCGAAGATCAGCGCGGCAGGGACGTCGGCCGGTGCGACGCCCGCCAGCAGCGGATGATTGAGGTCGATCTCGACCTCTCCGGGAGGATCGTCGAGGCCGATCGCGCGTGCGCCGTTTCTCCCGCCGATCTCCAGCAGGTAGGGCGTGGGCCCGTCGTCTCCCGGCGGCACCAGAACGTTTCGCCGCTCCACCAGGCGCCGCGCGCAGTGCTCGATCTCGCGCAGCTCGGCAAGCGGGTCGATGATGGTGTTCGAGTCGGTGCCGATGCAGATCGGCACGCCCTGCTGCATCAGCTCGAGCGCCGGCAGGAAGCCGTCGCCAAGGTTGGCCTCGGTCGTCGGGCAGGCGCAGACGGTCGCACCGCTCGTCGCCAGCAGCTCCAGCTCGCGATCGGAGACGTGGGTGGCGTGGATCACCGTGGTGCGCGGGCCGAGCAGTCCGATCTCGGCCAGCAGCTCGATCGGCCGCAGCCCGTACTCCGCGAGGCACTCGTCGATCTCGCGCCGCTGCTCGTTGGCGTGGATGTGCACGACCATGCCGCTGGAGGCTGCGTATGCGGTGATCTCCTCCAGCCAGTCACGCGGCACCGCCCGCACGCTGTGCGGTGCCAGGCCCACACGCATCTCCGACGCCAGCGCATCCACCCGCCCCAGATAGGTCGCCACGTCGGGATCGCAGAAGCGGCGCTGGCCGGCGGTCGGCGGCAGCCCCCAGCCGGCCCGCGCGTAGGCGGTCATCAGCATCACGATCTCGATGCCGGCATCGCGGGCGGCGGCGGCGGTGGCCTTCGCCATCGCGTTGGGGTCCGGGTACGGCTCGCCGCCGGGCTGGTGGTGCGGGTAGTGGAACTCTCCGACGGCGGTGTATCCGGCAGCCACCATCTCGCGGTAGAGCTGCAACGCGACGTCATACGCGCCGTCCGGGTCGATGGCGTTCGCGGCCTGGTACATGGCCTCGCGCCACGTCCAGAAGTCGTCATGCGGGTGGGCGGGATCGACGTGCTCGACGCGCCCCCGCAGGGCCCTCTGGAAGGCGTGGCTGTGGGCGTTCACGAAGCCGGGGAGACGCAGCGTGGTAACCGACATACGCGTATCCTCCCAGACCGATGTCGGAGGTATCCAGAGAACGGTTCATGTCGTGGTTCGGCGAGCTGGCAGCGATCGGGCACGGTCAGGGCGGTTGGAACCGGTTGGCCTGGAGCCCGCTCGAGGCCGAGGCGCGAGCCTGGTTCTCGCGCACGGCCACGTCGATCGGGCTCGAGGTGCAGCAGGACGGCGCCGGCAGCCTGTGGGCGGTCACTGGCGACGCCGACCGCGGACCCTGGGTCTGCACCGGGTCGCATCTGGACACGCAGCCCGACGGCGGCGCGTATGACGGGGCGCTGGGAGTCGTCGCGGCGCTGGAGGCGGCGGCGTCCGTGCTCGAGTCGGGGGCCAGACGGCAGCATCCGCTGGCGGTGGTCGCGTTCGTCGACGAGGAGGGAGCGCGGTTTCGCACCCCCACCTTCGCCAGCCTGGCGCTGACCGGGCGGCTGGACATCGATCACGTGCTCGAGGTGATGGGCGACGCGCCCGCGATCTACGGCGTCACCCGCGACTCTCTGGCACAGAGCCGCAAACAGCTCGACCGCGTGCGCTGCTTCTACGAGGTGCACGTCGAGCAGGGCCGGTCGCTGGTCGACCGTGACCTGGCGCTGGGCGTGGCCGACGTGCTGGCGCCGCGGCAGCGCTGGCGGGTCGAGTTCGGCGGGGACGCGAACCACGCCGGCACCACCGCCATGAGCGACCGCCGCGACGCGCTGCTCGACGCTGCCCGGTTCGCGCTGGCGGTGGACGAGGTGGCACGGTCCAGGCCGGGCGCCGTCGGTACCGTGGGCCGGATGGAGATCAGCCCCGGATCGACCAACTCGATCCCCGGCCACGTGGCCGCCTCGCTGGACGTGCGCGCGCTCGAGGTCGAGACGGTCGATGCGATGGTCGATGAGCTGCGGGTGCGCTTCCCCGCTGCCGAGTTCGGCCGCGAATCCCACAACGAGGGCGCGCGCTTCGACGACCGTCTGCGGGCACAGCTGTTCACGGCCGCCCAGTCGCGCGGCATCCCGGCCGGCGACCTGCCGTCCTACGCGGGCCACGACGCGGGCATCCTCGCCACCAAGCGCCCGGCCGCGATGGTGTTCGTGCGCAACCCGACCGGCGCCAGCCACGTCGCCACGGAGTCGGCGTCCGAAGCCGACTGCCTGGCCGCCGTGCAGGTGCTGACCGACGCCGTCTGCGCCGAGCTCGGCTCCGACTGAGCGCCGAACTTTCCACAGTGCGTCCACAGGTCCGCCCGGCGGACGTGGATACCGTGTGGATAAGGTCGCGAAATTCCCGCTCTCAGCGCCAATTTGCCTGGGGAAAGGCGGCGTTCGGGTTGACGAATGCTTGGGGAAAGGCGCAATGTCCCTCCTCCAATCCCCCCAAGACCGACGCCAGGCCCCTCGCAATCCGTCCTCTCAGGCCTGGCGTCGGTCGTTAAGCGCCCGGGATAGGCTGCATGCATGGGCAAGGTGTTCGGCGAGATCGACGACAAGCTGGCGAGCTGGATCCGCGGCCAGCAAATGTTCTTCGTGGCCACCGCACCCGATGCGGGCGGCCACGTCAACCTGTCGCCGAAGGGCCCGATCGAGAGCCTGCAGGTGCTCGATCGCCACACGATCGCCTACCTCGATCTGATCGGAAGCGGCGCCGAGACGATCGCGCACCTGCGCCAGAACGGCCGCATCTGCGTGATGCTGTGCGCCTTCCAGGGGCCGCCCCGGATCCTGCGCATGCACGGACGCGGCACGGTGCTGGCACCGGGCGGTGACGAGTACGATCGGACGGCGGCAAGGTTCGACACCGCAGCGATGCCGGCCGCCGAACACGCCGCACGGTCGATCATCATGGTCGAGGTGCAGCGGATCGCCGATTCGTGCGGCTTTGACGTACCGCTGATGGTTGAGCAGGGTCGTCGCCCGCAGCGCATGGCCTGGGTCGACAACAAGCTGGCCAAGGGCGGTCAGGCGGCGCTGGCCGGCTACGTCGCAGAGCACAACGCCGAGAGCATCGACGGGCTGCCGGCACTGTGACACCCCCGCGCACACTGACCAGAAGACGCGTGGCCGCCGTGATCGGGTTGGTCGCGACCGGGCTGACCGCGAGCGCCGCATCCGCGGGCATTGCGCATGCGTCGGCTCCGCTGCCCGCGCCCGCGCGCTGCCCGGGCTGCTGGCACCCCAAGCTGCACAGCCGCTGGCAGTACCAGCTGCAGGCCGTTCGCGGGCACGCGTCCACCGGCGGCATCGACGTCACGCTTTCCGGCCCGCGCAAGCGCGGCGGCCGGGACGTGCGCCCGAAGGTGTGGGACATCGACCTGTTCGTCGACCAGGTCGTGTCCGGCAACTCGACCACACTCAACACGCGGGCGGTGAGCGCCATCCACGCCCGCGGCGGGCACGCGATCTGCTACGTCGACGCCGGCACATGGGAGAACTGGCGGTCGGACGCAGGACGATTCCCCGCCCCGGTGCTCGGCAGGCACAACGGCTGGCCGGGCGAGCGCTGGCTCGACATCCGGCAGCTGCCGATCCTGCGCCCGATCATGTCGGCGCGCGTCAGGAAGTGCCGGAAGGCCGGGTTCGACGGCGTCGAGTTCGACAACGTGGACGGCTACACGAACCGCACCGGCTTCCCGCTGACCGGGCACGACCAGCTCCGTTACAACATGTACCTCGCCAACCTGGCCCACCGCCACGGGCTCTCGGCCGCGCTCAAGAACGACGTCGGACAGCTGAAGCGGCTCAAGCCGTACTTCGACTACTCGATCAACGAGCAGTGCATGCAGTATCACGAGTGTGCCGGGCTGGCGCGCTGGACGGCCTCGGGAAAGGCGGTGTACGAGGTCGAGTACCGCGCCGCGGCCTTCAACTGCAAGCGCTCGAGCGCCTGGAACTTCAACGCGATCTACAAGCACACGAGCCTGTACGCCAGGCCCTGGATACCGTGCCGCTGAGCGCGGATAGGCTGGAAACGTGATCGAACAGCTCACCGACATGCCGGAGGGCGCGATCGGCTTTCGCGGATACGGGCGGCTGACCAGCCGTGACTACCACGAGACGCTGCTGCCGGTGATCCGCCAGGCGCTCGAGAGCGGGCGCACCGTGAATCTCCTGTTCGCCACCGCGCCTGACTTCAGCGGCCTGGACATGGGCGCGCTGTGGGAGGACACCAAGGCGGCGGGCACGATCGGGTTGAAGCACCTCTCCAGCTGGGGACGGATCGCGCTGGTCACCGACAAGGACTGGATGCGCCACGCCGTCAGCGCCTTCGGTTGGATCTCACCGGGCGAGTACCGGGTGTTCGAGCCGCACGAGTACGAGGCTGCGAAGACCTGGCTGAGCGGGGCGGGTGGCTGACCGCGGCGTCGCTTCGAGAGCGCCTGACCACTGCGTCAGGCGGTAGTATGAGGCTGCGTTAGACCGGAGACGGGGTGGCCTCGAGCATCGTCTTCATTCCGCGATTCTGGAGGATTCCTTGGCCGACCCAGGACCAGTGGCAGTCGAGCACGTCGAAGGTGCTTCCATCATCGAGCTGCAGGGTGAGCATGATCTCTCAACCGGCCCTGCAATCGAGGCCGCGTGCGACGACGCTTGGGCGCACTCCTCCTCGATCGTGTTCGATCTGGCCGGCACCACGTTCATCGACTCGACCGTGGTCGGTGTGATGGTGAGCGCGCGTCGGCGCGCAGCCGACTCAGGCGGATCAGTGGCGGTCGTGGCTCCGGCCGGGGGGCCTCCTGCGCGCGTGCTGACGCTCGTGGGCATCAACGACGTGCTGCCTCTGCACGAGACCCGCGACGAGGCGCTGCGAACGATCAGCGCGCCGCGGTAGCGTTGCCTGAACTGGCACTCAGGTTGGATAGCGGGCGGCGCAAGTTGGCGGCGGCGCTTGTTGCCGTGCTCTGCGAGCTGGCAATCGCGCTGCCGTTCCTGATGATCTCGCCGAACGCGATGCGCGGCGTTCCCGGCCCGCTGCTGGTGGGGATCGGGATCGCAGCGAGCTATCTGCTGGGTCCGTGGTTCGGCCTGCCGGTGACGGCCGTGGCGGTGGTGCTGGCGGTGACGATCGTCGGCGAAAGCGCCTGGGCCGAGCCACTGGTGTGGCTGCCGATCTCGGCGCTAGCCGGACTCGTGGGGCAGCGGGTGCGGCACGGCGACGACCTGCGCCGCGAGCTGATCGAGGAGCTGCGGCGGGGCCTGGTCGGAATCTACCGCGATCCCGTAGTCGGGCGGCTGAACGTCGTCAGCCGCTACATCCCGGCGGTGAGCGCGCAGAGGATCGCCGGCGACTTCTACGGTGCCGTGGTGCAGCCCACGGGCAATGTCGCCATCATGGTCGGTGACGTGGCCGGCCATGGCCCCGCGGCCGCGGCACTGGCGACCCGCCTGCGCGCGATGTGGCGCGGGCTCGCCATCGCCGGCGTCTCGGACAGCGAGACCATGAGCGCGCTGAACGAGACGCTGCTCGCCGAGCAGCAGCGGATCGCATCGCAAATCCCGTTTGCGACGCTGTGTCTCGCCACGGTGGCGGCCGACCTGCGATCGGCCCAGATCGTGATCGCCGGCCACCCGCCGCCGATCCTGGTCACCGAGCGCGGCACCCACGAGGACGCGCACCGGCCAGGCCCGGCCATCGGTATCTCGGAGACCTCCACCTGGGAGCCGCATCCGCTACCGTTGCCGGACGAACTGTGGTCACTGGTCATCTACACCGACGGTCTGATCGAGGGACGAACGTCACCGGCCGGACCACGCCCCTACGGGCGCGACCGCCTGCTGCCGCTGCTCGCCGCCTCCGTCGTCCCGCTCGGCGAGGACGAGGTGGACGCCGTGCTGCGGGCGGTGCTGGACGCGAACGGCAGCGCCCTTCCTGACGACGTGGTGCTGATCACAGCCTCGCCGCACTAGATGGTGGTTCGACGTTTGCGCCACACCCGCGAGGGGTACCGCCTCGCTGGCATGCTGTTCGATCATGACGTGCGGGCTCCCGCCGAGTGGGAGCAGGAATATGCGGCCGATAACGAGCCCGCGCGGATCCGGGCGTGGCAGCGTGAACAGCTGATGCGGTTGGGGTATGACCCTTCGACGGCCCGGCGGATCGTGCGCGAAGCCTCGGCCCGCGGAGAGAGCGGCGACCTCGTCCACCGCGTGTTCGACCTGATCGACCGCGGCGCCAGCCGCGATCAGGCTGCACGCATCGCCTAGCGTCAGCCCCGGCGCACGAGGTCATGCCCCGCGGTCGGCGGGCATCGCTGAGGCGGGACGGTCGAGGCCCTCACGCGTGAGCTCGGCGGCAACCGTCTCGCGGGCCGCGTAGATCCGCCATTTGACGGCGGCCAGCGTGGTCTCGAGCGAGTCTGCGATCTCGGCGTAGGAGAGACCGATCACGTCGCGCAGCACCAGTGCCATCTTCAGGTCGGGGCTGAGGGCACCGATCGCACGCCACAGGATGTCCATGTCCTCGGTCGCGTGGGACGGCACGGGGGACGCCAGCCCCAGCGACCAGACGGAATCGAGCTCGACCGATGGCCGGATGCGCCGCTCGCGCGACCGCAGTTCGTCGACGAGACGGTTCTTGGCGATCTGGAACAGCCAGGTGGTGAACAGTGACCGATCGTCGAACCGCGGCAAGGCACGGTGCACACGGACGAAGATCTCCTGGCAGGCGTCCTCGGCCAGCGCGCGGTCGCCCGACAGCACACGCACGGCGTAGTTGTAGATCGGCGCGTGATACTGGCGAAGAATGATGGCAAAGGCGTGCTCATCACCCGCCTGTGCCCTGCGCAGGATGTCACGGTCGGGTTGGGTGAGAGCCATAATGCGTGAGAGCGTTCGGTCGTTACGAAGGTAACCGAGAACTCTGGCGCCAACAGGTTGGAGCTTGCTTTGCTGTGCAAATCTGATCGCAACCGGGGCGGGATCAGAGGGTGCCCAGCCGGTCGCGCGCGACCTGCTCGACCAGCTCTGCGAATCCTGGCGCGTCCTTCATCAGCTGGTCGGTCAGGTGCCAGTCCATCCGTAGCAGCCGGGTCGGCTCATCGGCGACCACGTCCGCCGAGCGGGCGCGGCCAAAGCTCGCACCCCAGTCGAGCGCGGCGAGCTCGCCGAAGAACTCGCCCGGCAACAGCCGCCCAAGCGTTGCGTCGGCGCCTTCCACCCGCACCGCGCCGGAAAGCACCACGTACATCTCACGGCTCGTCTGCCAGCGGCCCAGGACGACCTCGCCGGCGTCGACCTCGATCTCGGTGGCCGTGCTGTGCAGCAACGCCAGCTGATCCGGCCCGAGCGTGGCGAACAGCCCGAGCGAACCGGCCGGCGCTTCGGATCCGATCGCACCCTCCGCGGAAGCCGGTGCCGGGTCGACCGGCAGCGTCTCCAGCAGATCGATCGCCCTGTCCACCTCGCTGGCCGTCGTCGAGTGGTTCAGCACGCACAGGCGCAGCGTGTGGCGGCCCCGCACCTGCCCGGACGACACGAACACCTCACCGCCCGCCTCGATCTGCTGCATGAGCTCGGTGTTGATGCGCTCGAGGCTGCGCTCGTCGTCGACGCCTGCGGGATGGCGCCGCAACGCCACCACTCCCAGCGACGCAGGCGACATCAGCTCGAGCTCGGTCGAGCGCTCCACCCGCCGCTGCGCGTGCAGGGCGAGGTCGATGCAGCGGTCGATCGCCTGCCGGAACGCGTCCACTCCGAAGTAGCGCAGCGAGATCCACAGTTTCAGCGCGCGACAGCTGCGCGTCAGCTGCACGCCCAGGTCGGAGAAGTTCACCTCGCGATCGACCGCCTCGGTGCCCTGCAGGTAGCTGGGGTGGATCTCGAACGAGCGTCGCAGGCGATCGCCGTCGCGCACCAACAGGGCGCCCACCTCGACCGGCTGGTACAGCCACTTGTGCGGGTCGAGCGTGATCGAGTCGGCCAGCTCCATGCCGGCCAGCGCCGCGCGCCCTCGCTCGGTCAGGCAGCCAAAGGCCCCGTAGGCGCCGTCCACGTGCAGCCAGGCGTCGTGCTCGCGGCAGATCCGCGACAGATCGGTGAACGGGTCGATCGCACCCACCGCCGTGCTGCCCGCATTAGCGACAACCAGCAGCGGCCGCCGGCCGGCGGCCAGATCGGCGGCGATCGCTCCCTCCAGGGCGTCCGGGCGCATGCGGCCGACGTGGTCGCTCAGGATCACCCGCACCTGGTCGGGGCCGAACCCGAGCACGCGCGCGGCGCGGGCCAGCGATGAGTGCGCCTGGTCGGACATGTACAGCACGGCGCGCGCGTCCATCTCCCCCATCAACGCCTCGCGGGCGCAGGCGAGCGCCGTCAGGTTCGCGGCCGAGCCGCCCGAGACGAGCGCGCCGCCCGCCGCGGCCGGATAGCCGACCCACTGCCGGAACCAGTCGAGCACGGCCAGCTCCAGCGCGGCCGGGCCGGAGGCACCCAGCCACCAGCAGGCATCGATGTTGAGCGCACTCGAGATCAAATCTCCCAGCGCCCCCGGCCAGGTACCCTCGCCGGGGACGTAGGCCAGGTAGCCGGGATGGGCGAGTCGGGCAACGTAGGGCAGCACGTCGCGCTCGAGGTCGTCCAGGATCTCGTCGAAACCGGCCGGCTGCTCGGGTGGGGGCATCGAGAGCCGCCGGTGCAGCTCGGCAGGGGACGCGGCGTTCACCACGGGGCCTCGCGGCCCCGTGATGCGATCCACCAGCATGTCGATCGTGCGGTAACCGAGCTGCCGCATGGCGTCGGCATCGAGTGCGAGCGACGATGCCTCGTGCGCCGGATCGGTTGACACGACGCTACTCGTAGGTCTTCTTGTACGCGACCTTGCCGTCGCGCACGGTGAAGATGTCCACGCCGGTTGAGCTGGCGGGCGTGCCATCCGCCTGCGTCCACCGCATCGTCCAGCAGTAGCAGCAGCGATTGCCGTCGGCGAACAGCTCGTCGGTGTCGGAGTGGCAGTCGGGGTAGGCGGCGAACACCGCCGCAAATGCCGCCCGCACCGCGTCATGTCCCTGATGGCGTCCGCTGTCGACGTCTTGGCCGAGGTTCTCGTAGACGGCGTCGCCGGTCATGTCGCCCAGGATCGCGTCCAGGTCGTGTCGTCCGACCGACTCGATGAACCGCGTCACCACCGCAATCGTGGCGTGGCTGTCGGTCGTCTGCTCGATCAACGCGTCCCCCTGTCGGCGGCCCGGCGGACCGGTTCTGGCCCGAGTCGACGACTCTAGCGCATGGGTTGGCGCGGTACCGGTGTGGCGGCGGTCGTCTGCTGCTGCGGCTCACCCGCGGCAACCGGAGGCTGGACACCGGCCGCCGCTGCCGTGGTCGTGGTGCGAAGCGGCTGCTCGCGCAGCAGCCAGGTCAGCGCGAACGCGATGAAGGCGATGCCGGTGGCGGTCAGGAACACCGGCTGAAGCGCGGCGGCGACCGCATGCACGTAGGGCGAGTGCACCGCCGGCGGCAGGTTCTTGACGATGTCCGGGTTGGCGGTGGTGGGGATGTGAGCTCCGGGCGGCAGCTTGGCGGCGAGCTCGCCGGCCAGCCGGTTGGTGAAGATGGCGCCGAAGGCGGCCACGCCGATCGAGCCGCCGATCTGCCGGAACAGCGTCGAGCCAGACGTGGCAACGCCGATCTGGCTGTGGTCGACCGAGTTCTGAGCGGCGAGCACCAGCACCTGCATGACCATGCCCAGTCCGAGGCCGAGCACCACCATCGCCACGATCGTCTGCCAGATCGGCGTGCCCACCTCCAGCCGGGACAGCATCAGCACCGCCACGGTCATGATCGCGGTGCCGACGATCGGAAACGGCTTGTAGCGGCCGTAGCGGCTGATCAGCTGACCGCTGAGGATCGAGGTGAAGAGCAGGCCCACCATCAGCGGCGTCAGGGTCAGCCCGGAGCTGGTGGGGCTGTGCCCTTTCACGACCTGGAGGTACAGCGGCAGGTAGGTGATCGCACCGAACAACGCCAGGCCGACGATGAAGCCGACCGCGCTGGTCACGACGAACACCCGGTTTCGGAACAGCGCGAGCGGCAGGATCGGCTCGGCGGCACGACGCTCCGCGAATGGGAAGGCGACCAGCGTCAGGATGCCGACGATCAGCATCGTCAGCGACTCAGGCGAACTCCAGGCGTAGGTGGTGCCGCCCAGGCTCGTGAACAGCACGATGGCGGTGAGGCCGGTGGCCAGCAGCCCCGCGCCCAGGTAGTCGATGCTGTGACGGACGTGCTCGGCGCGCGAGTGGAACGCCACCCCGATCACGATCAGTGCGATCGCTCCGACCGGCAGGTTCACGTAGAAGATCCATCGCCAGGACAGGTTGTCGACGAAGAAGCCGCCCAGCAGCGGGCCGATCACCGTCGACACGCCGAAGACGGCGCCGAAGAATCCCTGGTAGCGGCCCCGCTCGCGGGGCGAGAAGATGTCGCCAACGACGGCCAGGGTCAGCACGATCAGCCCGCCGCCGCCGAGGCCCTGGAGGGCGCGGAACGCGATCAGCTCCGACATGTTCTGGCTGAGCCCGCACAGCACCGAGCCGATCAGGAACAGCACGATCGACGCTTGCAGCAGCGGCTTTCGGCCGTACAGGTCGCCGAGCTTGCCATACAGGGGGCCGGACACGGTGGACGCGAGCAGGTAGGCAGTCACCACCCAGGAAAGGTGCGACAGGCCGCCGAGGTCGCCCACGATGGTGGGCAGCGCGGTCGAGACGATCGTCTGGTCGAGCGAGGCCAGCAGCAGCACCAGCATCAGCGCCGCGAAGATCAGGCGCACGCGCTGCGGGGGTGCCGAGGTAGCCGGGGCGGGAGCGCTCACTGGCGCCTCCCGAAGCGTTGCGCACGCAGGCAACGCATCGACTCGCTGAGCTGGTCGTCGTCGAGCGGGGGCTGCGTCTGCGGTGTCGCCGCCTCCGCGCGCAGCCCGTCCAGCAGCCAGTGCAGATGACGCCGCCAGACCTCGGGCGCCGTCTCGGCGGTGGCATCGATCACCGGAGCGAACGACCACAGGAGCAGGGCCAGGTCGGCGACCGTGAAGTCGGGCCGCAACGACCCCTGGTCGCGAGCGCGGCCGATCAGCTCGTCGAACTGCGCCCGCATCTGCGCGCGCGTCTCGGCCAGCCGCCCCTCCCCGAATGGATAGCGTAGGAAGATCTCCTTGAGCACGCGGTCGCTGCGCTGCAGCTCCAGCGTCGCCTCCAGGAAGCCGACCAGCCCGGCCCAGGCGTCGGGCTGGGCGAGTCCGGCCTCGGCCAGCGCGAGAAACTCTCCGACGCGCTCGGCGAAGATCGCCTCCACCAGCGCCTCGCGGGTCGGGAAGTGCCGGTAGAGCGTGCCGGTGCCGACGCCGGCCCTGCGGGCGATCTCGTCCAGCCGCGCGTCGACGCCGCGCTCCGCGAACGCCTCACGGGCGGCGGCGATCAGCAGCGCGCGGTTTCGCTGAGCGTCGCGCCGCGACCCCCGTTCGGATACAGAAATTCCGGCCACGGCCTCACGGTAGCAGAAGCGGAGAGCGCGTCCGTTTAGTTCAGCCGCCGCTCTTGGCAGCCTCCGTCTTCACGCTCTCGACGCTGTCGGCGTCGACCTGGTGCTTCGCGACCTTCTCGGCGTTTCGCAGCTGCTTCTCGACCTCGGTCACCCAGCGCTCCTCGAACACAGCCACGATGCCGGAGCTATTCGGAGGCAGCGAGTCCTCGACGTCGGCCTTGATCTCGCTCTTGAGGTGATGGTCGAGCAGCGCGCCGGCGCCGGCGCCGATGCCGCCGCCGACCACGGCCGAGGCCAGCAGCGAGGGCGGGAAGATGAGGCCGATGATGGCGCCGCCGACCAGGCCCAGAGTGGCGCCCACGCCGACTTCGTGGCCGTTGTCCTTGACGTCGATCTTGCCGTCGGCGTCGCGCTGGACGAGCACCATCGCGTCCACGGTGATCACGCGCTCCCGGGCGAGCTGTTTGAGACCGTCCCAGTCGGCCTGGGCGGCATCGGGGTCGGAGTAGGCGGCGATGTAGAGATCGATGGGCGGCTTGTCGGCCATGGCGTGGCTCCCTTGGGTCGCGGTCGGTTTGTGGCGACGATCATAGGTCGGGTGCTTCCGATCGGGCGGGGACACACCTTGTGTACCATCGCGACATGGCGTACGACGAGGCGCTCGCCGAGCGGATACGGGAGCTGGTCGCCGGCGAGCACGAGCTCACCGAGAAGCAGATGTTCGGCGGCCTGGCATTCCTGATCGGCGGCAACATGGCGGTGGCCGCCAGCGGCCAGGGCGGTCTGATGGTGCGCGTCGACCCGGCCATGTCGGACGAGCTGGTCGCAACCACGGACGCCCGCCCGATGGAGATGCGCGGCCGCCCGATGCAGGGCTGGCTGCGGGTGCGCTCCGAGCACATTCAGACCCGGGCGCAGCTGGCGGAGTGGGTCACGCTCGGCACGACCTACGCCCGCACGCTGCCGTCGAAGTGACGGCCGTTCAGCGCGGCCGCGGATCGCCGATCCAGTAGCGCGGGCCAGGCCCGAGCCCGGCCGCCCGGTCACCGGGGTTCGCCAGCCGGCAGCGGTCGAGCGACAGGCACCCGCAGCCGATGCACTGGGTCAGCCCGGCGCGGAGGCGTTGCAGCTCGCGGATCCGCTGGTCGATGCGCGATGTCCAGGTGCGTGACAGGCGCGACCAGTCGCGGCGGGTGGGCGCGCGGCCGGGAGGCAGCTTGCCCAGCTCCACCACGATCTCGTCCAGGGTCAGCCCCACGCGCTGCGCGAAGACGATGAAGGCGATTCGCCGCAGCACCGCCCGCGGGTATCGGCGGTGGCCCGACCCCGATCGCTCCGAGGTGATCAGTCCGCGCTGCTCGTAGAAGCGCAGCGCGGAGGCGGCGACTCCGCTGCGCCGCGAGACATCGCCGATGGTGAGCAGTGCCGGCATCGCTGCAGTGAACCATGCCGGCCATTTGACTTCAAGTTAACGTGAAGTTGTAGTGTGGGGTTCGAGCATTCGACGGTCCCTCCGGGAGGCACCCATGACCAGCGCACAGACGGCCAGCCAGACGATCACCGCGGAGGTCACCTCGTGGCCCGGCGTCACCGCCGGTCCGGGCCGCCGCGGCGAGTACGCATTTACGGTGGGACGGCGTGAGATCGGCCACCTGCACGGCGATCACGCGGCGCACTTCTCGTTCCCCAAGAGCGTGTGGGCCGAGCTGATTGCGGAGGGCCGGATCGTGCCGCACCCCGTCTTCCCCGACTCGCAGGGGCCGGCCGCCCGCCGCATCAACGGCGACGACGACGTGCGCGACGTGACCGCGCTGATGCGGCTCAACTACGACCGCGCCGTCGCACGCCACGGCGTCCCGGCCGGCGCATGAGCGCCCTCGCGATCGCCCCTCACCTCGTCGTCCGCGATGCCGCCGCGGCGGCCGAGTGGTATACCGGCGTGCTCGGAGCGCAGGAGCGCGGACGGCTGGCGGTGCCGGGAGGCAAGCTGATGCAGGTCGAGCTCCGGTTCGGCTCCTCGACCGTGATGCTGGCCGATGAGTTCCCCGACATGGGCGTGCTCTCGCCGCTCAGCATCGGCGGTACGGCGACCGTGCTGCACCTGTCGACCGACGACGTGGACGCCGTCTGGAAGCGCGCGATCGACGGCGGCGCCGAGGTCCGGCAGCCCCTGGCCGAGGTCTTCTGGGGCGAGCGCTACGGGCAGATCACGGACCCCTTCGGCCATCGCTGGGGACTCGCCCAGCACGTCCGCGACGTCCCGCGCGAGCAGCTCGAGCGCGCCGTGGCCGAGCTGTTCGCCGGATAACACCGCCCCGGCGGGTTCGCGGGGCCAGTGCATCCGGCGACCCGTGATCCCCGGCGCGTCGCTTGAACCGGCATGGCGCGCTGGGTACTGTTGAGGGGTGATCTCGGACACCAGCACCTCCCCGGTCCTCACCCGCGACGAGTCGCACTCCCTGTTCGGGCAGACGATGGGATTCGTGGCGCTCACCTCGGCGTTCTTCGCGCTGGGCGCCTACCTCGGCCGCGACATGGCCTACCAGTGGGGTTGGCTGTGGTTTATCGTCGCGATCGCCTGCCTGTTCGGGCTGCAGGCGGCGGCGCAGCGATCGGAGCAGCTGGCCATCGTGCTGCTGCTCACGTTCGGCCTCGTGATGGGACTCGCCGTCGCGCCCACGATCGCCTACTACGTGAGCACGAACCCGCAGGCGGTCTGGCAGGCCGGCGGCGCCACGGCGCTGTTCATCGCCGGGTTCGGTGCCGCGGGGTACGCCACCCGGCGCGACCTCTCCAGCCTCGCCCGGCTGCTGTTCTTCGCGCTGCTGGCGCTGATCATCTTCGGCATCGTCACGATCTTCGTGCGCATCCCGAACGGTCAGCTGATCTACGCGGTGCTGGGGCTGATCATCTTCGCCGGCTTCACGATGGTCGACTTCCAGCGCCTGCGCCGCTCGCAGGACATCCGGGTCGCGCCGCTGCTGGCGGCCTCCATCTTCCTGGACGTTCTCAACGTCTTCCTGTTCTTCCTGAGCATCTTCGGGCGCCGCTAGCCGCGGGGACGGACGCCGCGTCGCCCTAACGACGAACGCGATAGTGAACGAGCAGATAGCCGGTCGGCGAGATCTCGCTTCCGATCGATTCGAGCTGCATCGACGGCAGGCCGTCGAGCAGTCGTCGTCCGCGGCCGGCGATCCTCGGCGCTATCACGAGCCTGAGTTCGTCGACGACGTCGGCGGCGAGCAGCGCCTGTGCAACCGAGATGCTTGCGTGGACGCCAATGTCACCTCCGGGCTGCTGCTTGAGATCCTCAACGACGTCGACCAGGTCGCCGTCAAGCGCCGTCGCATTGGCCCAGTCGCGGTCAAGCGGCGTCGAGGTCGCGACATACTTCGTGACCTCGTTGATGAAGGTCGCGAATGGCTCGATCTCGCTGCTCGGCCAGAACTGCGCCCACGCCGTGTAGCTACGACGGCCCAGAATCACCGCGTCCTGTGTCGCGATCACGGCGGCGAGGTCGGCGTCCATCGCGTCGTCCCACTCGGTGATGAAACCATCCGGGTCCTCGGCAACCCCGTCAAGGGACAACAGCTCGTACACGACGATCTTTCGCACGCCCACACCTCCGATGTGGTCTCGATGCTACCGGGTGGCTGACCAGAATCCATGGCAGAAATGAGAAAGCCCCGCATGCGCAGGGCTTTCGGGCTCGAGCGAGTAGCGCCAGTAGTCGCGGTTCTTCGCCTTGATCCAGTTGCGCCGGTCGGCGAGGTAGTCGCCGGACCGCTTCTTCGCGACGAAAGCCTTCCAGGTCTAAGCGCCGTGCTCGTGATGCACCGGTGATGCACCGCCCCACTCCCTGAATGGGAAAACCCCGCATTTGCGGGGCTTTCCGGTAGCCGATCTGTAAGCGGGATTCTGTCTGGGGCAGCCATCCATCTGGGCCGGCCGTCTCCGGCCGGCTCGTTGCCGCCTACCTGGAGCTCGGCGGGGCCGCGTCAGCGCTCCGATTGGCGTTGCACCCGGTGGGGCTTGCCTAGCCGCCCCCGTCTCCGGGGACGCTGGTGGTCTCTTACACCACCGTTTCACCCTTGCCTCGGCGTTCACGTGCGACGCCGGTGGGCGGTCTCCTCTCTGTTGCGCTATCCAGCGGGTTTCCCCGTCCGGGAGTTACCCGGCACCGTTGCCCTGTGGTGTCCCGACTTTCCTCGACGCTTGCGCGCCGCGGCTGCCTGATCGGCATGAAGAAGTCTACTGGACGCTAGGTGCCCACGGTCACGAAGATCACGCCGCCGGCGACCTCGTAGCGGTGGCCGCGCAGTGCGAACTCGACCGTGAGCGTCAGCGGCCCCGGCGCCGGTGCGACGAGCTGCGCACGCCGGATGCCCGGCTTTACGAGGCGCGCCGGCACCCTCTGTGGAGCGGCCACCACCTCGACGTCGCGCGCGCGCTTGGGAAGCTGGGCCACCAGTACCTGCACCAGGTGTCCCGAGGCGGGCTGCGACGGCCGAGCCACCACCACCGGCGGCGCCCCCCGCCAGGCGGCCGGCCCGGTGGGGGCGGGAGGCGCGATCACCGCCAGCGCCGACAGCAGCAGCCACACCAGCGGCGCCGTCACCCTGTCAACTCGGTCCAGATCTGGTCACGCCGCTGCTGCCCCTGCTCCGAGATCGACGGCTCGATGCTGAGCGCCAGCACCGGCAGCGGTGGGCAGATGGCCGGGTTTGCAGCCAGCGTCGGATCGATCAGTGGCCGTGCCTGCTCGAGCGGAACCGGCAGCCGCAGCTCGGCCACCGCGCCCGCCTCGACGCTCGGTTCGAGCCACTCGTTCAGCCACGCGTGTGCGGCCACCGGGTGGGGAGCGTAGATGGGGATGCAGTAGCTTCGCACGTCGAGCGCAGAACCTTCGCTGGGAACGAAGAAGCGCAGCTCACTCGACGCGCGCTGAAAGTTGTGGGCACGCGTGAGCAGGGCCAGCGGCGTGCTGGGCGAGACCGGCCGCCCCCCGCCGGGACGGCGACCGAGCACGCGCAGGCCCGAGAACAGCTCGCCCAACCTGGTGGCTGCGTCGTCGAGATCGCTGGTGGAATCGCTGTCCCAGGCATGGCCGAGCGAGACCAACGTCGCCCCGATCACGTCGTCGGCGCGGTCCGGCACCGCGACGCG